>NZ_SOEM01000022.1:0-67874 GCF_004368875.1 Neorhizobium sp. R1-B
ACTGATCGGGCCCAAACGCCGGTCAAAACATAACCGAACCCAAGGAAAAGCCGCGAAAATAAGCGTTCTTGCCCTTGTGTTCTTTCATTGGAGAAACACCCATGAAGAACGGACTTGAAGACGTCATTGCCGCAGAAACCCGGCTCTCTGACGTCGATGGAGATGCGGGCCGGCTGATCATACGCGGCATATCGCTGGAAGAGCTCGTTGAAGATGCAAGAAGCTACGAGGACGTCGCCGCCTTGTTGCTCGATGGACTGCTGGAACGCCCGATCGGAGCCGCAGAACTGCGGGCTTCTCTGGGTCGGGCGCGTGGCGAAGTTTTTGTTCATGTGCAGGCGATGGATGGCACGCTGACGGACCTTCCGCCTGTCGATGCCGTGCGCGCCCTGATCGCACGTCTTCCGGACGGTGACGACTTCGGGGCCGCGCTCCTTTTGCTCGCCGCCCCCGCCGTCTTCCTGCCGGCAGTCCTGAGGATTCGGGAGGGTAAGGCGCCGGTCGCTCCCAACCCGTCACTCTCCCAATCCGCCGACATTCTTGCAATGTTGACGGGAAGCCTGCCGACCGCCGAGCAGGTATCGGCGCTGGATGCCTATCTGGTGACGATTTCGGACCACGGCCTCAATGCGTCGACCTTCGCCGCTCGCGTGATAGCCTCCACTAAGGCCGGCCTCACCTCTTCGGTACTGGCCGCCATCAGTGCCCTCAAAGGACCTTTGCATGGCGGAGCGCCGGGGCCGGTGCTGGATATGCTTGACGCCATTGGTACCGAAGAGAATGCAAGGAAATGGCTCGGACAGGCGCTCGATCGCGGTGAGCGTTTGATGGGCTTTGGCCATCGCATCTATCGCGTGAGGGATCCCCGCGCCGACGCGTTGAAGGGAGCGCTCGCTCCCCTGGTCGCCGCCGGCCAGGTTGATGCCGACCGCATCCGGCTCGCCGAAGCGGTCGAACAGGCAGCCCTTGCAATCTTGAGAGAACGCAAGACCGACCGCACGCTTGATGTCAACGTGGAGTTCTACACCGCCATGCTACTCGACGCGCTGAAGTTTCCGCGTGAGGCATTTACGGGTGTCTTCGCGATCGGTCGCACGATCGGCTGGATCGCGCATGCTCGCGAGCAGGCGCTCGAGGGACGGTTGATCCGTCCGCGGTCGGCCTATATCGGACCGGTACCGCAGGCCGCCTGAAAGAAAACCCGGGCCTGAGCACCGGGTTTTCTTGATTGCATCAAACGAGGCGGCTCTGTTCCAGGGCCGCTTCGATGAAGCTCGCAAAGAGCGGGTGCGGATCGAGCGGCCGGCTCTTCAGTTCCGGATGGTACTGAACGCCGATGAACCACGGGTGATCGGGATACTCGATCGTCTCCGGCAGGAGGCCGTCCGGAGACATGCCCGAAAAGACCAGCCCGCAATTCTCCAGCCGCTCCTTGTAATCCACGTTCACCTCATAGCGGTGACGGTGGCGTTCGGAGATATCCGTCGAGCCATAGATGTCGGCGATCTTGGTTTCCTTCTTGAGGGCCGCCTTGTAGGCGCCAAGCCGCATCGTGCCGCCGAGGTCGCCGGCAGCCGAACGGATTTCGAGCTCGTTGCCCTTCACCCACTCGGTCATCAGACCGACCACAGGCTCCTTTGAGGGACCGAATTCCGTCGACGATGCCTTTTCGATGCCCGCAAGGTTACGGGCGGCCTCGATGACGGCCATTTGCATGCCGAAGCAGATGCCGAAATACGGCACCTTGCGTTCACGCGCAAAACGGGCCGCATTGATCTTGCCCTGTGCGCCGCGCTCGCCGAAGCCGCCCGGCACCAGGATCCCATGGACTTTTTCCAGCCACGGCGCCGGGTCTTCCTTTTCGAAGATCTCCGATTCGATCCACTCGAGCTTGACCTTGACGTGGTTGGCGATGCCGCCGTGATGCAGTGCCTCGATCAGCGATTTATAGGCATCCTTGAGGCCGGTATATTTGCCGACGATGGCGATCGTCACTTCGCCTTCCGGCGTGCGGATGCGGTTGCAGACTTCTTCCCAAGGCTCCAGGCGCGGCTTCGGGGCCGGCTCGATGCCGAAAGCGGCGAGAACTTCGTTGTCCAGGCCTTCCTTGTGATAGGCCATCGGCACGTCGTAGATATTGGCGACGTCGAGCGCCTGGATGACCGCAGACGGCCGCACGTTGCAGAACAACGACAGCTTGCGGCGTTCGGCCTCTGGGATTTCCCGGTCGGCGCGCACGAGAAGAATGTCGGGTGCAATGCCGAGTGCCTGCAGTTCTTTGACCGAATGCTGGGTGGGCTTGGTTTTCAGCTCGCCGGCGGCCGGAATGAAGGGCATCAGGGTCAGGTGGACATAGATCGCGGTTCCGCGCGGCAGATCGTTGCCGAGCTGGCGGATCGCTTCCATGAAAGGCATCGCCTCGATGTCGCCGACCGTGCCGCCGATCTCGCAGATGACGAAGTCGTAGTCGCCATTGCCCTCGACGACGAAATCCTTGATCTCGTTGGTGACGTGAGGAATGACCTGCACTGTCGCGCCGAGATAGTCGCCGCGCCGTTCCTTGTCGATGATGTTCTTGTAGATGCGACCCGTGGTGATGTTGTCGGTCTTGGTCGCGGAACGCCCCGTAAAGCGCTCGTAGTGCCCAAGATCGAGGTCGGTCTCCGCTCCGTCATCCGTCACGAAGACCTCGCCGTGTTGGGTCGGGCTCATCGTGCCGGGATCGACATTGAGATAGGGGTCGAGTTTTCTGAGCCGCACCCGGTAACCCCGGGCTTGCAGCAGTGCTCCAAGTGCTGCGGCCGCAATTCCCTTTCCGAGGGAGGAAACCACGCCGCCAGTGATGAATACATATCGCGCCATGGGAGTCACCGGATACCTTTTCATTGGTGATTCCGCCAGTCCAAATCGTCCGCTCGACGAAAACGCCTGTGGAATCTTCACAAAATAAAACCGGCAGGCTTTTGGCCTGCCGGAGCTTGAAGCGTCGACCGTGTCTTATTGACCGGTCGGTACACCCGTCGGTGCCGCTGGCGCGGCCGGGGCTGCGGGAGCCGGAGCAGCGCCCGTTGCGGGTGCTGCAGGCGCCGGTGCCGCAGCGCCGGAACCCGAAGGAACGCCGTTGCCCGATTGCGCTGGAGCCTGGGTCGGCGCCGGGCCAAGCTGATCGAGAATGCCGCCGCCCTGGCCCTGCTGGCTCTGGGGAATGCGGTTCAGGATATCGCTCGGACGGCTTTCGTAGCGCGCCAGGATGCCGAGAGCCAGCGACGTGATGAAGAAGAGCGTCGCAAGAATGGCCGTCGTGCGGGTCAACGCATTGGCTGTGCCGCGTGCCGACATGAAGCCGGAGCCGCCGCCGACGCCGAGCCCGCCGCCTTCGGAGCGCTGGATCAGCACGACGCCCACCAGCGCGAGCACGATCATGAGGTGAATGACGATCAGAACGGTCTGCATATCAAAATCCATGCCTCCGGAGCGGAGGCAACTTAAGAGGTTGGCGGCTCTTTACATGAGAGCCGCGCGCATTCCAAGCCCCTTGAAGAGCTTTAGGCGCTCAGCCCGTCATAGACGCGATAGATGGCGAGGAAGTCGGCCGCTTTCAAGCTGGCGCCGCCGATCAGCGCCCCGTCGACATTATCGACGCTCATCAGTTCCTTGGCGTTGGCAGGCTTCACGGATCCGCCATAGAGGATCCGCATCCGCCTGCCCTCCTCGCCGAAGCGGGCAGCGAGTTCGGAGCGCATGAAGGCATGGGCGGCCTTCACGTCCTCTGTTGTTGGTGTAAGCCCCGTGCCGATCGCCCATACGGGCTCATATGCGATGACGGTGTTGCTTGCCGTGGCGGCGGCCGGAACGGAGCCCGCGAGCTGACGCTTCAAGATATCGAGCGTCTGGCCGGATTTGCGTTCATCGGCTGTTTCGCCAATGCAGACGATGGCCGTGAGGCCGGCGCCATATGCGGCTTCCGCCTTGGCGCGCACGAGCTCGTCACTTTCTGCGTGGTCCGTGCGCCGTTCGGAGTGGCCGACGATGGCATAGGTCCCAAAGCAGTCGGCGATCATCTCCGCGGAAATATCGCCCGTATGGGCGCCGTTGCCTTTCTGGTGGCAGTCCTGCGCGCCGATCGCCAGCGGGCTGTCCGTGCACAGCGCCGTCGCCACATAGAGCAGCGTCGCCGGAGGGCAGATCAGCGCGTCGACTTTTTCCGACAAGGCGCCCTGGACACCTTCGGCCATAGCCTTGATCTCGTTTAAGGACTCACGAGTGCCATTCATTTTCCAGTTTCCGGCAACGAGCGGGCGCACATCTGGCGTCATAGGCAGCTATTCCTCTTTCTTACGATCCTGTCGGCCAAGACCGAAACCTCCGCGGATATGGCAAGTGTTTAGACGCTTCCTGCGAAAATTGGTACGCAAAAGACGAGGTTTGTTCAAAGACTTCGGTTGTTGTGTCCAGTTCAGCGGGCACCCAGCACGAAGTTCAAGGCCTTGCGCCAATCCACCATTCGGATCGGCGTGCCGTGGCTGCCCGTTTGAAACAAGGCGAAGCGGACCGGATAATCGGCGCGCTTGAGCTTGCGATAGATCGCTGTCTGCTCCTCCGCTTTATAGACGCTGTCGGCACTTCCATGGGCGAAATAGATGGGTACCTTCGCCCCTGCGAGAGCACTTATCGGCAGCTTCAAGTCCGGAGGTCCGCCGAGCAACACCATGCCCTTTAGGTGACGCGCAGCCTCCGGGTCGCTACTGATCCCCTGGCAGATGAGGCCTCCCATCGACGCGCAGGCAAGAATCACCGGCCGGCCGGAGGATTGCTGGAAGGAATGGCGGATCAATGCGGCGATGTCGGCGATACCCTTGTCACCGAAGGAGGTGACGCTCGGCGCATAATAGGTTCCGCCATTGTTCACAGCGAGGTTCTTCAGGCGGTTGAAGTTGCCGCCGAATGTATAGTCGTTGGCCCCGAGCCGTCTGTCGCCTCCCCGCCCGTGAATGAAGATGACCGTAAAGATCGCACCCTTGGCCTGTCCCACCCTGGTGACATCAATCGCTCGGTTTTCGATTGCCAGCGTCTCGTTCTCCTGGTGGCGCCGCACCCCCACTGAGACATAGGCGTCCTTGACGCGGCGTTCCGGCTCCCGATCGCGGCCGTTGATGTCGCGCATTTCCTGGTAGTCGATCACCTCGTAAGCGCCGCCATCCTCGGTCCGCAGCACTGTCTGATTTGAAAAAAGATCGTCCTTGAACGGTCTGATCGGGCCGTCTGCTGCCGCCGCGGACGGGCCGACAAAAGCGAGCAGACCAGCAAAAACCGTGCCTGAGACGAAATGAATTGTGGACATGGTCGGCATCACCTGTTTACTGCATCCGTAGCGCCTTGCCATTCGCGGCCGCGCAACGCATTCCTCGCATAGACGTTTCCTCGCGACATCGCGAAAAGGCCGGGTTTCTGGCAGAATCGCGAGTGATTCGAAACAGCACGAGATGGGTATGGCTTCTTCCTCCGCACCCCGACAGGTAGTACCGACACAGCCGATGGATGACAATAACGACCTTTTCGCCGAACTGCCTTTGACGTCAAAGCCAGTCGCCGCCGAACCCACGCCCGCCATAAAGGCCGAGCCCTCGACACCGCGCCCTGCCCCGGCGCAATCCTCCGGTGACGACTATGGCGCATCGTCGATCCGCGTGCTCGAAGGTCTGGAACCGGTGCGGATGCGTCCGGGCATGTATATCGGCGGTACGGACGAGAAAGCCCTCCATCACCTTTTTGCGGAAGTCATCGACAACTCGATGGACGAGGCCGTTGCCGGCCATGCGAATTTCATCGAAGTGCATCTGGATTCGGAAGGCTTTCTGACGGTCACCGACAACGGTCGCGGCATTCCGGTCGAGAACCATCCGCAGGTGCCGGGCAAGTCGACCCTGGAAGTGATCATGACCAAGCTTCATGCGGGCGGTAAGTTCGATGGCAAGGCCTACGAAACCTCCGGCGGTCTGCATGGGGTCGGTGTGTCGGTCGTCAACGCCTTGTCGGATTCGCTCGAGGTCGAAGTCGCCCGCAACCGAAAGCTTTATCGCCAGCGCTTTTCGCGCGGCGTACCGCAGGGCGGCCTGGAAGAGTTGGGCGACGTCCACAACCGCCGCGGCACCCGGGTGCGGTTCCACCCCGATCCGCAGATCTTCGGCGACCATGCGAAATTCGACGCCGGCCGGATCTTCCGCATGGCCCGTTCGAAGGCATATCTCTTCGGAGGCGTGGAAATCCGCTGGAGCTGCGATCCGGGCGTCGTGATTGCCGGCGGCGAAATTCCTGAAAAGGCGGTTTTTCACTTTCCGGGCGGATTGAAAGATTATCTGTCTGCCACCCTTGGCAAGGATTTTACCGTCACCCGCGAAATCTTTGCCGGCCGGACCGAAAAGACCGGCGGACACGGCGCTATGGAGTGGGCGATCACCTGGTATGGTGGCGACCCGCAGGTCCATTCCTATTGCAATACCATCCCGACGCCCGAAGGCGGCACGCACGAAGCCGGTTTGCGCATCGCGCTCACCAAGGGTCTGAAGAACTATGCGGAGCTGACCCAGAACAAGCGGGCTGCTCAGATCACCACCGACGACGTGATGATCTCAGCCGTTGGCATGCTCTCCGTCTTTATCCGCGAACCGGAATTCGTCGGCCAGACGAAGGATAAGCTTGCGACGGTCGAAGCGCAGCGTCTCGTTGAAAACGTGCTTCGCGACCCCTTCGACCACTATCTCGCCGGCAATCCGAACGAAGCGGCGAAACTCCTCGACTGGGTGATCGAACGCGCCGAGGAGCGCCTGCGGCGGCGCAAGGAAAAGGAAGTCAACAGAAAGACGGCGGTCCGCAAGTTGCGCCTCCCCGGCAAGCTTGCCGACTGCTCGCAGAACACGGCCGAGGGTGCCGAACTCTTCATCGTCGAAGGCGATTCGGCAGGCGGTTCGGCAAAGCAGGGCCGCAATCGCGCCAATCAGGCGATTCTGCCGCTCCGCGGTAAAATTTTGAACGTCGGCAGCGCCAGCCGTGAGAAGCTTTCCGCCAACCAGCAGATCGCCGATCTCATCCAGGCGCTCGGCTGTGGCACACGCACGAAATACCGCGAGGAAGATCTTCGCTACGAGCGCGTTATCATCATGACCGACGCCGATGTCGACGGCGCTCATATCGCGTCACTTCTGATTACCTTCTTCTACCAGGAAATGCCGGAGCTGATCCGCGGCAACCATCTCTACCTCGCCGTGCCGCCGCTCTACGTGCTGCGCCAGGGCGCAAAAACCGTCTACGCCCGCGACGATGCGCATCGGGCCGAGCTTATGGAAACGGTGTTCAAGGGCAAGAAGGTGGAAATCGGGCGCTTCAAAGGCCTCGGCGAGATGATGCCGGCGCAGCTCAAGGAAACCACGATGGATCCGGCCCACCGCACGCTCTTGCGCGTGGCCATCGATGACGTGGATTTTGAGGGCACCCGCGAGGCGGTCGACAACCTGATGGGAACCAAGGCGGACGCTCGCTTCCGGTTCATCCAGGAGCGCGCTGCCTTCGCCGACAATCTCGATATCTGATCAATACCTGTCGCCAAGCACCTTGGTAACGGCGCCGATCAACGCCGCCGCCTCGTAAGGCTTGCGGACTACAGGGGCTGTAAAGGTCGAGGGAATGATCGATTTGTCGCTGTAGCCGGTTGCGAAGATGAACGGCACATCGCGCCGGATCAGTTCCTCGGCTATCGGCAGGGACGTATCCGAACCGAGGTTGACGTCCAGGATGGCGACGTCAGGGGTGAAATTCTTGAGCTTGCGGAAGGCGTCGGCCGTAGAAGGCGTGGTCGTTACCTTGGCGATTCCGTAGTCGGCGAGCATTGCTTCCACATCGGCGGCGATCAGCATCTGGTCCTCGACGAGAAGGAGTTCCAGATCGTTCAGCTTGGAAAGCCCCGCCTTTCCGGGAGGTTCCGGGATTGCTTCCGGCTCTTCGATCTCCATCGGTTCATCGTCACCGTGAATGTGTTTGGATGGAACCAGGAAGCGAGCCGTGACGCCTTCTTTTCTGTATTCAACCTTCGACGCCCCTTCCAGCTCGTACGGGACGCTGCGGGTGATCAGAACGCTGCCGAAGCCGCTGCGGCTGGGAGGATTGACTGGCGGACCTGCGCTTTCGGTCCAGAAAAGCTCACAATCGCCATTCGCCAGCTTTGACCATTCGATATCGAGCTGTCCGTTGGGCACCGAAAGAGAGCCGTATTTCGCAGCGTTGGTGGACATTTCATGAAATACAAGCGCCATTACGGAGAAGGCTCGGCTATCGAGCCAAACGCGCGGTCCTTTGAGGTTAAGCTTGCGGGTGCCTTCGCTATAAGGTTTCAGTTCGGCTTCCAGGAGATCCGACAAAACCCCGCCATCCCCGCCGCGCACCACCTGGTCGTGGGCGAAAGCCAGTGCCTGAATGCGGCCTTTCAACGAACCGATATAGTCTTTCAGGCTGACATCGGCCTCGATCGAATGGCCCACAAGCGCCCTGATCACCGATAGTATGTTCTTGACGCGGTGGTTCAGTTCCTCGTTGAGCATACGCTGGCGAAGGTCCGCCTTGCCGCGTTCGTCCGCCAGAAGCTCCTTCTGATGCAGAACGATCTCGACCAGAACGGCACGGATGGCATCTGCGATTTCGCGATCGCTCAAAGTCCATGACGCAGCCTGCTGCCGCACCGTTTCCTTCCAGATGGAAAAACTTTTTCGAGGCGTCAGCCGGTCTCCGAGCGGGCCCGTATCATAGGACTTTTCCGGATTGCCCGCCCAGTTCAGCGCCTGAACCATCTCTCGACGGAAGAAAAACAGGTAGTCCCGCGCCCTTTGAGAGAGAGGGATCGCCAGCACGCCGCAGATGTCCTCGGGCAGAGCGACCACCCCGGACAAATCCCTGGAAATCTGATGGCTCGCCCAGATCTTTCCACCCGAGAGCTCGCCGATCTGGGTTGCCAGGTCCTCTGCAGAATGACGAAGCGGAGCTGCTCCATCAGTGGTCCAACCGCCGTCCAACCACAACCCGACGCCATCGCATGGCAGCATCTTGCCGAAATCGGAAAGTGAGTTGCGCAGGAGAGCGCTGACATCGGCATGATGGGAGGCGGCTTGCAGGAAACGGTCCAGGGACCGCCGGGCGCTGTCCGCCGCGTTCATGAGCTGCCGCTGCTTGAGAGTACCGAGATGCAGGGAAAAGAATTCCCCGAAGGTTTCCGCAGCCACGCGCTGCGGCATGGAAAGCACCTTCGGCGAATAGTGATGACAGGCGATCAGGCCCCACAGCTCGTCGTCGATCACGATCGAGATGGACATCGACGCGGCGACGCCCATGTTGCGCAGATATTCGCAGTGGATGGGCGACACGCTGCGAAGATGAGCGAAGGACAGATCGAGCGCCTCTCCGTCTTCATCCACCTCCGGCACTATCGGTACGCGCGGATTGGTGGCGTCCGAGATTACCCGGATCGTGTTCTTCATATAGAGAGCTCGAGCCTGTTTCGGAATGTCGCCCGCGGGAAAATACTGGCCCTTGAAACTTTCCAGATCCCTGCGCTTGTATTCGCTGATGACCTTTCCGGCCCCGTCTTCCTCGAAGCGGTAGATCATGACCCGATCATATCCGAGCATGGCATACATCAGCCGTGCGCCGTTTTCGATCAATCGATCTAGGCTCGTCATGTTGCGGACGCGGCTGATCAGCATTCGGGCAACTTCGAGTGGCTGGTCGGAATCGGTTGATGCCGGTTCGAACTCCAGGATCACCTTGGAGTTTAGCGTGTGGATGGAAACGTCAAAGATCGCGCCGGAGGCAAGCCGCAGGCCGTGCCTCAGCGCCGGCCGCGCCGGGTCGTCGCAGGTCGCAAGCGCATTGCGCAACGCGTGCGCGGCCTCCCCGCCGACAACCTCCTCCAGCCGTTGTCCATTGAGATCACCCGGCACGGAAAGCATTCCCGAAGCGTTTTCCGAATGCTGAACGACGACTGCCCCAGCGGCATCGCAAGCCAAAAGGCATCCGTGAGGCTGAATGCTGCCGGGGATATGGATAGGCTCTCGGTCGCAGTTCGTTAGGTCGACCGTATGCATGGAAGGCATATTTGAAGTCCCTGAGGTGGGTCCCGCTAGGCCGCAAAACAGCGGCGGACACCTCCGCATTCCGTCGAGGCTCAGAGAAGCCCCATCAAGAAGGTTGATTTGCAATTCCGACCGTAACCGGAGGCTGATTTCATATTTCTATCGCATCTGGCGTCTAGGGCAAGTAAGTAAGCTTCCTTTTAACGGCGAAGAGCATAGTCTTGTAGCCTGGCGCAGCAAACGCCATATGACGCGAAACCAGGAAGGACAACGGGTGAGTCTGAACAACGATCGCAATGGACCGAAGGAGCCGCGGTGGCTGGGGCCAGCCGCGCCGAGGGTGGCTCTGATCCCGCCAATCTCGGCCGCACGTTGGCTCCTGGTGCTGGTCGCCGCGGCTGGCATCTATTTCTTCCACGGTTTTGTCGTCCCTGTTCTTGCCGCCTTGGTGATCGGTTTCGCAAGCTGGCCCCTTTACCGCAAGCTTCTCGCCCGCATCGGCGGTAGCACCACGCTTGGTGCCACCCTTGCCATTATCTTCATTCTGACCTTTCTCATCGTTCCGATCGGAATCGCCGTCTCCTATACGATCGACGAGGTTCGGCAATGGATCGTCTGGGCTGCCGAGGTCAATCGCTTCGGGGCTCCTCCGCCGGCCTGGATTATCGGTTTGCCCTGGGCAGGCGAATGGATGGGCGTTCAGTGGGTCCAACATGTCGGCTCTCCCGGCGCGATCGGCGAGCTGATCCAGCTCGTCAGCGGCGCCAACATCGGCAACATCTATCGCGCGGTGGTGGCTGCCGGCGGCGGTGCTTTCCATCTGCTGCTGATGCTGCTTTTCATGCTGATCGCGCTTTTTTTCGTCTATCGCGACGGCGCCTCCTTTTCCCAACAGATCGACCTGCTCGGCGAGCGCATCTTCCCGTCGCGCTGGGAGCGTATATCGCGCGTGGTCCCTGCAACCATCAGCTCCACGGTCACCGGCCAGACGCTGATCGCAATTGGAGAAGGTATCGTTCTCGGCGTCGCCTATTTTATCGCGGGCGTCCCCTCGCCCGTCACCCTCGGCGTCATTACCGGCATCATGGCGCTTATCCCGGGCGGCGCCCCCCTCTCCTTCACCCTCATCTCGTTTTATCTGGTGGCGAATGGTTCCTATGTCGCCGGGGGCAGTCTTTTCCTGTGGGGAACGGTCGAGCTTTTCATCGTCGACAAGACGTTGCGGCCCCGGCTCGTCGGCGGCCCCATCAAGCTGCCGTTCCTTCCGACCTTCTTCGGCCTTGTCGGCGGCGTCAGCACCATGGGTTTCCTTGGCCTGTTCATCGGTCCGGTGCTGATGGCGCTGCTGGTCTCCATCTGGCGCGAATGGATCCGGGAAGCCCGGATGGCCGAAGGGCCGGAATCGGAACCTGTCGATCGGGTTGCCTCCGCGGCAACCGTCGAGGAATTCCCTCCCGAACTGCCTGTCAGGAAAGCCTCTTCTCCATGAAGATGCTCAAGGGATCGGGCATGTAGTCGCCGAAGGCGTTGATCTCGACGAAACCATAGGCACGATAGAGTCCGATCGCCTCCGGCTGGTAAATTCCTGTTTCCAGTCGGATGGCCGCGAGATGGAGCGCTTCGGCCCGTTCGAGGACAATTTCCATCAGCCGGCGCCCCAGCTTCAGGCCGCGGGCAGCCTCGTCCACGAACATACGTTTGATTTCGGCAGTGCCGTCGCCTGCCTCTACGAGTGCACAACAGCCGACCGCCCTGTCACCGTTGCGCGCCACGAAGAATGAAACTCCAGGCCCTTCGAGGCTGGAAATGTCCACCATGTGGTTGCTCTCTGCGGGGTAAAGGGAGGCAGCAAAAGCGTCGGAGAGCTCCAGAAGCCTCAAGACCTCTGCCTGTCGAGGCGGTTCGAGAGCGATTGTGACGGTCATTGGCTTTCGTTCCTGCCGGATTCGGTCATCTTGGCAACGCATCTATGAAGACTGCCTTGGTCGCGTCAAGATTGGTGACTTAGTGACGTTGATCACCACAGGGAAACGACATGAACGCCGCACTCATCGTAATGACCATCCTCGGCTGCAACGACGCCGGAACCGACTGCCGTTACGTCGCTACGGTGGAAAACCGCTGGCCGACGATCGAGATGTGCGATGCGGTGTCGGAACAGCAGCTCGCCGGCTATGCCAACCAGCCCTATCCGATGATTATCGCCGTATGCCAGAAGCCGGAGGCGTCCGAAGTCGCCAATGTTCCTTTGCCGCAGGACAAACCCGCCGTGGCGACATCCGAGCCGGCGCAACCAATGCCGGAGGTAACGGAGCAGGAAAAGGAGACGCTCGCCGGTCGTGCCATCCAGCGGGTCAGGAACGTCTTGCCGACGACCGAAGGCGTGGCGACGCTGATGACAAAGCCGGTGCGGCTGGTCGAAGACGGATATTCCTGGGTTGCGAAGAAATTCCAGCGCTGAACCGTCAGGCGGCCAGCGCTACTTCACTTGCATAGGAGCGCGCATTGAGCCGCATCTCGAGGTGATGAAGCTTTTCGATCATGCCCAGAAGCTCGGCGACCGGCGAGATCTGCATCTCCGCCCGCTGGAACTTTTTCAGTAGTAGGGCAGATATGCTGTCGATCGCGCCCGTTGCCGCGGCATCGCGCCAGAGAAAGACGGCCTCTACAAACACGACCGCGATATCCCGCTGCAGCCCGCAGGATTCAAAAAGTGCACGGACCGCATGCATCCGCCCGGTCGCGAGTATGGCCCGAACACGCCGGTCGTCCAGACCGGAAAGGGCTACTATCGCGCCGGCAAAGAAATCCACCTTGCCGCTGCAGAGCGTGTGAATGAGGAATGCAGGCGTCAAACACGCTGCCGCCCGCAAATGCTCGACGAGACCGGGAATCTCCGGCACTCCTACAAATCCGGCAATCGTGACTGCCGCCGCCTCTCCCGCTTCCCGCGTGACCTGGCTTATGCGAGCCGGCGTAAGGACAGCGCGCATCAGGTCTGAATTGGTGAGAGCTGTTGAAATCTGGTTCACCAGCATATGCCGTGCGTCCGCCGGCAGGCCTTCCCGGTCGAGCAGCAGGTTACGGATATCGCTGCAATGCCCGAACCGTTCTGCAATACGCCGCAGCGAAATTCGGGTGACCGAGGCGGTTTCGTTCTCGAGCAGGATTGTCACCTCGTTTTCGGATCCGATTTCGGCAATTGCCGCGGCAGCCCCGCGCGAAAGCGTGCGCCTTGCTGCAATCATTCCTCGGGTCAGGCTGTCACCTCGCCCAATGAGATCGACGAGATCGCCTTCGGCGAGCACGGGCGAGCGGGCTATCACCGTGCAGGCGATTTCGGGCTGATCTTCTGCAAGCGAAAGAATGATTGCCCGGGGTGCCTCGACGGCATCGGCGAGAGCCTCCGCCAGTGCCAGCCGCACCAGCGGTGACCGATCATCGAGAAGATGCGTCAACGCGAGCGCTGCGGCACGCCGGTGTTCCGGAGTCAGCGCCGAGCGCAGATAAGCCCGGCCAAGAGCGCTGGCCGCCTTCGCCCTGTCTGCCGCCCTTGCCGTTTCCGCCCAACGAAGAAATGCCTGTACGATCACGCCCAGCCCCGATAATTAATGCCAGAACGCGCGCCTGGCTGGTTGAAAATACGCTACGGGCAAAAAGTTTAAGATTGGTTCACCATCCTTGTTAACCATGGAAAACCCTTGGAAAATCCGCTCATGGCTCTTGGTTCATCCGTCTGCCGATCCGGTGGAGATACTTGGCAGCGGTGCAGACAGGATCGTCGCCGATCTGACCGGGCCTCCTGAGTCGTGGCAGGCTCTGGAAGATCGCCATGGATTTTGGGGCCAGGCGCCTACTCCACTCTGCGTCCTGCTGCCGCCATTCTCTTCCGGCCGCATTGAGGCCGCCGTCGAACTGGCGGTGCGGACGGGGGTCGATTCGGTGCTTCTCGCCGGTGCACGCAGCGGCGCAGACATCCAGCATCTCGACGTACTTCTGCGGGTCGCAGAGGCGAAGGCCGGCCGCTCCGGTTCTGACACCAGCATCGTCGCGCTTGCAGATGCTGCCGGGATACTCGCCGCAAAGAGCTTCCAGCGCTGTAGCAGACGCGTCAGCGGCCTTGGCTGGCATGTGGAAGGCGTCTCTTCCCCTTCTTCAGACATCGTTTCGTTTGCCCGCGGCACCGTCGGGCTTGCGGCCGCGGCGGCAGGCGTCATGGCGGTGGATACCATCTCGGATGAAGCCGATGAAGCTGGTCTAACATCCACGTGCATTGCGGCGCGCAATAGCGGTTTTCACGGGAAAATTAGCCGGCTAATATCGGAAATACCGATAATTAATCAGATTTTTTCGGATCAACTGCCTGGCCGGGTCATTTCGAAGACATCCGACCCGCCGTCTGCGTAGTCCCGATAGCCCATGCGTGCGATCGGCCTTGCCAGACTCATGTCGATCCGACCGTCCCGTACAATATCCTCGCTGATATGGATGCCAACCACCTGCCCGAAGACCATGAAGGCTTCGGCACCTTTTCCGTCCAGGCCTTTGGGCTGGATGATCTCCGTCACTCGGCACTCCAGCACCGTATAGGCTTCGGCGACATAGGGAGCATCGACCAATTCCGCCATCTTCGGCGTCAGCCCCGCCACTTCAAACTCGCTGACCCCATAGGCGACTGGTGCCGATGAGGCATTCACGTGCTCGGCAAGATGCCGGCTTGCGAGGCTTGCGGTGAAAACACCCGTCTCTTCGGCGTTCTGCAGGCTGTGCTTGCGGCCGCTGGAGGAAAACATCACCAATTTCGGGTGGTCGGAGACGATGTTGAAGAAGGAATAGGGCGAGAGGTTCAGGGAGCCGTCCCTGCCCTTCGTGCCGATCCAGCCAATCGGGCGAGGCGCCACGATTGCCTTGAAAGGATCGTGCTTCAGGCCATGCTGATTGGTATTGGTCGCATAAAACATCAGGGCTCGCCTTCGCCTGCATAGGTGACGACTTGCGAAAGTTCCGGCCGCGGACGATCGGGCGTCTGGAAATCGCTGGAGCCGATATGGATGAATCCGGCGACTTTCTCGCCCGGCTTGATGCCGAGAAGCGCAAGCGCCTCCTCGTCATAGGCAATCCACTCGGTGCGCCAGTTGGCGACGTAACCATGTGCATTTGCTGCTATCAGCATGTTGAGGCACAGGGCTCCGGCAGAAAGCTGCTGCTCCCATTCGGGAATCTTGACATGCGCCGCGGCCGTGCTGACGACGCCCACCACCAGCGGCGCCCGGGTAAAGCGGGCAAGTTCGGCCTCCTTTGCGGCAGCGGCCATATCGGGCGTTGTCTTGAGCGCAAGGGCAAGGAACGCCTTTCCGAGCTTTCTGCGTATATCGCCGCGATAGACGACCAGACGCCACGGCGCCAGCTTGCCGTGATCTGGAACGCGCGTTGCAAATGTGAGGATCGCTTCCAGTTCTTCTTGCGATGGGCCGGGCTCCCTGATCTGGGCCACGGGTGTGGAATGCCTGTCGCGCAGGAAGTCGATGAGCTTTATGTCATTTTGCATGGTCAAAACTTTCACTGGGAACGGAATGCGGTGGGAAGGTCTTGAAATTGCCTTGGCATTGGTCTTCAAGTGACGTTTCGGAAAAGAAGAGTCAACCGGTACACAACAGATGTCAGGCACTTCCTTCGCGGCACGCTGGATCCTCGCTGGAAGCATGGCTTTCGGCGTCACCGCCAGTGCGTTCGGCCAGGACGATGCCTTCAGGAATTTCCGTCAGCTCGACAGCACCGCAAAAATGCCGAAGCTCAATGCTTTTTCGGCAATGCCCGATGGAACCGCCGGCGTCGCCGCGAAGGATGTGCTCTTCGACGCCAAGCTGACGGCGGACGGCGGCGTCATGCAGGAAGGCCTCGTCTGGCGTGTCTTCAGCCCTATTGCCGGCGAAGACGGCAAGTTGCCGCTCGTGGCAAGCTCGGAGGGCGGCTCGGCCGCGTTCCAGTTGATGCCGGGCGATTATTTCGTCAACTGCGCCTTCGGTCGCGCTGGCGTCACCAAGAAATTGAACGTGCCCACCGACGGTGACGTGTCGAAGCAGACATTGGTGCTCGACGCCGGCGGCTTCGTCCTCAATGCCGTCGCAGGCGCCGACCAGCGTATTCCCCCGAACGAACTCAGCTTCTCGGTCTATTCGTCGGAGGTTCGGGAAAACGGCGACCGGCCGCTCGTCATGGCGGACGTGAAGCCGAACACCGTCGTGCGGCTGAACGCCGGCACGTATCACGTCGTCTCCGAATACGGCGACGTCAATGCTGTGGTACGGGCTGATATCCAGGTGGAGGCCGGCAAACTTACCCAGGCCGTGCTGCAGCATCGTGCAGCGCAGATCACCTTGAAACTTGTATCGCAGCCAGGGGGCGAGGCCATAGCCGACACCGCCTGGTCGGTGCTGACGGCGGCGGGCGACGTTGTCAACGAAAGCGTCAGCGCCTTTTCGACCATGGTGCTGGCAGAGGGCGAATATCTCGCCGTCGCGCGCAACAAGAACAAGATCTATCAGCGGTCCTTCACCGTCAAGGCAGGCGGCAATACCGAGGTCGAAGTGCTGATGCGCGATGCGGCGCAAGTCGCCGGTACCTCGAACCAGCAGAATTGAACTCTGCCGGTCTGCTTGAATTTTACATCGCCTACAGTCTTCAGCCGTGCTCTTCCGGAAAAGGACCAGCCGACAGCGCCTGCGGATGGCAAGCGCTGCCGGCTTGACGGTCAGGCGGCAGCAGCCCTCTTCGCCTCGATCCGACGCAGCAGGTCCGGAGGAGTTGCCTCAAGGCTGAGCGAAGCGATGGCCTCTTCGAGCTTCATCGACGTCTGGGCCTGAGATCCGAGCCGGCGGATGTTGACAGAGCGTTCCTCCGCCTCCTTTTTGCCGCAGACGATGATGACCGGCACCTTGGTGACTGAATGCTCGCGGATCTTGTAATTGATCTTCTCGTTGCGGAAATCGGTTTCCACCACCAGCCCGGCATCGCGTAGCGCTTCGGCCACTTCGCGGCCATAGTCGTCCGCGTCCGAGGTAATGGTCGCCACGACGACCTGCATCGGCGCGAACCAGAGCGGCATATGCCCGGCGAAGTTCTCGATCAGGATGCCGAGGAACCGTTCCATCGAGCCGCAGATGGCGCGATGGATCATCACCGGCTGCCGCTTTTCCGAGTTCTGGTCGATATAGAAGGCGCCGAACCGTTCCGGCAGGTTGAAGTCCACCTGCGTCGTGCCGCACTGCCATTCGCGGCCGATGGCGTCCTTCAGTGTATATTCGAACTTGGGGCCGTAGAACGCACCTTCGCCCGGCAGGATGCCGGTCTTAATGCGCCCGCCGGACTGCGCCTCGATCGTCTTCAAGACGTCCGTCATGACGCTCTCTGCGCGGTCCCACAGTTCGTCGGAGCCGACGCGCTTTTCCGGCCGTGTGGAGAGTTTCACCACGACTTCCTTGAACCCGAAATCCTCATAGACGGAAAGGATCAGATCATTGATGCGCAGGCACTCGGCGGCCATCTGCTCTTCGGTGCAGAAGACATGCGCATCGTCTTGGGTGAAGCCGCGAACGCGCATCAATCCGTGAAGCGCGCCGGATGCTTCGTAACGATGGACAAGGCCGAATTCTGCAAGCCGTATAGGCAGTTCGCGGTAGGACTTGAGACCGTGCTTGAAGATCTGCACGTGGCCCGGGCAGTTCATCGGCTTCAGCGCGAAGACGCGGTTGTCCGCTTCCTTGTCGTCCGGATGGGTGAAGGCATAGGCCGATTTTACGGCGAACATGTTTTCCTGGTACCAGCCCCAGTGACCCGAGGTTTCCCAAAGCGAGGCATCGAGGACCTGCGGCGCGTTGACTTCCTCATAGGTGCCGGAAAGCCGGCGGCGCATATAGGCCGTCAGCGTCTGGAACATACGCCAGCCCTTGCCGTGCCAGAAGACGACGCCCGGTCCCTCTTCCTGAAAATGGTAGAGATCCATTTCCCGGCCGAGCTTGCGGTGGTCGCGCTTTTCCGCTTCGGACAGCACATGCAGATATTGATCGAGCTCTTCCTGGCTGGCCCAGGCTGTCCCGTAGATGCGGGTCAGCATCGCGTTGTTGGAATCGCCGCGCCAGTAGGCGCCCGCCACCTTCATCAACTTGAACGCAGTGCCGATCTGGCCAGTTGAGGCCATGTGCGGTCCGCGGCAGAGGTCGAACCACTTGCCCTGGCGATAGATCTTGAGGTCCTGGTCTTCCGGGATCGCGTCGACGAGCTCGACCTTGTAGCCCTCGCCCATATCGGCAAAGACGTTGCGGGCCTTCTCGCGTGGCCAGACTTCCTTGGTGAAGGCATCGTTGCGCGCGATGATCTCCTTCATCTTCGCCTCGATCTTCGGCAGATCATCGGGTGTGAAGGGCCAATCCTCGCGCGTATCCGGGTGAACACGCTTGAAGTCGTAGTAGAATCCGTTCTCGATCACCGGGCCGATGGTGACCTGCGTTCCCGGCCAGAGTTCCTGCACGGCTTCCGCCATCACGTGCGCCGCGTCGTGGCGGATCAGTTCCAGCGCGCGGGGATCGGTGCGGGTCACGATTTCGATCGCGCCGCCCGTCACCGGATCGGCAAGGTCCTGCAAGGTGCCGTTGATGGCAACCGCGACCGCCTTCTTGGCGAGGGACTTGGAAATGGATTCCGCAACGTCGCGGCCGGTCGTTCCGGCATCGAAAACGCGGACGGAGCCATCGGGAAATGTAAGGGAAACGGATTGGGACATGTCTTTCTCCTGTCCAGTCCCGCCAACGAATGCGGGTGGTGGCAAATGGCCGGATTGCCCGGCTGCTAACGGGCGCGGTGATAGTGTGTTTCGCCGATTTAGTAAAGGCGGCCGGCGGGTCAGGCGACCATTTCTGCGAGGCGGGCGACGGTGTTGGCATTGCGGCTCGTGCCTATGCCGAGCTTCTTCGTCGTCATCGCGGAGAGAAGCCTCGTCTCGCTCGCCTTTCCGCCGAAATCGACCCAGAGATTGCCGTCGATGACCGCTATCTGTTCTCTGTCTCTATGTCGTTCGAGCAAGTTCTTGATGCTTTCATCGAGCGGGCTGCGCATGATCCGCACTCCGACTTCGGAACCGTCCCTTCCGGGAAACGGATTGGCCGCGGCAAGCCTGAGCCAGTCTTCCCGCGAGCGCACCAGGATGTCGACATGCTTGCCGAAGCGGTTGGCGAAAGCGGTTTCCAGCACCGCTTCGATATCGGAAACGGACGACTGAGCCGCTTCAAAAACGAGGTTGCCGGTGGAGACCAGTGTACGGCAATCCGTATAGCCGATGTCTTCGGCCATCCTGCGCAGGTCAGCCATGACGACCCGCCTGCCGGCCCCGAGAACGATGCTGTGAAGCAGTGCGACGTAGATCATTGCTGCAGCGATGCCTTGCGCGAAGACCCTCGCCAATAGCGCCAGGGCGTCCACCAGTGCAGGCGCTGGTCAAGGAGCTCGGGCACCGGATCCAGTCCGCCGCTTCCGCCCGGCCCGCAACGGGCGACGCGGAACAAGGTAAGCCATCCTCCCGGCCACAATCCGTGGCGCGCGATCGCTTCGTAGCCATATTCCGAACAGGTCGGGATATGGCGGCAGGAATTGCCGATGAAACCGGACAGCGTCAGCTGGTACAGGCGGATCAGCCCCATGCCGAGAAGTCTGCCCGGCGTCTTGCGAAACGGGCCCGTCCAGTTGCGGGAGCGGCGCGATCGTTGCTGTGGCTGGGGATGTCGGCAATCCGGACTGTCGCACATGGTCAGATGGCGGCCGCCTCGGACCGTTCCTTCACTTCGATCTGATTGATCGCGTCGACCACGGCTTCAAAAGTCAGCATCGTGGAAGCATGGCGGGCTTTGTAATCCTTGACCGGCTTCAGGTAGCGCATGTCCTCGAAGCGGCCCTCGGGACCCTCGCCGCCCTCCTTCAACATGGCAAGCATGTCCTCGCGAGCCTTGCGGATCTCATCGGCCGTCGCGCCGATGACGTGCCGTGCCATGATCGATGACGATGCCTGCCCCAGCGCGCAGGCCCGGACTTCATGCGCAAAGTCCGTGACTGTGCCGTGATCCAGTTTCAGATAGACCCGCACCTTGGAGCCGCAGAGCTTGGAATGTTTTTCCGAACTTGCATCCGCATCCGGCATGCTGCCAGCATGCGTGATGTTGCCGGCGAATTCGAGAATCTTGCTGCTGTAGATTTCGTCCATTTCAGGCTCGCTTGTAAGGCCATCGCCATTTTGAACACATTGTCTCGCTCGCCGCGGACTACCATAAAGGGGCTTGTGCCACTATATGTGGTTTTCGCAAGGCGTCATCAAGGAAGGATGTTTTCACGAAATCCATCCGAAATGGGAATAGCATGCCTTGTCAAAACCACTGCTAACGATCAGATAGCACCAGATTGCATAAAAATCAGTCGTGATGCCCTCACACTGTTCAGTCTTTGAATAAAGCCAGTCGGATGCGGCCTTGAACCGCATCGGGAGACGATAGATGGATGCCATAGTGAAGAATTTCCCGGCCTCGAAAGAGAAGCTGGTCCGCCCATCCCAGCAGGAAGCTGAGGAAGCTGTACGGGTTTTGCTTCGTTGGGCAGGCGACGATCCAGCGCGCGAAGGCCTGATCGACACGCCGAAGCGGGTCGCTGCCGCCTATCGCGAGCTGTTCGGTGGCTACGAACAGTCGGCGGAGGAAGTTCTGGGCCGCACCTTCGAGGAGGTTTCCGGTTACGACGACATCGTGCTCGTGCGCGATATTCCGTTCTTCTCCCACTGCGAACACCACATGCTGCCGATCAAGGGCAAGGCGCATGTCGGCTATCTGCCGAACGGCCGAGTCCTTGGCCTTTCGAAGATTGCGCGGGTGGTGGAGATCTTTGGCCGGCGCCTGCAGACGCAGGAAAATCTCACTGCTCAGATCGCGCATGCGATCGAGGAGACCCTGAAGCCTCGCGGCGTTGCCGTGATGATCGAGGCGGAGCATATGTGCATGGAAATGCGCGGCGTGCAGAAACAGGGTTCGCAAACGATCACGACAACCTTCACCGGCGAGATCAAGACCAACGCCGCCGAGCAGGCGAGATTCTTCACGTTCGTCCGCAACCGCTGACAGGCCGCCCAGACCCCTATGTCGATCTCTTTTGAAAAACCTTCGGCAGACAAGGCCGAAATCGAGGGTCCAGGTGCCTTTACACCGCGATTCGACGGCAATGGCCTCGTCACCGCAGTCGTGACCGATACCCGCGACGGCGAACTGCTGATGGTCGCCCACATGAACGCGGAGGCCCTGGCGCTGACCATCGAGACCGGCATCGCTCATTACTACAGCCGTTCGCGCGGCAGGATCTGGAAGAAAGGCGAGACATCCGGTAATCTCCAGACGGTGCACGAGCTCAGAACCGATTGCGATCAGGATGCCGTCTGGCTGAAGGTTTCAGTCGCCGGACATGACGCGGCATGCCACACAGGTCGTCGCTCCTGTTTCTATCGGACGGTAAGAAAAAGTGACAGCAGCGCTGTCCTTGAAATCGCCGACGACTTGCGCCATTTCGATCCGGAAGCCGTCTATTCGGACGGGGGAACCAAATAAGCAACTGCCTCGTTTTTCGACACAGAAAAGTCGGGTAAACGATTTCGAAACCTGTCCGCGCGCTATAATCGCCAGACCGGGGGTTGTTCAGCTTGGAGGGTTTTAGTCGATGCTGAACTGGAGTTGGAGTCGTCACGATCCGCAAGCTGCGCCTGCCGAAGGCGGCGGCGCGCAGACGATGGAGCCACCACGTCCCCCGATCATCGAGCCTCCTCCAAAAGCAAAGCTTGCGCTCGCCCTTGGCGGAGGCGCTGCCCGTGGCTGGGCTCATATCGGCGTATTGCGCGCGCTGGACGAAACCGGCATCGAAGTCGGAATGATTGCCGGCACATCGATCGGTGCCCTCGTAGGGGGCTGTTATCTGGCTGGCAAGCTCGACGAATTGGAAACCTTTGCCCGTTCGCTCACCATGCGACGTATTGCGGGCCTGCTGGATTTGACGATCGGCGGCGGCGGCCTCTTGGGCGGTATGCGGCTGACGAAGCGGATGCAGGAGCATCTTGAAGGTCTCGCGATCGAAGATCTCGATCGCCCGTTTGTATCGGTGGCGACAGAACTCCATACGGGCCACGAAGTTTGGATTTCCAGCGGATCGCTGATTACCGGCCTGCGGGCCTCATATGCACTCCCTGGCATTTTTGAGCCAGTGAAATGCAACAACCGGACGCTGGTCGACGGCGCTCTCGTAAATCCCGTCCCGACCTCCGTCTGCCGAGCCTACGAGCAGCCGCTCGTGGTCGCTGTCAACCTGAACTACGAAATCTTCGGCCGGTCTGCGGTGGTCAAGCACAGCGCCAGCGTCCAGCCCGTTGATGACGAGCGAAAGAAGGACGGCGTGCGGGTCGGAGTTACCGGTACGATGGTTCAGGCGTTCAACATCATTCAGGAACGGATTTCGCGCGCAAGGCTCGCCGGTGATCCGCCCGATCTCGCATTGCATCCTCGCCTCGCCGATATAGGGCTCTCCGAATTTCATCGCGCTGGCGAGGCGATCGATCGTGGCTATGCCGAGACGATGGCGCAGATTTCTGCGCTCAAACGGATGCAGGAAGTGTTTGCCCGCTAGGAGGAGAAGTGACCTCGCCCGGCGGCGGGGCCACGAAGGTAAGATCAACCTGCGATGTAGGCCTTGATCTGTTCAGCCTCCAGCTCGATCTCCCGGATGCGCGACTTGACGACGTCCCCGATCGAAATGATGCCGACGAGTTTCCCGTCCTTTTCGACTGGCACGTGACGGAAGCGTCCGCCAGTCATGATACCCATCAATTCGTCAACGGTCGTTTCCTCCTTGCACCGATGCACGTTGGTGGTCATGGAGGATTTGATCGGTTGGTCGAGCACGCCGGGACCCTTGGTTGCGATCGAGCGTACGAGGTCGCGTTCGGTGAAGATGCCGGCAATCCGGCCCTCCATGCCAATGACCACCACCGCGCCGATCTTCTTTTCGTGCAGCATGCCTGCGACGTCCAGTAGTGTCCGATCCGGGCTCACCGTTACGACATCGTGACCTTTTGCATCGAGCATGTTCTTGACGACTATTGCCATGGCTCTCTCCTCGTAAACCAGAATGGCTGAGACGCCGCCCTCCCCCAAGGATCGGCGCAGATGCGCAGTGAAGACTCCCTGCCTGCGGCGAATTTTAGAGCTAAGTCAAAAACATATCAAGGTTGTGTGATCGGCACACGGCTCGGAGGAACGGGATCGAACAATCCGAAGAGCAGGAAGCCGAACAGGAAGCCGCCGATATGGGCGTCCCAGGCAATCGGCCCCAGATCTGCGCCGAACAATTGCACTCCAAAGGCGATGAGAAGATTGCCGGCGAACCACATTGCGGTAAAGATCACGACGGTCCGGTTTCTGAAGGAGCCGAGGATTGATTGCCGCGGGTAGAGATGGCCGTGGGTCCTGTCGTAGCCGCGGTCGCCTGGAAAAGCGAACCGGCATGCAGCCCCCATGAGCGCTGAAACGACGCCCGATGCTCCGATCAGAAGGGTTTCGTTGTTCCAGTTGAGCAGGGCATGAAAAAAGGCCGCCGCCACGGCTGAGAGAATCCAGAAGGCCACATATCGGAAGGTCCCGATGCGCCTGACGACCGGAGCCCCGAACGCCATGAGCCAAAGCGCATTGAAGAGGATATGTTCAACGCCGCCGTGGAGGAGCGAATAGGTTACCGGCGACCATAACCAGGCGAGATCCTGGTCCCCCAAAGGGATACCGTAACGTAGCGGGATGAAGGCCAACGTGAAGATGAACTCGGCCCGCGCTGCGTCGTCCAGCAGATATTCCTGAATAACATAGAGTCCGGCAAGCAGGGCCAATGTCACCACCAGACTTTGCGGCAGGTTGAAGATTGGCGGCGAACCTTCGCTCGGCTCCCGCCGTTCCTCCGCCATGTCCGGCTCGTCGCTCATTCCTGTCCTCTTGCTTTCAAACCAGCGATGCAAATCCCCTGTCAGCCTTATAGGAGCGGCATGCCGAAGGAAAGCATTCCGGGGTTGATGGAATCGGCACCATCGAGGTTGATGGTTCCTTAACCGTAATGGCTGCGCCGTGGCATGAAATTCGCTCCGTGAAGGATGAAGGTCGTGCATGAGGCGCGATTTGTCTCGAAATGCGACAGGTAATGGCGGATGCGTAACCAGGCAACCCGAGCGGTCTTTGACTACTGGATCAACCTAAAGGGTGATCGCGCTGCTCCGTTGCGGACCGAAATCGATCCAACGGCGCTGCGCCACCTGCTTCCTCACCTTTTCATCGCAGCGATGGATGAACGGGGCGTGCTGGCCTTCCGGCTGGCCGGAACGCGGATCTGTGACCTCTTCGGTTACGAGTTGCGCAGCATGGCCTTTGACCAGGTCTGGTTCGAAGCCGAGCAGCCGCTGCACATCGCTCAAAACGTCATTCGGCACGAACAGCCGGCTCTGGTCGATCTCGTCGCCGTGACCGCCGACGCCCGCCAGGCCTATGAAATGCTTCTCCTGCCGCTCCGCTCGACCGACGGCATGGAGAGCGATCGCCTTTTCGGATCGCTCCTGCCGCGCGGCGCTCCTTTCCCGGCGATTGCCCTCCCGGTCGACGGACTGGAGATGGAAAGCTGGACCTTCCTCACGGGTGGGGCTTCGCATTTCGGCGTACCGGTCACTGTCGATCACCAGGGTCCGCTCACCGGGCTTCGGCAGCCGGCTTCGGACTTGCCTATTCGAGATCGTAAGTTCTGACGCTCTCTCGCATTCGCCTCTCGGATAAAAGATTCTGTTAACCGCGGTGCGCTATCAATCTCAGGTACACTCTCGACGAGAAAAGCTCTTTCAGATGTATTCATTTCAGTCGGCCCCGCCCCCAGCCAAACAGGCCGTTCCCGCCCAGCGGACGTTTCAGCGCGTGTCGGTCAATGTCGCGGGGCGACTGATGCTGGCGACGCATGAGGAATTTCCCTGCAGCGTCGTGGATATGTCCCCGGGCGACGTAACCTTTGCCTGTTTTGGTCGGCCTCTCGTGGGTGAGCGCGTGATCGCCTATCTCGACCATATCGGCCGACTGGAAGGCACTGTCCTCAGCGTGTCGGACGACGGTTTTGCGATGTCGATCAACGCTACCGACCGCAAGCGCGAAAAACTTGCCGCCCAGCTCACCTGGATCGCCAACAAGCACGAACTCGGTTTGCCGGAAGATCGCCGCCATGATCGTCTGGCACCGCGCAACACCCGTGCCGAAATCACGCTCGATGACGGTCGCCGTTATGACTGCCGCATCATGGACCTTTCGCTCTCGGGCGCGGCGGTCGACGTCGAGGTTCGTCCGTCGATCGGCACGCCCGTTCGCCTCGGGAGCATGCGCGGCCGTGTCGTCCGTCATTTCATGGAAGGCGTCGCGATCGAATTCAATTCGGTCCAGTCCCGCGAAGCGCTAACCGAATTTCTTTGAGCCGCAGGGCGCTTTTCTACCTTCCAATCCCGCACTAAGAGCCGTCCCCCGTTCGCCAACAGCGGCGACAATGGCGCGATGCGGGATCGTTTCCCCCTCGCCATCTGCTCCTCATCAAAAAATGTGCCCTTTTGGCACTTTTTTTCTGAGGCCTATGGCCCCGGATTTGGGAGTTCGAAGCTCTTCCGGCTCGTCCATCGGTGAGACCGCCGGAGTTCTTTGGTTAATTTAACCGTTCCCGCGCTTCACTCGGTCCGGCGGGTGATGACCCTCAATCCCCTCGAAAAGCCTTTTCGGTCAAAGAACTTATCCCACGACGCCGATTGTCGCGGCAATGCTCCGCATTAAGCCCTCTCACCAGTTGCTCGCCGGAATAGTTAGAATTTGAATCAAATTCGAGCAGCATTTTAGGCGAAATCGATTCAAATAAGCGTTTGATTTTACTTCGGTATTTTGCCGTCGATCAAACCCTCTGTGTCAGTGTTCTTCCCACAACGGGGAGACATAAAAATGAAATTCAGCAAGGGACTGGGCCTCGCCGCCATCACCGCATTCGCAGCAATCTTTACCGCCGGCAGCAGCCACGCAATTTCCGCCGGCTCCATGCGCGTCATCAGTCAGGCCAATCCGCCGGTTGGCCACTATGAATTTTGCAAGACCTATGCGAGCGAATGTGAGGCCACCTACCAGGATGCCGGTCCTCTCACGCTCACTGAGGACAAGTGGAAGACCATCCTGGACGTCAATTACACCGTCAACTCCTCGATCACGCCGATGACTGACCAGGACATCTACGGGGTCGAGGAACGCTGGGCCTATCCCCGTACCGTCGGCGACTGCGAAGATTTTGTTCTGCTGAAGCGCAAGATGCTGATCAAAAAGGGCGTCGATCCCTCCGACCTGCTGATCACCGTGGTGCTTCAGCCGAACGGCGAAGGACATGCGGTCCTTACGGTCCGTACCGACCACGGCGATTTCGTGCTCGACAACATGCGCAACAAGGTCATGCTCTGGTCCGACACGGAATATACCTTTCTGAAGCGCCAGGCTTCCGACGATCCGTCCCGCTGGGTCAAGCTTCAGGATGGACGCACTACGGCGGTGGGCTCGGTCGGCCAATAATATCGAGTGCGAAAAAGCGCCTTAGGGAAGATCGCTGCACATCTGAAGGCGCTCGCCGAACGGGTCGTGGAAGCTCGCAAACACCACATGACCGTCGAAGACGACCGGTTCCCCGCAGGCGATGCCGCGGCATCGCAAATCGTCAACTGCGGCGTAACAGTTTTCACGTTGAGAACCACCGTCGTCCCCCGCCGATGGCTCCAAATCCGACGCTGCCGGCGTCACGGCCATATTGCCGCCCGGTCCTCGTGTGGAAAATTCCAGCCAACCTTCCTCCGGAAGGTCGCATAGAGGCTCCCCCCGCCCAAGTGTCTCCCCGCAGAAGAGCCGCGCCCTGCCGAGATCGGTAACGGAAATCGAGACGACATTGATTCCGCAAAAACAGCTGCACCTGTTCCTCCCTGCCGGCGCCGACCAGCCGTTAACGCCACATTAAGGATGAAATTCCAGACTGACGCGCAATCGCCGGACCGCGTTCCGTATCCCTGGTCTCCGTCTCATTCCGGTGCATGGCGAATTTCTTTCGTGAACATGGAGCGCACGTCATGGCAGGTTCAGCCCCCGATGCTACGACTGAAGAAATGCCGCTGATCTCGAACCGGTTTCTCTACCGCTTGACGGCAATCGTCGCGCTCCTCGCTGCTTTGACATTGGCGGTCAGCATTGGCGGCCGCTGGTTCGGCGAAAGGATCGCGCTTGCTGGTCACACCGATAGTACCGAGGAGTTCCTGATCCAGATCGGTCAGGACAAACTCCGTCTTCCTGCCAATATGATCCGCTTCCGCGACCAGCGCCGCAACGGCGTGACCGAGCGTGTCGACATCTACTTCACCTGGCCGGAACAGCAAGGTTACAGTTCCGCGCTGCGCGCCCGCTTCGATGACATTGCCCAGTCTTCAAATTTGATTTTCCTGCAGATTTCACAAAGCACCATGTCGCGCGACATGTCCGGCCGCTTGGAGCCAATCTATTCGAAGCTCTTCGACGGAGATCCGCAGCCTGCGAAGTTCGGGTTGACCATCCACCGGCTGCGGTCTGATTCCGGCTATGGAAAGGAAATCATCCTGTCGGCGCAGCGCCCCGATTCGCCTGACTACGTGGTCCGCTGCCTCCTGCCTGGCGCCGGCGAGCAGCCAACCAGCGGAGACTGTCAGCGGGATATCCACATCGGCCAGGATCTAACGGTCCTTTATCGCTTCTCCAGCGTGCTTTTGAAGGATTGGCAACATATTGATGCCGCAGTTCGGCTTTTTGTCGAAAACCGGCTGGCGAAATAGCCGCCACGGACGGACGGGTTGATGTCTAAAATGCAGCACATCGAGGCAAGCTGCTGTTCATCATAAACCTCTTGGTAACGCTGTTCTCCTAGAGTGTCGGCAACGGCTGCGACGGGGGAGCGTCCGGACGTGGCAAAGTTGATGCAAGCGATGAGTGCGGCAGTGTCGAAAGCAATGTTTTCAGCATCCTTCCCCAAGGATGGCGTTACGGTTCCGGGACGGGTTCTCGGATATTTATTCACCTTGGTCCTGGCGGTTTCGATCCTTGCGGCGCCTGCAGAGGCGGCCCCGAAATATGCCGGCATCGTCGTCGACGCAAAGACCGGCAAGGTTCTCTATGGCGAGGATCCCGATGGTCTTCGCTATCCCGCCTCGCTGACCAAGATGATGACGCTTTATCTGACCTTTGAAGCGCTCGAAGCCGGCCGTATCAGCCTCGACTCGAGCGTGCCGGTCTCGACCAACGCAGCCGCAGAGCCTCCCTCCAAGCTTGGCGTCCGCGCCGGTGGCTCCGTGACGGTAGACCAGGCTATCCGGGCTCTTGTGACACGCTCGGCAAACGACATAGCAACAGCGCTCGGCGAATTCCTTGGCGGATCCGAAGACCGGTTTGCTCAGATGATGACCAGCAAGGCGCGCGCACTCGGCATGACGCGGACGACCTACCGCAATGCTCATGGCCTGCCCAATACGGCCCAGATGACGACCGCGCGCGACCAGGCCCGCCTCGGCATGGCCCTCCGTCAGCACTTTCCGCAATATTACGGCTACTTCTCGATCCGCACGTTTAATTTCGGCAAGCAGGTGATCGGCAATCACAACCGCCTCGTTGGTAATGTGAGAGGTGTCGACGGCATCAAGACCGGCTACACTCGCGCCGCCGGCAGCAATCTCGCGACATCCGCCCAGCTTGACGGACGTTCGATCGTCGCGGTGGTTCTCGGTGGCCGCTCGAGCGCTGCCCGTGACGCAACCATGCGCCAACTGGTTGCCGAATACCTGCCGAAGGCTTCCCGCGGCGGCAATTCGAACCTGATCGCCCAGGCCGCTCCCATTGCGCCGACGCCGGCGGCTCCTGTCAAGTCGACGCCGGCTGCAGCTCCGTCCGATGCGCGTCAGATGGCTGCCCTCGACCTGCCGAACAGCGGTCCGAAGCCGGGCGCTCGTTATAACGAACAGCCCACAGCCGCTTCGCCGTCTGCCGTTGCCTATGCGGCGGAACCGGCCGAGAAGAAAGTCATCACCCAGGCCATGAATACCGCAATGGCGAGCGCCGCAGCCGTACCCACTCCGGCCCCGGAATTCATTCCGGAGCGCAAGGAAGAGGTCGCCCTGCTCCGGTCGCCAAAGCCGAACGTCGATGAAGTTACGACCTCGTCGACCAAGGCTTCCGTGAAGGAAAGCCAGTCCTCCGGGCCGAGCGGTTGGGTTATCCAGATTGGCGCTTCGCCCAATCAGAAGATGGCTCAGGATCTCCTGCAGAATGCGCAGGATAAAGGCGGCAAGGTATTGCGTTCCGCCAAACCTTTCACTGTCGCCCACAGCAACAACGGCGAACAGATCTACCGAGCCCGCTTCGGCGGCTTCGATGACCAGAAGAAGGCCGTCGATGCCTGCAACGTACTGAAGAAGAAGGGCATCAGCTGCTGGGCGTCGCTCCAGTGAGCGGCGGCTACCGAAAAAGGAAAGTGGCCGCGCCGAGATATCGGCGCGGTGGAATCTCGAAAAGTAATGCGTAAACGGGGTTTCCGATGGGAATGAATGAAAACAGCGCGGAGTTTGTCTTCAAGCCCGCATCCAAGACCAAAGCAAGGGGCGTCGCCCTCAACCCTCTCCACGAAGCCGCCATGCGGCTGGCAGGCGTCGGCCTGAGCCGCTCCAAGGAAAAGACCCGCGATCTGGTTGCGATGTTATTGAGCCACGGCGCCCGCGCCTGGCGTCACTCTCAACCGGAAGCCAATATCCATCTTCATATCGGCATGCGGTCCGGCCGGGCGCCGATCCGCCTCAAGATCCGTTGATTTAGAGCAGTCCGAGTTCGGCGAGTTCCCGCCGAAGGTCTTCAGGAAGCGCCGCGACGCCCTCGCCCAATCCACCGAGGTCACGCGGCGCTTCTTCTGCTTTTAGATAGCGCCAGCCCTGGAATGGGCGTTTCGGCTGCGGCGCGGTCTCAATCACTTCCGGGCCGAGAACCAGGTGACAGCGCTGGATGCCGTCGCCGCCGGTAAACGTCTCTATCCCCAGAAGCTTCTGCCGGGCCGCCACCTGCCCCTTGATCACCCAATAGAGCGAACCGTCCTCCAGAAGCTCCTCGACGCGCTTCGGTACCATTCGCGTGGTGTGGACGCTGTGCGGTTCGAGCCCGGCCGCGATCGCATTGAGCGAACGCTCCGCTACCCAGTCCCGAAGGTCCTGGATCGAATCCGCGCCGACGCAGAGTTTGATGAGATGAAGAGCCATGGTTCCGTTGAAAACCCATCCGGGCACCGGGTCAAGCGTTTGCTCGATCACTCCACAGCGGCGAAACGGCTCAGCACTCCACCACGTTGACGGCGAGGCCGCCTGTCGACGTCTCTTTATATTTTTCGCTCATGTCGTTTCCGGTCTGGCGCATCGTCTCGATACAGGCATCGAGCGGCACGAAATGGGTGCCGTCGCCCTTGATTGCCAGCGATGCGGCGGTAACGGCCTTTACCGCTCCCAGAGCGTTGCGCTCGATGCAGGGAACCTGGACGAGGCCCGCAACGGGATCGCATGTCATGCCGAGATGATGTTCGAGGGCGATTTCCGCGGCGTTTTCGATCTGCTCCGGCGATCCGCCCATGACGGCGGCAAGCCCTGCCGCGGCCATGGCTGCGGCAGATCCCACCTCGCCCTGACAGCCGACCTCGGCGCCCGAGATCGAGGCATTGTGCTTGATGATGCCGCCGACGGCCGCCGCCGTCAGCAGGAAATTGCGGATATCCTCCTGCGTCGCATCCTCGTGGAAATGCAGATAATATCTAACCGCCGCCGGGATGACGCCCGCGGCGCCGTTCGTGGGTGCCGTGACGACGCGGCCACCGCCGGCATTCTCCTCGTTGACGGCCATGGCATAGACGCTCAGCCAATCGTTCGCGAGCACCGGATTCAGCCGGTTGCTGCGCCATTCTTCGTTCAGCTTGTCGTGGATGGCGCGTGCCCGCCGCTTCACCTTCAATCCGCCGGGCATGATGCCGTCGACCTTGAGGCCGCGGTCGATGCAACTGCTCATCGCATTCCATATGCCATCGAGGCCGGCGTCGAGCTCAGCCGCGCTCATCTTGGTCTCTTCATTGGCTCGCTTCATCTGAGCGATCGTCAGGCCCGAGCCGCGCGCCATGTCGAGCATCTGTTTTGCCGTGGAGAAGGGATAGGGGACACGGGCATCACTGGACGCCTTCTTAGAGGTCCGCATCGCTTCCAGTTCGGTGTCGGTCACCACGAAGCCACCGCCGATCGAATAATAGATGCGCTTGAGGAGCAGGCGCCCGTCCCGATCGAAAGCCGAAAAGCTCATGCCGTTGGCGTGGCCGGGCAACGGCTGCTTCTTGTCGAAGATCAGGTCAGTCTTTGGCTGGAACTCGTAGGCCGGATGATCTGGCGGCGTCACGCGACCGGTCCGTTCGACCTCGGCGATGATCTCGTCCATGCGGTCCGGATCCACGCTCGCCGGCTCTTCGCCCATCAGCCCGAGGATCACCGCCCTGCCCGTTCCGTGACCAATTCCGGTAAAAGCCAGCGAACCATGCAGACTGACTTTCAGCGCTCCGACATGCGCTCCCATCGGCCTCGGCCAATCGTTGGAAAGGATAAGAGCGAGGAAACGGTTTGCGGCCGACATCGGCCCCATCGTATGCGAGCTGGATGGGCCGATACCGATCTTGAAGACGTCGAATACAGAAAGAAACATGGCGATCCCGGCACTGATACGGTTATGGCCCGAGTCTATGTCAGGCGTGGCGGCTTCTTCGGCGACTGCCCGACATCCCTTTTGACGGCCGCGACATAGCACAAATAGAAACGGCGTGGTTTGAATACCACGCCGAGTGAATGGAAAATCGGATTTATGGGCGAAAGATCAGATAGCGCCGAACAGGTAGGCAAGAGCCAAAGCGCCCGCAAACCCCGCCAGCGCCTTGATGGTCACGCCCCAGCAGGATTTCTCTACAGTTTCTTCCATTTGGTCTCCGTTGGATTGCCGCATTTTAAAGTCCTCAGCGGACCGTCATGGCTAATCGTTTATTAAACTCCGCCCGCTTTCGCAATAAGGAAGATGGCGGAAAAATGGCGCCGGTCACAGCTTTATCGGAATTAACCCACAGAACCTTCCCAGGTTCCGCCGCTCTTGCCGATAGGCCGGAAACAACGCATGACGGAAACATGGACTGATTCCCCATCCGGTGAGCACCATGACGACAGCTGACTACATCGCGCTTGCCCTCTTTGCTCTTCTCTGGGCCCTATATTCCTGGATCACCGCCGGTGCCGGCGCCCGCTTCTTCCCGCGCTCCAGCCTCAATCGCGCCATGGCCGAACGACGCAAACGCTGGATCTACAATTCCTTGCGCCGCGACCTGAAGATGATCGACACTCAGATCATGGCCGGCCTGCAGAATGGCACCGCCTTTTTCGCCTCGACCTCGATCTTCGCGATCGGCGGCTGTTTCGCGCTGCTGGGAGCGACGGATCAGGTCGAAGCCGTATTCGGCAGCCTGCCGCTGGTCGCTTACGGCGGACGCACCGCTTTCGAGGTTAAGGTGGCAGGGCTGACATTCCTGTTCGGCTACGCCTTTTTCAAGTTCGGCTGGTCGTATCGGCTCTTCAACTACTGCACCATCCTGTTCGGCGCGCTGCCGATGATGCACGACACCAACATCGATCGGGCGGCTGCCGAACGTGCCGCCGATCAGGTGGTGCGCATGAACACCATCGCCGCGAAACATTTCAATGCCGGGCTCAGGGCGCTGTTTTTGTCGGTGGGTTATCTCGGTTGGTTTGCCGGGCCCTATATGTTCATGGCGATGACCCTGTTCGTCATCTTCGTGCTCGCTCGTCGCCAATATTTCTCCGAAGCGCGGCTGGCGATCATGGACGAGATCCGCAGTAACTGAGAAAGGCCGTCAGTGACCGTTGCAGAAAATCCCGGCCCCGGGCTGCGCGCACCCCGCATTACGCTTATCGATACGCTGCGCGGCGTCGCTCTCGTCGCCATGGCGACCTATCATTTCAGCTGGGACCTAGAATTTTTCGGCTATCTGGAGCCCGGCACCGCAACGCAAGGGTTCTTCCGCATCTATGCCCGCGTGATCGCGAGCTCCTTCCTGTTCCTGGCCGGCGTCAGTCTCGTTCTTGCGCATTTCCCTCAGATCCGCTGGCGCTCGTTCTGGTACCGTTTTGCTGTCGTTGCCGGGGCGGCATTGGCCATCAGCCTTGCCACACGGATCGCCTTCGCGAATGGATGGATCTATTTCGGCATCCTGCACAATATTGCTCTATCGAGCCTGATCGGTCTTGCCTTCCTACGCTTGCCCGTCCTTTTCACCGCCGGTGCGGTGGTGGCGATCGTCGCCGCAATGATCGTCAACTACGGCCTGATGCCCGGAATACTCGATTCCAGCGCTTTCAACATCCGGTTGCTCGCCTGGCTGGGTTTTGCGGAAATACCGCCGCGCTCGAATGACTACGTGCCGCTGTTTCCCTGGATCGCCGCCTTGCTGGCCGGCATTGCCACGGCACGGCTTGCCGTTTCAAGAAATTGGCTACCGCGCCTTGCCGCACTACAGGCCGCGCCGAACCTTCTTTCGAAAGCCGGCCGGCACAGCCTGGTCGTCTATCTGGTACACCAGCCGCTGCTGATCTCCGCGGTCTATCTGTTCTCGCTGGTGCAGCCCGCGCCGCCACCGGATCCCCGCGTCGGTTATATGCTCAGCTGCGAGACGGCATGCCGCGGCGAAAACAACGATCCCGGTCTCTGCCAGCGCTTCTGCGGTTGCACCGCGCACCGGCTGATCTCACAATCGCTGCTCGTCCCGCTGCAGTCTGGCCAGGTGTCGCCCCAGGATGACCGCGTCCAGTCGCTCGCGCAGCAATGCTCGATCGAGGCGCAATAGCGGTCGAAAGGGTCAATGATCGGTCAGGTCCCGACACCGATTTCGGCGAGCCGCGTCAGGCAGGCTTCTTCCGCATTGTTGAGCTCGTCGAGGGTCTCGTCGATGTCCTTGCGTTTCTGGCGAAGCTCTTCGCGCTTCTCGTCAATGCGCTTCATCATCAGCTTGAGCTGACCAAGTTCGCCCGGCGGCTCCTTGTAGACCTTGATGATCTCTCGGATCTCGGCGATCGTGAAGCCGATCCGGCGCCCGCGCAGGATTTCTTGGAGCAGCCTTCGGTCTGCCGCGCGGAAAAGCCGCGTGCGGCCCCGCCGTTCGGGCTGGAGAAGACCCTCGTCCTCGTAGAAACGAAGCGTGCGGGTAGAAACCCCGAATTCGCGCGTCAGCTCCGTTATGCTATAATATTTGTTCACGATCCCATCCTGCTACTCGTCGGGCGAAAATAATTGACTTTTACGTAACAGTCAATTTTTGCCGCGCTCAGCCGAGCAGCCACAGCGTTGCCAGGCCGAGAAACGAGAAAAAGCCCGTGGTATCGGTGATCGCCGTGACGAAGACTGCCGAGGATACCGCGGGGTCGGCGCCTGCCCGGTCGAGGACCAGCGGAATCATGATGCCGGCCATGGCAGCCGCAAACATGTTGATCAGCATGGCGGTGGCTATCAGCCCGCCGATATTGACGTCGTGGAACCACAGGCCGGCTACAATGCCGACGAGGCAGCCGATTACGACGCCGTTGATGAGCCCCACGCCGGCCTCGCGGCGGGCAACGCGCCAGGCGTTGTGGATGTCGAGATTGCGGGTGGCGAGAGCCCGCACCGTCACGGTCATCGTCTGGGATCCCGCATTTCCCCCCATGCCGGCCACGATCGGCATCAGGATCGCCAGTGCCACCACTTCCTCGATGGTTGCCTCGAAAAGCGAGATGACGGAGGCCGAAATAAAGGCAGTGAAGAGATTGATGAGCAGCCACGGCACGCGGGACCGGGAAGTTTGCGTCACCGAGTCGGAGAGTTCTTCATCGCCGACGCCCGAGAGGCGCATGATGTCTTCTTCCGCCTCCTCCTGGATCACGTCGACCACGTCGTCGATGGTGAGCACGCCGACAAGCCGGCCGTTCTCGTCAACCACCGCTGCCGACAGGAGGTCGTACTGTTCGAAGAGCTGGGCGGCCTCCTCCTGGTCCATGTCGGCGGGAATCGGATAATTCGTCTCCCGCATGATCGTCTCGACCTTCACCTGCCGTTTGGTGCGCAGGATCTTGTCGAGGTCGACGACGCCGAGCAGTTTGAACGTCGGATCGATGACGAAGATCTGCGTGAAGCTCTCCGGCAGGTCCTCCTCGTCGCGCATGTAGTCGATCGTCTGACCCACGGTCCAGAACGGCGGCACGGCGACGAATTCCGTCTGCATGCGCCGGCCGGCCGATTGTTCGGGATAGTCCAGTGCCCTGCGCAGCCTCACCCGTTCGGTAAACGGCAGCTGCGCGAGAATCTCTTCCCGGTCCTCCTGGTTGAGGTCTTCAAGGATGTAGACCGCGTCGTCCGAATCGAGATCGCCGATCGCCGCGGCAATCTGCGCATTCGGCATCTGGTCGACGATCTCCATGCGGATCGCTTCGTCAACCTCGGTCAGTGCGGTCAGGTCGAAGTGATCGCCGAGCAATTTGACGAGTGCAAGGCGCTGGTCCGGCAGTATGGCCTCAAGGAGGTCGCCGAGTTCCGATTCGTGCAGCCGTGCGACGTGCTGGCGCAGGAAAAGTACGTCACGATCGGCGATCGCGGCACCGACCATGGCCAGAAAATCGGCGCGGATGGAGCCGTCCTCGGAATAGATGTCGCCACCTGCTTCGTCGGTCTTGGTGCGCAGGCGGTCATCTTCGCCGATATCGCTCATCTGCCGCCCTCGCTGCTGTAATCGACGTAAGGAGAATGGCGGCTAAAAGCATATTGTCAACAACCGGATAGCTCGATCCGGAGCCACTGCCCCAGCCACTCGTTTTCCTGCTAGAACAAATGGTCGCCCGGGTCCAGTCTGCATGGCAAAAGGATACCGCAAAGGCGCATGCAATGTCGCTCTACCGGCGAGAGGAATTATCATGACCCTTCGTCCCATTCTCAGATATCCGGATCCGGGCCTTTCGAAACCCTGTGCACCGGTCACCGTCTTTGACGATCAGCTCCGAACCCTCGCCCGCGATCTTCTCGACACCATGCGCGCGGCCCCCGGCGTCGGCATAACCGCCGCACATGTCGGGGTGTTGACGCGTCTCGTGGTGTTGGAGCTATCCCGGGAGCTTGGTCCACGCTTCTACGTCAACCCAGAGGTTCTTTCCTTCTCCGCAGAAACCATGCGCCACATGGAAGGCAGTGTCTCCATGCCTGGCGCTACTGATGAGGTCGAGAGGCCGAGAAAAATCCGTTTCCGCTATCAGGATCTCGACGGCACCCGCCACGAGGAGGACGCTGAAGATTTTTACGCCATCTGTATGCAGCACGAAATTGATCAGCTCGACGGTATTTTCTGGCTGAAGCGCCTTTCCCGGCTAAAACGCGACCGCCTCACCCGCAAGTGGGAAAAAGGAACTTAGCCGATAAGCCGAACAAAAACTCCCTTCGGTCGTTTTTCGCTCGCAAGCCATGAGGAGCGACAACGATGAACGGATCTCAAGTAAAAAGTGGGGTTGAACTCGAGCGGAAGGTCGCCGAACGTCTGGCTGGTCTACCGGATGTCGACGCCTCGGCGATAGAACCGCATGCCGAGGGAACGAAGATAGTCCTCGAAGGTTCTGTCGATACCGTGTTTTCAGCCCGCAAAGCGGTGCTGAGCGCGGAAACCGTGGATGGCGTGCATGATGTCGAAAGCCATCTGACCCTGACGGGTAACAAGAATGGCACATCCACGAGCCATTGAGGCTAATCTACCCGGCGCATCGGCTGGTGCGCCGGGTTCCATGTTGAACGGACAGGAGAGCCCCATGCCATCCAAGAGGAAGGCCGATGACATTTCCCGCGAAGAGGATTTTCGCGATTATGACGACCGCAATATCGATGAGGGCTGGCCCTACGACGATGCGGCCGGTGCCGGTGCACGTCCTGTCGACAACGCCGCTTATGGTGATCCGAAGGCCAACTTCGATAGCGGCCGCAATCGCGGATATCGGGTGGACGAGGCTGATTTTGACGGATTGGAGGAACGTGTCGTCGATAGTACCTCCCCAGGTACGGAAGGGCTGGAAGAGTCGGATGATCTCGAAGAACGGGTTACCGATTCAATCGAAAGCCTTGACATCGTGCCTATGGAGGCGGTCGACGTTCATGTGGACGGCGGTGTGGTGACCCTTGAAGGCGTGGTGGACGATGCGGCCACGTCCCGCAAGATCGGCCGTCACATCCAGACAATCGCAGGCGTTCGGCAGGTTGTGAACAATCTCAGGCTCGCGGGTGTCGACAGCCGGATTCCGGATGACGATTAGGCGGTTTCGATCGAGAACTCGGGCGATCCTTTCAGCGTATTGCTGACCGTGCAGATCTCCTCCGCCATATGGGCGATCTCGGCTTTCTGACTGTCCGTCAGGTCCCCGTCAACTTCCAGGCTCACGGCGAAGCGGATGATACGGGAAGGCCCTTCATGGGCTTTCTCGCCGGTCACATGCGCCCTGACCTCGGCGAGCCTATCGAGGATGCCGAGCTTGCTTGCAGCGATCCGCCCGCTCAGGACGAGGCAGGAGGCGAGCGAAGCAAACATCAGGTCCAGCGGATTGAAGCCGGGTTCGGAGGCGCCGGTGACAACCTCCAGCCCGCCCGCCGTCTCGCTTGTCACCTGCGGGTGACCGATACGTCCGAGAACTGCTTTGGCGCCGATCGGCCGGGCCTTGACCTTGATGTCTACCATGCTTGCCCTTTCAGTTTTCGGATACCGTCGGGCCAAAGATGCTTTCGAAAGCTTCTCGCAGGCGCATATCCACATCCGCCATCATCACCGGCAAACCGAGATCGACAAGGCTCGTGACGCCGTAGGTGCTGATTCCGCAGGGCACGATTCCCGTAAAGTGGGAGAGATCGGGGTCAACGTTGAGCGACAGGCCGTGGAAACTGACCCAGCGCCGCAGGCGGATGCCGAGAGCCGCGATCTTGTCTTCGGCCATGCTTCCATCCGGCAACGGCGGCTTTTCCGGTCGCCGCACCCAGACCCCCACCCTGTCCTCGCGCCGCTCTCCGCGCACGTTCATCAGGTCCAGCGTGCGGATCACCACCTCTTCGAGCGCTCCCACATAAGCGCGCACATCCTGTCGGCGCCGCTTGAGGTCGAGCATCACATACGCGACCCGCTGCCCGGGCCCGTGATAGGTATATTCGCCGCCCCGGCCCGTCGCGAAGACGGGAAAGCGATCAGGCTCGATCAGGTCGGCGGAATCGGCGCTTGTACCGGCTGTATAGAGCGGCGGGTGTTCGAGCAGCCAGACAAGCTCGTCGGCACGTCCGTCGGCGATCGCCGCCACCTCGTCCTCCATCTGCCTGATCGCCTCTTCATAGGGCACGAGGCCATCGGAGATGCGCCAGCGCACCGGCGGTGAACCGGGCTGGGGCATCATGGAAAGATCGAGATCGGTGCGGGTCAACATGAAAGTCTTCTTACAATATCGAAGGGATGCGGCAAGCGGGGCTTTTCGGCCGTTTTCATATAGGCATTTCCACAGGCGATTTTTATCCTTCAAAAATCTGTCACGGCGCACTTGTGCACCCCAGATGCTTTTGCTACATGCAGCCCCGCCGGCGCAAATCGGCACCTACCACGATGCGGTCGTGGCGGAATTGGTAGACGCGCAGCGTTGAGGTCGCTGTGTCGCAAGACGTGGAAGTTCGAGTCTTCTCGACCGCACCAAATCAACCCGGCTCCGGCCGGGTTTTTTGTTGTCTGGCCCATGCCTGGCTCATCCCCGGCTTGAACCCTCCGAATGGCTGTGATTGAAGAACTTTCCCTCTTCGAAAGCGTCCGGCATGCCCTCCTCCGCATCTGAAAATCCCGTGAAGGGCATGGCCATCATGGCCGTCTGCATGTTCATCCTGCCGTTGATGGATGCGATCGCCAAATACATGGCGACGTTCGAATCGATGTCTCCGGGACAGGTGACCTTCTATCGGTTCTTGTTCCAGCTCCTCTGTGTATTGCCGCTCGTCTTCTTTACAGGAGCCGCAGTGTTCAGGGCGCAAAGGCCATGGATGAACCTGCTGCGCGGCGTGCTGCACGCTGGTGCCAGCCTGATGTTCTTCGTCGCGGTCAAATACATGCCCCTCGCCGACGTGTTCGCCATCTATTTCGTCGAACCCTTCATGCTCACCATGATGTCGGCGATCTTTTTGGGGGAGAAGGTCGGTTGGCGGCGGTGGCTGGCGATCCTCGTCGGTTTCGGTGGAGCCATGATCGTCATCCAGCCGAGTTACGCGATCTTCGGCTGGACGGCGCTGCTGCCGATAGCCTGCGCCTTTCTCTTTACGCTCTACCTGTTCCTCAACCGTGCGATCGGCGATGCCGATTCGCCGCTCGTCATGCAGACCATGGCGGGCATCGGCGGCACCTTGTTCATGAGCGCGGCGCTGGTGATGGGGAGCGGCATGGGCGCGGCCGATTTCACCCCTTCACTTCCCTCCTCCTGGCTGGGCCTTTTTCTGCTGATTCTGCTCGGCTCCATTTCCGGCTACATGCACCTGCTGGTGGTGCGGGCCTTCCGGCTGGCGCCGCTGTCGCTGCTCGCGCCGTTCCAGTATTTCGAGATCATCTCGGCGACCGTGCTCGGTTATGCCCTATTCGGCGATTTTCCGACCGCGTCCAAATGGCTTGGCATACTGATCATCGTCGCCTCCGGCCTTTTCATCATCTGGCGCGAGCGTTCGAAATCGAAACAGGCCGAAGCTCTTTGAAGGCCTCTTTGAGAAGCGATTAACTCCACTCCTTTTCGAACCTTCAACTTCCGCGCTCTAAGACCCAGATTGGTTTCATGAGGAAACGGAGATGGGGGATGAGCGGGTACCGCTTTTCTTTTCCGGCATGTCTGATCGCCGGGAAATGTCGGATCGATGCCGACGACGTTCTGAGGCTGCGCAGATACACGTTCCCGGAAGGAATCGGTTCGTTTGATGATGCGCTCACTCTTCTTGCGCTGAACGACCATTGTCCCGAGCACAGCCCCGAATGGGTGGCCTATTTTGTCGAGAGCCTGACGATGTTTCTCGTTCACGGCTGCGTGCCGCGCGGTGTCGTTGACGAAGCCAAGGCCGGCTGGCTGATGCGCTCGATCGCTGACGATTGTGTGGTGCGTTCACCCGCCGAGCTGGAGCTTCTCCTTCACGTCATAGAGGTCGCGCCCGAAGCTCCCGAAAGCCTGTCGGCCTTCACATTGGACCAAATCCGTCTCGCCCTGCAGGCAGATGCCCGCGGCGCCTATCATGCCATCCGCCCCGCCTCGCCGGGAATTGCGGCTCACGACCTTGCCTATATCTGGCGGGTGCTGCGCAGCGCAGTGGAGCGCGGCCGGCTGGTGCTCTCGCCGCTCGAGGTGGTGGTGCTGCGCGAGATCGACGGGCTGGCAAGTGCGTCCGCCCATCACCCTGCATGGCGCGAGATGATCGACGCGATCGTAACCCTCGACAGACCGCGCCACGCCCTCCGTTCCGCTCCTTGGCTGGTCACCAACGACGTACATCCGTCTTCCGAGGAACTCGCCGCCTGAGCGCATGCCCTGCGTCGCAATTCCCACGGCCTCGCTCGGATTTTAGCATTTGGCTAAATCCCGCGGAAAACGGATCCCGTTAAGCTGCCTCGGACGACCGGCCAAACCCGAGCCGGCGCCGGAGGTGCCTATGCCGCCCCTTTTATCCGCCACGCTGCTGCTTTCGCTCAATCTCGGCCTTATCTGGCTATTGATGGCGGCGCCGCTCGGCCGCCGCCGGATCGAGTTGCGCCGTTCCATCGCCATCGCTCCCGAACGCCTCTGGCAGGCGGTTAAACCCGGCGGAGAAGCGACAGGCTGGAATCCCGCGATCCTCTGGGTCGAGGCGGACAAAACGCAGACCGGCTGCATCGAGGTCGCCTACACCCACCCCGATCGCCACGGCGATCCGATCCGCAGGATATTCCGGATCGACGATCGCCTCGACCCCGATCATGGCTGCTACGAAAGCCGCGCCCGGGTGCTCGAGGACAGTGCTCTAGACGTGTCCTTCTGGCGGAATTTCGAGGAATACAGATCCGTTTCGGCCACCCCCGGCGGTGCTACGGTCACCTTCGCCGAAACAGACACTTATCGTGGCTTGGCTCTCTACCTGTTTCGCTATTTCATGATTCGACGTACCCTGCAGTCTCTGACCGGATGGCTGGAGGGCGGTCATAAAAAGAGCGGCCTGGCAATCGAGCACCCACTCGTTCAGGTGTGTCTCGCCGTCCTGTCCACGCTGCTGCTCTGGCCGTTCTTCGGCCTCAGCGCGGCGGGCCTGACGATCTCGACCATGCTCACCGTGGTTATCGTGCTCCACGAAATGGGTCATTTGCTTGCCTATCGCGCCTTCGGCCACCAGGGCGCGCGGATAATCTTCGTGCCGCTGCTCGGCGGCCTTGCGATCGGCGGCCGCCCCTATAACAGCCGCTTCGAGGTCGCCACTTGCGCGCTCATGGGGCCGGGCATGTCTGCCTTCCTGGTGCCGGTTTTGGTCTCCGCTTACGAACTCGCCGCCTCAAATTTCCTGCCAGCTCTCGTCCGGGACTTCGCACTCCTTTTCCTCCTCATCCTCGGAGCCTTCAATCTCCTCAATCTGCTGCCTATGTATCGCTTCGACGGCGGTCAGGTTCTGCGCCAGATTTTCACGAGCCGCCGCCTGCTTGTCGCCGGCAGTTTCGGAGTGACCCTGCTGCAGTTGTGGGTCGGCTATAGCATCGGCATGTCGGCAACAGCACTTATCGCCGCACTGGCGGTCTTCACACTCGTCAGCCTCATGGGCTTCAGCGCCGTCAAGCCGCGAAGGAGCCTTGACCCGATGCATCCCGGCGAACGGCTGATGGCGGGACTTGGCCTCTATGCAGCGCTTTTTATCCATGCTTATGCCGTGGTCTTTGCCTGCGATCATCTGTTCGGGTGAAGCGGCGATCCTTGACAATAATGGGCGGAATGGCTCCAAAGGGCGCATGAAGACCGAGAACCCTCCACTGCCGTCTGGCTATTCCGCCGTTCCGCCGGGCAAACTTGCGACCGTCGTCACTTGCCTGGAGATGCTGGCACCGCCGGAAACACCCTCCCGCGGCAACGATTGTTCGCTTGTTGTGGAAGCGTGGCAATCTCCGGACCTTGAAGGCTACCGTTCTCTTTTCCGGGCGGTCGGAGAAGATTGGATGTGGGTCTCACGCCTTGTCATGGAGGATCAAGCGCTTGCTGCAATTCTCCACGACCCGCTTGTCGAGATCTACGTCCTTAAGGACGGCGGACGTCAGATCGGCCTGCTCGAGCTCGACTTTCGCCAGGATGGGGAATGTGAGCTCGTCTTCTTCGGGATCGTCCGCGACGCTATCGGCAAGGGCGCCGGTCGCTTTCTTATGAACCACGCGATCGAAAAGGCCTGGGCTCGCCCGATAAGCCGTTTCTGGCTCCATACCTGCCACTTCGACTCGCCCGCCGCATTACCCTTCTACCGACGCTCGGGTTTCATCCCCTATGCCTTGATGGTCGAAGTTTTCGATGACCCCCGCCTTTGCGGCCAGGCGCCGAAAAACGCCTCGCCGCATGTGCCGCTTTTGGATCGTAGCAGAGCATAGCAATTGCGACGGCAAATGGCTCCTTCCGGCTTGAGCCGATGTGCCGGGCCGTGCGAAGGTCCGCCGAAGATTCTTGAATGCACCAAGGGAGAGAGACATGGATGTCCGCGCCGCCGTTGCCGTAGAGGCTGGAAAACCGCTGGAAGTGATGACCGTGCAGCTCGAAGGCCCGCGGGCCGGCGAGGTTCTGGTGGAGATCAAGGCGACCGGCATCTGCCATACCGATGATTTCACCCTGTCGGGTGCCGATCCCGAAGGCCTCTTCCCGGCAATCCTCGGCCATGAAGGCGCCGGCATCGTCGTTGATGTCGGCCCCGGCGTCACCTCGGTGAAGAAGGGCGATCATGTCATCCCGCTTTATACCCCGGAATGCCGCGAATGCCCGTCCTGTCTGTCGCGCAAGACCAATCTTTGCACGGCGATCCGCTCCACCCAGGGCCAGGGTCTGATGCCGGACGGGACGTCGCGCTTCTCGATCGGCAAGGACAAGATCCACCACTACATGGGCTGCTCGACCTTTGCCAATTACACCGTACTGCCGGAGATCGCGCTTGCTAAAATCAATCCGGACGCTCCCTTCGATAAGGTCTGTTATATCGGCTGCGGCGTGACGACCGGCATCGGCGCGGTCATCAACACGGCCAAGGTGGAGGTCGGATCGACGGCGGTCGTCTTCGGCCTCGGCGGCATCGGTCTGAACGTCATCCAAGGGCTCAGGCTTGCCGGCGCTGACATGATCATCGGCGTCGATTTGAACAACGACAAGAAGGCCTGGGGCGAACGTTTCGGCATGACCCATTTCGTTAACCCCAAGGAGGTCGGCGACGACATCGTCCCTTATCTCGTCAACATGACCAAGCGCGGGGCCGACCAGATCGGCGGCGCCGACTACACCTTCGACTGCACCGGCAATACGAAGGTGATGCGCCAGGCGCTGGAAAGTTCGCATCGCGGCTGGGGCAAGTCAGTCATCATCGGCGTCGCAGGCGCCGGTCAGGAAATTTCGACCCGGCCCTTCCAGCTCGTCACCGGCCGTACCTGGATGGGCACTGCCTTCGGCGGCGCCCGCGGCCGCACCGACGTGCCGAAGATCGTCGACTGGTACATGCAGGGTAAGATCGAGATCGACCCGATGATCACCCACACGATGCCGCTGGAAGACATCAACAAGGGCTTCGAACTGATGCATGGCGGCGAAAGCATCCGAAGCGTCGTGGTTTATTGAGACGCCCGGCTTGTCTTTGGGAACAACGCTTCTATCATCTTGTGTGTTGCAAATGAGGGGACTCCCGAATGTACAAGTTCGAAATCTACAAGGACAAATCTGACGAATTCCGTTTCCGCTTCAAGGCATCGAACGGCCAGACCTTGTTCTCGTCCGAAGGCTATTCGGCAAAGGCTTCGGCCGTTGCCGCCATTGAATCCATCAAGAAGAATGCGCCGGGGGCGACCACGGACGACCAGACCACGGCGATGGCCTGAGGCCTCGTCCTCGCGGTTCGGGCTCGGCCGGCATTGTTCCCCTGCAGAGAATGACGCAGCATGATCTATGTCGACGCCGACGCCTGCCCGGTAAAGCCGGAAATCCTCAAGGTCGCGGAACGTCACGGCCTTGAGGTAACCTTTGTCGCCAATTCCGGCCTTCGTCCTTCCAGGGACCCCATGATTCGAAATGTCATCGTCTCGGGCGCATTCGACGCGGCTGACGACTGGATCGCCGAGCACGCAGATGCCGGCGACATCGTGGTGACCGCCGATGTGCCGCTTGCCGTTCGATGCGTTTCCAGAGGCGCGTTGGTGACAGGCCCGACCGGCCGCCTTTTCGACGAGGCGAACATCGGAATGGCAAGCGCGATGCGCGACCTCGGCGCGCATCTGCGCGAGACCGGCGAAAGCAAGGGCTACAACGCCGCCTTCTCTCCGCGTGACCGATCCAAATTCCTCGAAACGCTGGACAGGCTCTGCCGCCGCTCCAAAAATGAAATGCAATCCGGAAACCGATAATGAAAGTTCTGTCGCAGAACACCGCCTTCGGCGGCATGCAGGGCGTCTTCGCCCATGATTCAGAAGCCTGCCGCTGCGAAATGACCTTCGCGGTCTTCGTGCCGCCGAAAGCGATTCGAGAGCCCTGCCCCGTCCTCTGGTATCTCTCCGGCCTCACCTGCACCCATGCCAACGTCATGGAGAAGGGCGAATACCGGCGGTTGGCTTCGGAGCTGGGCCTCATCATCGTCTGCCCGGATACGAGCCCGCGCGGCAACGACGTGCCGGACGAACTCACCAATTGGCAGATGGGCAAGGGCGCCGGTTTCTACCTGGACGCCACCGAGAAGCCCTGGTCGGAACACTACCGGATGTACACCTACATCACCGAGGAACTGCCTAACTTCGTCAGCCAGCACTTCCGCATGGACATGAGCCGCCAGGGCATTTTCGGTCACTCCATGGGAGGTCACGGCGCCATGACGATTGCGCTCAAAAACCCGGGCCGCTTCAAAAGCTGCTCGGCCTTCGCGCCGATCGTCCAGCCGTCGACGGCCGACTGGTCGGCGCCGGCTTTCGAAAAGTATCTCGGCTCCGACAAATCCAGCTGGCGTCAATACGATGCCTGCGCGTTGGTCGAAGACGGCGCGCGTTTTCCTGAGTTCCTGATCGACCAGGGCAAGGCGGACGGCTTTCTGGAAAACGGGCTCAGGCCGTGGCTGTTCGAGGAGGCGACCGAGGGAACCGATATCGGCCTGACGCTGCGCATGCACGAACGCTACGACCACTCCTACTACTTCATCTCCACCTTCATGGACGACCATCTGCGCTGGCATGCGGACCGGCTGGCATGAGCCTTACGGAAACAGCGCGCTCGCGATCGCCGGACGCCCGTCGCCCTTGAGGCGAAATTCTGAGGCGATCCGATCGGCGATCTTTTCGGCGAGCGTCTTATCCGCCTCGCCTGCTTCCAGTAGGAAGACGGATGTCTCGAAACTTCCCTCGGCAATTGCCTCGCCGCTGCTGACGGAAATCACCTGGACGGTTACTTTCGCCTCATGCCGGCTGCCGATCAATTGCGGGATGCGCGAGGCCTTCTCTATCCGGATGGCGATGATCGTCCGCGGCAGCATGGACGCACGGGTGGTTCCGCGGATCGCCTCGTCCACAAGCATGTCGGTGGCGATCACCAATCCCTGCGGAACATTGCCGCGCGCCGTCACGAACGCACCGCGCACGTCATAAAGAAGTTGCTCCCGCTTTTCGTGCCCTGCGGGCATGCGAAATGCGGTCAACGGCAATGCCGTGAGCACGATAAGAGCAAAACGGGACAGGCGGCGGAACATGAAAAACCCGGAAGACGAGACTTCCGGATGTTCCACCAAACAGGGTTAGAGAAGGCTTAAGCGATGGGGCGCAGAGAGAGAAAAACTGCCGCCGCCGCCTGCATTTCTTCGAACCGCTTGGCGCGGCGATGCTCCGCTTCCGCGTCGGCCCCCCAAAGCTCGTTGGTCCAGTCCTCGTCGAGATGGGCAAGCGTCCACGCTTCCTGATCCGTGATGCGGTCTTCCGCGAAGGCAAGTGCCAGGATCGCCGATCCGGTCAGCGACGTCACCGTATGCAATGCCGCCAGTTCGATCGGGGTATCGTATTTGCGAAGCGTCACGGCAAAGGCGGCGATCGCCTCCTTGGGTTGGTCCCGAGGCATGACGCCCTCGATCAGGATGAAGCGGGCACCGAGTTCGTTCGCCGCCCAGTCCATGATCGGATCCCAGTTGTCGTTCTGCCTGATAACAAGATTTTCAGGTCCCTCGGCCCGGTAGCAGAGCATGTCGCTCGACGAAAATCTGAGAATATCCTCGAATACGGCCTGGGGATCGGCGGCAACCCCGTCGATTGCGGTGTTGACGAGCCTTGTGACCGGCATGGTGCGGGGGTCGATGACCTCCACCTGCGACGCCCATTCGTCACGTACAAGTTCCGCCAGCCTTGCGGTCGGAACGACAAGGCTGTTCCTGGCAGGGGTTTTCACCGGCTTGCCGTCGAGATGGATAGCGTGACCGCCCTCGCCTTCGGCGACACCTACCTCCTTGTAGAAACGTTTCGGCAGCGGCTTCTGCATCTGGATCTGCGCCCGCTTGGTCGGATCCGCATGGCTCAGCACGTCCGAAGGGTCGGGAAAGATGTCGCGCATAAAAACAACCTCAGCCGATATGGGCGAGAATCTCGCTTGGATGATGGACGATCGCGTCGGCTCCGGCTTTCGTCAGCTCTTCCACCGAGGCATAACCCCAGGAAACGCCGATCGCCATGGCGCCGGCAGCCTTTGCCATCTGCATATCGTAAATGGCGTCGCCTATGACAAGAGTATCGGCCGCTCTCATGCCGGTTTCGTCGCAGCATTCCGTCACCATCGCCGGATGCGGCTTGGAGGGACAATCGTCCGCCGTCCGCCCCACGACGAAGTATGTGTGGAAGCCATGCGTTTCCATGATGAGATTGAGCCCGCGCCGCGACTTGCCGGTAACGGCGCCGATCAGCAGATCCTCGCGCGGGCCGATTTCATCGATCAGCGCCCGGATTCCCGGGAACAGCGGCTCCTTGAAGTCGAGGTCCTGCCGGACGACCGAAAACAGCGATTTGTAATAGGCCGTCATCGCGACCGCCTCGTCGTCCACATGCTCCTTTCCCTGCATTCGGGAAATCGCGATGTCGAGCGTCAGTCCAATGATCGCCTTCGTATCCTCGACCTGCGGTTCGGGCTTGCCGAATTGCGCGAAGGTTCGGCGCATGGTTTCGTGGATGAGACCGGCGCTGTCGACCAGCGTACCGTCGCAATCGAAGAGAACGAGTTTCATTTGCTTTCCGCTGATTTCGCAGAGAGATACTGGCGCAAGATCTCGGTGTGTTCGCGAAGCGCCGCCGTGTTCGCCACGATTGCTTTGGTATTTTCGCTGGCTGCATCGATGGACTGTTTGGTCGCATCCTTAATGTACCGGTTTGGCTTACGGCATAAAAAGATAAACAACGCACCGAAAATCACCGCGAAGGCGATAACGGGAATACCCGGATTCATTTGAAACATTCTGCCTGACCTCTGCTACTCGTCTTCCCTTGCGCCATTTTCCATATCGAAGCCCAGCAAGTTCCAGGTCTGGAGCATATGCGGCGGCAAGGGCGCCGTCACTCTCAGCCGCCCGCCGTTCGGGTGCGGAATATCGATATGCCGCGCATGCAGGTGCAGCTTCTTCTGCACGCCGCCCGGAAAGGCCCAGTTCGGGTCGTCGTCGAAATATTTGGGATCGCCGATGATCGGATGGCCGATATGCAGCGCGTGAACGCGAAGCTGATGGGTGCGGCCTGTATAGGGCTCCATCTCCAGCCAGGCGAGCGTCTGCGCCGCCGTTTCCAGAACGCGGTAATAAGACACCGCGTGGTCGGCCCCCTCCTCGCCATGTTTGGCGATCCGCATGCGGTCTCCGTCGGGCGTCTGCTCTTTCACCAGCCAGGTGGAGATCTTGTCCTCGTGTTTGCGCGGCACGCCTTTGACGAGCGACCAATAGGTCTTCGTCGTGTCCCGCTCGCGAAAGGCTGCTGTCAGCTTCTGTGCCGCACCGCGGGTGCGGGCGATCACCAGCACGCCTGATGTGTCACGGTCGAGGCGGTGGACGAGCCGCGGCTTTTCGCCCTTCGGGCTGACCCAGGCGTCGAGCATCTGGTCGATATGCCGCGTGACGCCGGAACCGCCCTGTACGGCAAGCCCTGCAGGTTTGTTAAGGACAATGACCTTCTCGTCCTCGTGCAGCACCATGCGCGACAGCAGCTCGAAATCGCTGGAATGCTTCAGGTCCTTCGAGGCGATCGGGCCGGTCTTCTTGGCGTCTATATCCATGGGCGGAATGCGCACCGTCTGGCCCGGTTGAACCCGGGTGTCGGATTTGACGCGCCCACCATCGACGCGCACCTGGCCGGAACGCAAGAGCTTCTGCAGCGGCCCGAAGCCGAGCCCTGGGTAATGGATCTTGAACCAGCGGTCGAGACGCATCCCCGCCTCGTCCGCCTCGACGCGGATATGCTCGATGCCTGCCATCAACGCTCTTTCGTGTCTCGTCTGATTGAGCCCGGTCTTTAGAGCATTGCCCGCCCGAGCGCCAGCCCGGCAAAGACGGCGCCGAGCGAGATCGCCACGCTGGCGAGGACATAAGTTGCGCCAGCCAGCGCTGCGCCCCGCTCGAAAAGCGTGATGACGTCCAGTGAAAACGCCGAAAAGGTCGTGAAGCCGCCGAGCACCCCGGTGATCAGCAAGAGCCGCATCTCGGGCGAAGCATCATACCGCCGTACGATGAGCTCGGCGAGCAAGCCGATCGCGAAGGAACCCGCCACGTTCACCGTGAGTGTGCCCCAAGGGAAGTTCGGGCCGAATTGGCGCAGGGCCCAGAGTCCGACGAGATAGCGGCAGACGGAGCCGAGAGCTCCCCCGATGGCAACAAGAAGCATATGATTCATGGGCATACTCTGTAACCTGGAACAAAAAATCGTCAAATCGATAAAATGCCGGCCTTTTGCTTAAACCGGAACGAATCGGGTTCCGCTTACTTCTTTATGATCGGAGAAGAAGTGGCAGATCATATGACTCAAGTGCTTAGCATCTCGGCAAACACCGCCGCCATGGCCATAGAGGCGCTAAAACCCGGCCGGCGCCTGTCGCCAAAGGATCAGGCAGCAGACATCAAGGCCGACGCCGAGCGTAATGCGAGACGTGCCCAGAATGCCGGCGAGCCCGGCGACATCGAACTGATGATTCCCGCCACCGCCGTTTCCGTCGACCTTTTGAGCGCGGGTCATCAACCGCATCAGCAGGTTTCCTATCATCAGGTCCAGTCTGCGTATCGGGATCTGGAAGATTAGTTGCCTACCGTCCGCCTCACGGCGCCTGCCTGCGGGATTTGCCCGCGAACTTCAGCGGAAATCCTTCAAAGCCTTTGATCTCCTTCAGCACGAACGTTGTCTGCATTTCCTTGATGCGCGGCAACCGCCTGAGAGTCGACATGGCGAAATCGGCATAGGCGTCGAGATCGGGCGAGACGACCTGCAGCAGGAAGTCAGCGTCACCGGCAATACTGTAGCATGCCACCACCTCTTCCAGCCGGCTTACCTCGTCCGCGAAAGCCTCCGCTTCCGCTTCGCTATGGCTGTCGATCTTGACGCGGATGAAGGCAAGCACGCCGAGGCCGATCGCCCGCCGGTCCAGGATTGCCCGATACCCCTGGATAACGCCGCTCTCTTCCAGATGCCTGACCCGCCGCCAGCTCGGCGACGTCGAAAGCCCGACCTTCTCCGCCAATGCCTGATTCGTCAGCCGGCCGTCTTCCTGTAAAGCTTTCAAGATTCGCACATCTGCCGGTTCGATCTCACCATCCATAAATTTCTGCCCATCCTTCGCTGATTGCCGGTAAGTCTTACCAAAAACGGCGAGGAACCAGAAGCGAAAGGTAAGATCATCCCGGCGAGCTGCACTATCATCCGGCGGCTTCCAACCACGCCGGAAAATCATGAGCGAAGACATCCGCCTTGCCATCGTCGTCAATCCCGCCCTGCCGATCGGCCTCGTCGCCAATACGGTCAGTGCCATTTCCGTAGGTCTCGGCGCGCGCCTGCCGCAGCTTGCCGGGCAAACCCTCGCCGACCGAGATGGTCGCGCGATCGACACCAGTTCCAATGAACCGGTGCCGATTCTCGCAGCAGACGCGGAAACGATCGGCGCGCTTCTCCTGCGGGCGCTCGGCCGGTCCGAGGACCGCGCCGTCGTACCCTTCCCGGCTTTCGCCCGGTCGCTGCATGACTACAGAGACTATGAGGCCGCTTTCCCGAACTGCGATCTGTCGCAGGAGATAATCGACGGCCTGGGGCTCGCCGGCCCGTCGAAATGGGTCAGATCGCTGACCGGCAGCCTCAGGCTTCTCCGCTGAGGGAGATGAGGCCGCGCCTTTGGCGGCCTCCCGAGGGGTGTCAGTTGGTCTTGTGGCCGCCCGGACCAGCCGCGCCCACGGCCAGTTTGACTTCGATCGGTCCGGCTTTTTCGAATGTCAGCGTCACGGGCACTTCGCCACCGGCCTTGAAGGGCTCTTTCACCTTCATGAACATCATGTGCAGCCCGCCCGGTTTCAGCTCGATCGTCTGTCCGGCTGGGATCGCGATTCCGGCATCGAGCTTGCGCATTTTCATCACCTGCCCCTGCATCGCCATTTCATGCAGTTCCACCGCGCCTGCCACCGGCGAGGAGGCGGACACCAGCATATCGTCAACTTCGCCGTTGTTCGTGATGGTCAGGTATCCGCCGCCGACAGGCTGACCCGGCAGCATGGCCTTGGAGAACGCCCCGGTGATCACCAGATCGCCGACTTTGATTGCCTCGCCGGTCGCGGTTGCGCCGCCCGCCATCATGCCCTGCATGTGATCCGTGCCGGCCGCCATGATCACGTCGTTCGTTGGCCTCGATGCATTGAGGAAAACAGGTTGCGCGAAGGTGTGAGCAGCACCGGCGGTTGCGAGCATGCCTGAAAGGATGATTTTTGCGATGGTCTTCATGATATGTCCTCTTCCGGTGACAGCACGCTTTGGCTGTCCGACCGGGAACGATTGATCTGTATGAATGCAAAGATCAGATCGAGGCAGGTGGAGCGCGGGATCTCGGCCGCTCGACCGCGCTCGCACCGAAAGTCTCGACGGGCCTCGGCAGCGCCTTCGCATGGGATCGCTGCCCGCCCGCCAGCCATGTTTCATCATTGGGCGGCGGCAGGATGACCGAGGCGGCAAGCAGGCAGACTTCGCAAAGCGGCTTTGCCGCCGGCTCCCGCCTGTGCTCGCCCTCGGCGCAGATGTCGGCGAAAGTGCCGTCCGGAAGCCGATATTCTTCGCCGAACGATTCGAGCGGAGCGGCGCTTCCAGGCTGATGGCCAAGCCCCAGCGAAAGCAGGAGTACGGCGCAAAAGATGCGCAGCACGCTTGTCACTGTGCGGGGACCTGTCGTCATTGCATAACCTGCTCGAATAGCACTCGGCATAACCCAATTCGTCGGGAAGCGCAAAACATGGTCCTCTCTATACCACGCAGCCACGACGGCTGTTTGCACCAGGTCAAGCAGCGTTCATTGCGCTGCGACAGAAATTATGTCCGGAGCGACATTGGCCTCTTGTCAAACCCCGGTCGAGGCGGATAATGACGCCGAACTCGCTGGGAGAATCCGCTTCAATGCGGTGCCGAAGGAGCAACCGCCCCGGAAACTCTCAGGCAAAAGGACCAGCGAGCGTCGACAGGACTCTGGAGAGAAGTTTTTCCTTAGGGAGAGACTCGCCGAAGGGATAACAATCTCAGGCGAAAGGGACAGAGGGGGCTCAAAAACCGGCGCGGCAACGCGCCTGACCGTGAGCCGGTGCGTCAAGCGCCAAGACCTGGAGGCGTCCTTGGACGATCAGACCGTACTGAAGAAAACACCCCTTCACGCCCTTCATCTGTCGCTCGGAGCGAAGATGGTGCCGTTCGCCGGGTATGACATGCCGGTGCAATATCCCGCGGGCGTTCTCAAGGAGCACCTGCACACCCGCACGGCCGCCGGGCTTTTCGACGTCTCCCACATGGGACAGGTTCTCGTGAGAGCAAGATCCGGTGTCTATGAGGATGCGGCAAGGGCGCTGGAAAGCCTGGTTCCGGTGGATATCCTCGGCCTGAAGGGAGGCCGCCAGCGCTACGGGTTCTTCACCGACGAGAACGGATGTATCCTCGACGACCTGATGATCACCAATCGCGGCGATCACCTCTTGGTCGTCGTCAACGCCGCCTGCAAGGAGGCCGATGTCGCCCATATGAAGGCGCATCTTTCGGATTGCGACGTGACGCTCGTTGAGGACCGGGCGCTTCTCGCGCTACAAGGCCCCAGGGCCGAGGCAGTGCTCGCCGAACTCTGGCCGGATGTCGTTGACATGAAGTTCATGGATGTCTGCGACGCCAGCCTTCACGATGCCGCCTGCATCGTCTCCCGCTCCGGTTATTCCGGCGAGGACGGGTTCGAGATCTCCGTCCCCGCTAAAGACGCCGAACAACTCGCCAAGGCGCTGCTCGAGGATCTGCATTGCATGCCGATCGGCCTCGGCGCCCGCGATTCGCTGCGGCTCGAAGCCGGGCTCTGCCTCTATGGCAACGACATCGACACGACGACCTCTCCGATCGAGGCCTCGCTCGAATGGGCGATCCAGAAGGCCCGCCGTCCGGGCGGCGAACGCGCCGGGGGCTTCCCTGGCGCCGGTCGCATCCTGGATGAACTGACGAACGGCACCTCGCGCCGCCGCGTCGGCCTGAAGCCGGAAGGCAAAGCCCCCGTCCGCTCGCACGCCAAGCTTTTTGCGGACGCCGAAGGCAAGATCGAACTCGGCGAGGTCACCTCCGGCACCTTCGGCCCTTCGGTCGAAGGCCCGGTCGCTATGGGTTATGTCCCGACCCAATATGCCGAGCCTGGCACCCAGATCTTTGCCGAGGTCCGTGGCAGGTTCCTGCCCGTTACCGTCGCCAAACTCCCTTTCATCGCCCCCACCTACAAACGCTAAAAAACCCTCCGGAGAGAACCATGCTGAAATTTACCGCCGAACATGAATGGCTGAAGCTCGAAGGCGACGTCGCCACCGTCGGCATCACCTCTCACGCTGCCGAACAGCTCGGCGATCTCGTTTTCGTGGAACTGCCGGAAGTGGGTGCCGAACTGACGAAGGACGGCAATGCCGCCACAGTGGAATCCGTGAAGGCGGCATCCGATGTCTATTGTCCGCTCGATGGCGAAGTCGCCGAGGTCAACCAGGCGATCGTCGACGATCCCTCGATCGTCAATTCGGATCCGCAGGGTGCCGGCTGGTTCTTCAAGCTGAAGCTCAAGAACGCTTCCGATGCCGACGCGCTGCTCGACGAAGCCGCCTATAAGGACCTCATCGCATGAGCGACTCCACAGATTTCCACTTCACCGACTACCAGCCGTACGACTTCGCAAACCGCCGGCATATCGGCCCCTCTCCGGCCGAAATGGCGGAGATGCTGAAAGTCGTTGGCTATCCGTCGCTCGACAAGCTGATCGACGCCACTGTCCCCGCCTCGATCCGCCAGACCGTCCCGCTTGCCTGGGGGCCGGCGCTGACGGAACGCGAAGCGCTCGACAAGCTGCGCGACACCGCCAACAAGAACAAGGCGCTCGTCTCGCTGATCGGCCAGGGCTATTACGGCACGATCACGCCGCCCGTCGTCCAGCGCAATATTCTGGAAAATCCCGCCTGGTACACGGCCTACACGCCGTACCAGCCGGAAATCTCGCAGGGCCGCCTGGAAGCGCTCCTGAATTTCCAGACCATGATCTGCGACCTGACCGGCCTCGATGTCGCCAACGCCTCTCTGCTTGACGAGGCAACCGCCGCCGCCGAAGCCATGGCGCTCTGCCAGCGCCAGGCGAAGTCCAAGGCGACGGCCTTCTTCGTCGATAGCGCCTGCCATCCCCAGACCATCGCCCTGATCGAGACTCGCGCCGCCCCGCTTGGCTGGACCGTCGTCGTCGGCGACCCGATGACTGATCTCGATCCTGTCGACGTTTTTGGCGCCATCTTCCAGTATCCCGGCACCAACGGCCACTGCCACGACTTCTCCGGCCTGATCGCGCGCCTCCACCAGACGGGCGCGGTCGCAGCGGTCGCGGCCGATCTTCTGGCGCTGACGCTCCTGAAATCCCCCGGCGAAATGGGCGCCGACATCGCCATCGGCTCGTCGCAGCGCTTCGGCGTGCCGGTCGGTTACGGCGGACCGCATGCGGCCTATATGGCGGTCAAGGACGCCCACAAGCGCGCCATGCCGGGCCGTCTCGTCGGCGTCTCGGTCGACAGCCGCGGCAACCGCGCCTATCGCCTGTCGCTCCAGACCCGCGAGCAGCATATCCGCCGAGAAAAGGCGACCTCGAACATCTGCACCGCTCAGGTGCTGCTGGCCGTCATGGCGTCCATGTACGGCGTCTTTCACGGCCCCGACGGTCTGAAGGCGATCGCCCAGCAGGTCCACAAGAAGGCTGTATTGATGGCCAAGGGCCTCGAAAGGCTCGGCTATACAATCGAGCCCGACACCTTCTTCGACACCATTACCGTCGAAGTCGGACATATGCAGGGTCTCATCCTGCGTGCCGCTGTGGCCGAAGGCATCAACCTGCGCAAGGTCGGTGAGACGAAGATCGGCATGTCGCTCGACGAGCGCACCCGCCCCGCGACGCTCGAAGCGGTCTGGCGCGCCTTCGGCGGCAATTTCGAGGTTTCCGATTTCGAACCGGAATACCGTCTGCCGAACGCGCTGCTGCGCAAATCGGCCTATATGGCCCATCCGATCTTCCACATGAACCGCGCCGAAAGCGAGATGACCCGCTATATCCGCCGGCTCTCGGACCGGGATCTGGCGCTCGACCGGGCGATGATCCCACTCGGCTCCTGCACCATGAAGCTCAACGCCACGGCGGAAATGCTGCCGATTACCTGGCCGGAATTTGCCGACATCCACCCCTTCGTACCCGCCGACCAGGCGCTCGGTTATAAGGAGATGATCGACGATCTATCCGCAAAGCTCTGCCAGATCACCGGCTACGACGCGTTCTCCATGCAGCCGAATTCCGGCGCGCAAGGCGAATACGCGGGTCTCCTGACCATCCGCAACTATCACATCGCCAATGGCGACACGCATCGCGATGTCTGCCTTATCCCGACCTCCGCGCACGGCACCAATCCAGCTTCCGCACAGATGGTCGGCATGAAGGTCGTGCCGGTCAAGGCCAAGGAAAACGGTGATGTCGATATCGAAGATTTCCGAGCAAAAGCAGAGCAGTATGCGGAAAACCTCTCATGCTGCATGATCACCTATCCTTCGACCCACGGCGTCTTCGAGGAGACGGTGAAGGAGATTTGCGAGATTACCCACGCCCACGGCGGTCAAGTCTATCTCGACGGCGCCAACATGAACGCAATGGTCGGCCTGTCCCGCCCCGGTGACATCGGCTCCGACGTTTCCCACCTCAACCTCCACAAGACCTTCTGTATCCCGCATGGCGGCGGCGGCCCTGGCATGGGTCCGATCGGTGTCAAGGCGCATCTCGCAGCGCATCTGCCGGGTCATCCGGAAAGCGACGGTCGCGAGGGCGCAGTCTCGGCAGCCCCGTTCGGCTCGCCGTCGATCCTGCCGATCTCCTGGTCCTATTGCCTGATGATGGGTGGCGAAGGCCTGACCCAGGCGACGAAGGTGGCGATCCTCAACGCCAACTATATCGCCGCGCGTCTCAAGGGTGCCTATGACGTGCTCTACAAGTCGGAGGCAGGCCGCGTCGCCCACGAATGCATCATCGACACGCGCCCGCTCAACGCCTCTGCCGGCGTCAGCGTCGACGATGTCGCCAAACGCCTGATCGACTGCGGTTTCCATGCCCCGACCATGAGCTGGCCGGTCGCCGGCACGCTGATGATCGAGCCGACCGAGAGCGAGACCAAGGCCGAGCTCGACCGCTTCTGCGACGCAATGCTGGCGATCCGCGAGGAAGCCCGTGCCATCGAGGACGGCCGCATGGATCGGACGAACAACCCGCTGAAAAACGCCCCGCATACGGTGGAAGACCTGGTTGGCGAATGGGACCGCCCCTACAGCCGCGAACAGGCCTGCTATCCGCCGGGCGCCTTCCGCGTGGACAAATACTGGTCGCCGGTCAACCGCGTCGACAACGTCTATGGCGACCGCAACCTCGTCTGCACCTGCCCGCCGATGGAATCTTACGCCGAAGCCGCGGAATAACCGCGATCACGGGCGGCCTGTTTTCGTCAGGCCGCCCAGGCTACCGCCGCAGTAAGACGGCGGCCCATTGAAACGAATTAGCTCGAAGTTTCCGTCCGCTCCGGCAGCCGGCTATCGGACTTCCTTGCGATCCACGCAATAGCGCCGGCCATCTCGGCGATGGGGTGCAAAAGCGCCTGTTCGTCGGGCTTTCGCCCCCTGCGCAGCCAGGCCTGAGCCGCTTTGGGAGCCAGGTACCAGCCATAGATCAGCCAGGACAGGCCGCGTATCGCCCGCGTCGCCTTGTTGCCCATCTCGAGCATCGCCCGGAAGCCCGACCACTTCGTCTCGGGCCAGATCTGGATCGCCTTGAACCCCGCAAGGCTCAGCGTCATGAAAACCCCATAAGGTGTCATGTGATAATAGCTTGCGTCGTGCCAGGGTTCGAGAAACGAAGCCGAGCCAAGGCAGACGCCGCCGGGCTTCAGAACCCGGGCCGCCTCCTTCGCAGCAAGCTGGGGAAAGGCCAGATGCTCCCATACGGCGGACGCATAAACCGCGTCGAAGCTCCCGTCGCGGAAGGGCAGCACATGAGCATCGCAGAGAATATCCGGGCCGCCATGGCTGCGCAGCCAGTCGTGCACGCGGTCGACAGCCACGTCGACGCCGATATAGTGGATGCCGCGCTCGCCCATCCATTTTCGCATCTGGCCGCCGCCGCAGCCGATTTCCAGCACCGTACTTCCCGCCGGCAGCTCGTTCAGGCACGCCTCATGCGCCCGGTCGAGGTGATAGATGCCGCCCTTGGGCTGGCCGTGCGCCGGGGGAAAGCGCAGGATCTCCACGTCAGGGATGGTTGCTGGATTGAACGCCTGTGCGGGCCATTCAAAACGGACGGTGCCGCCGCCGCGTGGCATCAGGTTCGGCCGCTCGTCCTCCCGTACGAATTCCCGTCCGCATGCATCGCATCTTCTGGGTGCGGCAAGATCGGCGCGGCAATCGGGGCAGCTCAGCAGACCGTCGCATGCCGATATCATGCCCTGCGCCCTTCCGGACATCCCATTCGATTGCACCCGGAAGCCGTTCGTCGAACCTTCGCCGGGTTCTCGGTCTACCGGTTGGTCGAGCTGCTCCCGCGGCTGGACGATATTGGGCCCCCTTGCCTGGGCACGAAGGATCGGCCGAGCGTGATGAACAAAGGATTTGAGCGTGGGTAGCACAGTGTCTCTTCCAATGCAGCCCCGATATCCGACCCAAGGCCGAGTGATCTACCGGTTGATCGAAAGGTATTGTCAGGCCTTCTACATCGTCAACGCCCCATATTGATTGCTGGTTCTTCCCCGGTTCCTCCGAAAGAACTACTGGCAACGGGCTTTCCCAGTGAGAGCGATGGCCAGTATAGCGGCTTTTCCTCCCTTTGGAGTTGGCATGGCTCGCCGGTATGGGCGGAACAGTAACGCTTTGCAGCAGTTACGTTAGATGTGGCAGGCGTCGTCCGCCAAGTCGTACGGCTGCCGGAATATTAGAAAGCCCTGCACAAGCTCGAATTGCGACAGTCTCGCGAGAGAATCGTTGCCCTTTTGCCATATGGGGTGCCGCGGGACTGCTGAGGCAAGGCAGCCGCGGATACTTGATGAGAATGCTTATGCTTCAGCGATACGCCAAGCAATCGGCAGTTCTTCTTGGTCCTGATGACCTTGATCTGCTGCAGAAATTTCTGGAAGCCTGGTGCGAGGAAAACGCCGTCGACCTGACCGATGAATCGGCAGCCGATGTCGCTTCCGCTCTGATCGACTGGTATCAATTCGACCTGACGGAGCGAAACCTTCTGAAGTCGGAACCGGCGGATCTGCCGTCAAAGCCCTCGAGGATCCAGCAGCTTCTGCGAAGACTGGACGACGTCTGAGCGCGGAACCGCGCTGTGGGGACTGACATCATCGCCCTCGAGAGCGGGGATATTAGTGCCGGCGCTGGTAGTAGAGATACGACGTGAACCTTCACCATCCGGGTCAGCGGAAAATGGTCTCCCTCCGGCGACACGCTCTCCTTTGTCATCCTCGGGCTTGACCCGGCGATGACCTCGAGGATCCAAAAACAAGCATTTTTGGTCGTGAAGTCGATTTATTCCGAATCGCGCGAAGGCCTAATCATCTGATTTCATTCGTTTGTGCCTTGGGTTATCCCCGGGTTAAACCCGAGAACGAGGATGACGAACAAAAAAGTCGTCCCCCTTCATCCCCACCCCTTCGCCTCGTGCCTACAATTTCCCCGTCCCGCATCGGATACACCAGGAGGCGTCCTGGCGAGGCGGGGCCGGCGCTGGTGGTGGAGGGACGACGTAAACCTCCATCATCGGGGTCCGCGGAAAATGGTCTCCCTCCGGCGACACGGGGGAAGCGGGATGGTTTCGGACCGGCCACCTGCTTCTGATGCCCGAAAGAGCGCGCCGGGCGTGCCTGTGCGGCACACATGGTGGCCCAAAGGATGGTTTCGCCGGGCTTGTGTTCAAGTCCGTCCGCTTACAGCGGAAAGTCCGGCGGCGGCGCCTGTTCACCCTTGCCGGTTGGTCCTCGGGTTAAACCCGAGGATCCGGACGGGTATCAGGAACCAGACGAACACCATCCGGAAAGGCCACGGCAGAGGGACCGGAGTCGCGGATAAAAACCGCCGAACGGGGCGCTGAGAGGTGTCACCTATAAACTAACTTACGAGGCAGCTCCCAGCGCCCCGTCCGACAAAAAAAACCGAGAACACCAAGGAGGGAGTCCGTCTTGTCCTTACCCGGCCAGCATCTTCTCCTCGGGCTGAACGCGCGAACCAGCCGCAATGTCCACCGCCGCAAAGGCCGCAGTGATGACCTCGACGCCTGCCCCGGGTCGAGTTGCTTCTGCCGACAGGATCTGGCGAAAACGGCGGGCACCCGCAAATCCCTGGAACAACCCGACCATGTGCCGCGTGACATGGTGCAGCCGCCCTCCGGCAGTGATCACGCCTTCCGCATAGGCCATCATACTGTCGCGCAAGGCCAGCCAATCCGGGTCGGCCGCATCAGTTCCTGCCACCAAAGCATCCACCCCGGCAAGCAGCCCCGCATTCTGGTAGGCGGCGCGGCCGAGCATCACACCATCCATCACCTCAAGGTGACCTGCGGCCTGATCGAGATCGGCGATGCCGCCGTTGATGCCGATGAAGACGCCGGGATTTTCCTGCTTCATCCGATGGACGAGACCGTAGTCGAGCGGCGGAATTTCCCGGTTTTCCTTGGGGCTCAGCCCCTGCAGCCAGGCTTTTCGGGCATGGATCCAGATCGCGTCGGCCCCGGCGCCGATCATCCGCGCGAGGAAATCCGGCAGCACGTCCGCCGGCTCCTGGTCGTCGATGCCGATCCGGCATTTCACCGTTACCGGCACCTTCGAGACTCGCTTCATCGCCGAAACGAGGTCCGCTACATGCCCCGGGTCGCGCATCAGGCAGGCGCCGAAGGTGCCCGATTGCACCCGGTCCGACGGACAGCCAACATTGAGGTTGATTTCGTCATAACCGTAGTCCGTCGCAATCCGGACCGCTTCGGACAATTTGGCCGCGTCCGATCCGCCAAGCTGCAGCGCGACCGGATGTTCCTCCGGCGAATAGGAAAGCAGCCTCTGGCGCGGACCGTGGATGATCGCGTCCGCCACCACCATTTCGGTATAAAGCAGCGCCTGCCTAGACAATTGCCGGTGCAGGAAACGGCAATGCCGGTCCGTCCAGTCGATCATAGGGGCAACGGCGAAGACGGGAGCCTTGAAATAGTTGTCTTTTGTTTTTCTTTCAGGCCCTTGCAACGCTTTCTTCTCCGTCTTGTTCAAGCTCATCTTGCGCTAAACCCGCCGGCTTCGGAGCGGATTTGGCCCAATGGACCCACTAGAACCAAATGAGGATGCGCTCATGGACCCATCACCGCGCGCAAGCCAAGGACGGCAGCGCCGGCTACAGCGGGTCATGCGCGACGGCGTCACTTATCATGAGACGAAGACTTTTGATAGGCAGCCGGCAACCACCGCATAGATGAGGAAGCGCGGTCGCCAACTTGCCAAATCTGGCGCGACAGAGCCAGGCCAGAAGTTGCAGGTCCGCCCATCAGGCGCCAGCTTGTTGAAAATCAGCGGATCACGATGCGGCCGCACCGCGATCGCGTCGACGCATATGATCGACAAGCGCCCGCAGCTTCGGCGCCAGGTTGCGGCGGCTCGGATAATAGAGATAGAAGCCGGCAAAGCGCGGGCAGTATTGCTCAAGCAGCGGAACCAGTTCGCCCCGCTCCATCCACGGGCGGAAGCTTTCCTCCATGCCGAAGGTGATGCCCGCGCCGGCCACTGCGAGCTTGATCATCAACGCCATGTCGTTGGTGGTGATCTCGGGCATCACCGCGACGCTGAACTCCTTGCCGTTTTCCGCGAATTCCCAGCGATAGGGCGCCGCTTTCGGCGCCGGCCGCCAACCGATGCAGCGATGCGCGACAAGCTCGCTCGGATGCGACGGCGCACCGAAACGCTGAAGATATGCCGGCGCGCAGACGGCGAGCTGCCGCTCGTCACCGGCAATCGGCACGGCGATCATGTCCTGTTCGATGACCTCGCCGAGCCTTACGCCGGCATCATACCCTTCGGCAACGATATCGAATTCCTCGTCAGTCACCGTGATGTCGAGCTGAACTTCCGGATAGGCCGCGGCAAAGCTCGCCAGGAGCGGCCCCGAAAGAAAGTCCTCCGCAATCGAGGAGACGGCAAGCCTTAGCTGCCCGCGGGGACGGGCGCGCAAATCACCCACAGCGTCCATCGCCACACGCAGTTCCGCAATCGCCGGAGCCACGTCGCCGAGCAGCCGTTCGCCCGCCTCGGTCAGGCTGACGCTCCGAGTAGTGCGCTGTACCAGTGCTATACCCAGCGTCTCTTCCAGCCGTCTGATCGTCTGGCTGACGGCTGAGCGGGTCACATCCAGCCGGTCCGCCGCGGCGCGAAAACTCTTCTCCTCGGCCACCAGCGCGAAAACGGCCAGCGCATTGAGATCTATAGACATTGGTTAGATTTTCTTTCCATGTTGAAAAGGAATAGGCAGCTTATGGAAACAATGGAGCAGATCTATCTTGCTGGCAACCGCTACAGGGCGGTCGACCTGATCAGTAGAAGGAAACGAGATATGGCCCTCCACAAAGTCGTCCTCATAACCGGCGCCTCCAGCGGTATCGGTGCGGGCATTGCCCGGGAGCTTGGCTCCGCCGGAGCCACGCTCATGCTCGGCGCACGCCGCACCGATCGCCTGGAAGCGCTGGCGGAAGAAATCCGGGCGGGCGGCGCCGATGTGATGACCCGCCGTCTTGACGTCACCGACCGCTCCGATGTCGCGGCCTTCGCCGAGGCAGCGCGCAATGCCTTCGGCCGGGTCGACGTTATCGTCAACAATGCCGGCATCATGCCGCTGTCGCCTATGGCCTCCATGAAGGTCGACGAGTGGGACCGGATGGTGGATGTCAACATAAAGGGCGTGCTCCATGGCATCGCCGCGGTGCTGCCGGACATGGTTGCGCGAGGCTCGGGCCACATCATCAACATAGCCTCGATCGGAGCGCTGACCGTGTCCCCCACGGCTGCGGTCTACTGTGCCACTAAATTCGCCGTCAGGGCCATCTCCGACGGCCTGAGACAGGAGCATGACGATATCCGCGTCACTTGCATCCATCCGGGCGTCGTCGAGAGCGAGCTTGCCGGCACCATCACCGATCCGTCCGCCGCGGAACTGATGAGAACCTATCGCGCCGTCGCGCTGCAGCCGGACGCGATCGGCCGCGCTGTGCGCTTCGCCATCGAGCAACCAGCCGACGTCGATGTGAACGAGATCGTCGTCCGGCCGACGAAGACAAAATGAGGAGGTCGCAATGAAGCAGTTATCGATGCTTGCCGCCACAGTGGCCCTGACCGCCCTTGTTCCGCTGGAGAAAGGTTCCGCCCAAATGCAAACTGAAAAGAGCGCCCCTCAACCGGCGCAAAACCACCCTTATGTGGGAATGTGGGTAACGGCCGACGGCCGGGTCCGTCATCACCTGCTTGCGAACGGACGCTATGACGAGGCCCGCGGAAACCGCGAGAGTGCCTATCAGGGCCGGTACGAGGTCAGAGGCAACCACATCGACTACTGGGACGATACCGGCTTCACCGCCGATGGAGAATTCATCGACGGGGTGCTGCATCACGGCGGCATGATCCTATACCGCCGGGACTAAGTGCCCGACAGGGAGCCCCCCACAGAAGCGGCAGATGGCAGGACGGCCGCTCGGCCGTCCGCTCAAGGTTCTTGCTTCCGCAACCCGGCTACAACATCCAGAAAGGCTCGCAGCGCCGGCGGCACGGCCCGATGTCCCGGGTAATAGACTGCAACTCTTTCCGGAGCGGGCATCCACGCAGCGAGGGCTCTGCGCAGCCGGCCATCGGACAGAGCCGCTTCGGCCGCCCAATCCGCGACATAGGCAATGCCCAGGCCCTCTATCGCCGCTTCCACCATCAGCTCCTCGTCGTCGAGGATGATGGAGCCGTTCGTGTCGATGACAATCTCCTGGGCTGCGCGCTCGAACTCCCATCGATAGAATTTGCCGCTGGGCATGCGGTGGCCGATCAAACGATGGCGCTCAAGTTCCTCCGGGGTTTCCGGCTCGCCGAGCTGATCGAGATAAGCGGGCGAGGCCACACAGATGAATGTCAAGGGACGCGCGAACGGCAAAGCTATCATGTCCTTGGGAACCGATTCCAGGAGGCGCACGCCGGCATCAAAGCCACTGGACACGATGTCGATCAGCCGTCCCTCGACGACAATGTCCAGCGTCACGTCAGGATAGAGCCTCGTCATTTTCGGAAGGACCCTGCGGACGAGGAGACCGGCCAATAATCGCGGGGTATTGATGCGAACCGTTCCTGCCACCTGTCCCCTGAACCCGGAGATACTGTCGAGCGCCTCATCCAGCGAAGCGAGCGCCGGCTGAAGCCGGTCGAGCAAGCGGAAACCGGCTTCCGTCGGCGAGACGCTGCGCGTGGTGCGGTTGAGGAGACGCACGCCCATGCGCTCCTCCAGCCCCCGTATGGCATGGCTCAAGGTGGAAGGCGCCGCCCCTATCTCATCAGCCGCACGGCGGAAGCTACGGTGCGTGGCGACGGCCATGAAGGCAGCGAGATCGTTGAGCGACGGGCGAGACATTGATGGGTTTTTTGCATCAGCTCATGCCGATTTCAAGGGCTAATGATCGCAATTCGGCCGTCCTATTTCCTGTTGGCAGTCAACCAGGAGATATGAAATGGAAAAGACCTGGCTCATAACAGGTGTGTCGTCCGGCTTGGGCCGGCTGCTGGTGGAGAAGGCGCTGTTCAGAGGAGACCGCGTTGTCGGCGCCAGCCGCAGCGAGGGTACGCTGGCCGACCTGCAGTCACGCTACCCTCAACGGCTCAGCATCGTCGCGATGGATCTCAAGGACCAGCGCTCGGTCCGTGCCGGGGTCGACCGCGCCTTCGCGGCGTCACCCCGCATCGACATCGTTGTCAGCAATGCAGGATATGGCCTACTCGGCGCGGCCGAAGAAGCTAGCGACGCGCAGGTACGGGATATCATAGCCACCAATCTCATCGGCGCGATCACGCTCATGCAGGCGACATTGCCGCATCTGCGCAACCAAGGCGGCGGCCGCATCCTGCAAGTGTCCAGCGAGGGAGGCCAAATCGCCTACCCCGCCTTCAGCCTCTATCACGCGACCAAGTGGGGTATCGAAGGTTTTGTCGAGTCCGTAGCGCAGGAGACGGCTCCCTTCGGCATCGAGTTCAGCCTCATAGAACCCGGCCCGGCGCGCACCGCGTTCGGCGGCAATCTTGCGCAGGCCGAGCCGCTCGCGGTTTATGAGGGGACCCCTGCCGACGGAATTCGCCAAGCCGCCCGAGGCTCCTGGGTTATCAAGGGCGACCCCGACCGCATGACGGACGCGATGATCAGACTTGCCGATCAGGAGGGTCCGCTTCCGAAGCGGCTGGTGCTCGGTGCCGATGCCTATGCAGGGATCCGCAAGGCACTGCTTTGCCGCATCGAGGAGCTCGACAGACAGAAGGACGTCGCGATCGCCGCCGACTTTACCGAGGAGGAATTGGCGCGGCTTTGATCCACCTCCCCACCCGACCGGCCAGGCGGATGCCCTCTCAACGCCGCCCCTCTTCCCTACAGACGCCGTGGCGCCCGCAACCGCGGGCTGTCCCGCCATCAACACAAAGGAACACCAAATGCACCCACGTGAAGCCATCTTCCCCGCCAAGCGCCATGCCTTGTACGATCTCCATCGATATTCAGCAGCCATTCGCTCCGGCGATCTTCTTTTCGTTTCCGGTCAGGTCGGCAGCCGTGAAGACGGCTCCCCGGAGCCGCTCTTCGAGGATCAGGTTCGGCGGGCCTTCGCCAATCTGCGCGCGGTCCTGGCCGCTGCCGGCTGCAGTCTGGAGGATATCGTCGACGTCACCACCTTTCACACCGACCCGGCCGGACAGGTCGAGACAGTGATGGCCATCCACGCGGAAGAGATCGGCGCACCGCCCTATCCGAACTGGACGGCGGTGGGCGTCAACTGGCTCGCAGGCTTCGACTTTGAGATCAAGGTCATCGCCCGCATTCCTTGAGGATCGGCAACGGATTGGCAGATTGGCGCTGACGCCCTTCACGACACGGACTCACTCGGCCGAGCTGGCGGCGTAGCTCTGATGAAATCTATGAAGGCGCGCAGGGGCGCTGGCACCAGCCGGCGCCCGGGATAGTAAAGGAAGGGCCCGGGAAAGCTCAGCCACCATGGCTCCAGCACTGGCTCCAGCGCTCCGCTTTCGAAGTACGGACGCAGCCAGTCCTCGAAGATGGAGACAATGCCGGTCCCGGCAATCGCCGCTGCGATCCCAAGATCCGAGCCGCCGCCCGCCTGCACCACGAGAGAGGTGGGCGGGTCGATCGTGACGGCCTCACCGTCCCGCTCGAACTCCCAGGGACTGATTGGCCGGCCGACGAAGCGGCCGCGGATACAGCTGTGGGAAAGCAGGTCGCGCGGATGCTGCGGTCGGCCGCGCACATCCAGGTAGGCTGGCGAGGCGCCGCTCGCATAGCGCTGGATGCGAGGCCCGATCGGCACGGCAATCATGTCCTGCTGCAGCCGTTCGTCGTAGCGGATGCCGGCATCGCAACCCGCGGCGATCACATCCACGAAGCTCTCGTCAGTCATGATCTCAAGCCTGATGTCGGGATAGGCCGCAAGGAAGGGCGAGACGATGGGCGGCAGGACCAGCCTTGCGGCGCTGACCGGCACGTTCAGCCGCAGCACGCCCGCCGGGCGGTCGCGGAAACCGCGGGCGAAATCGAGCGCGGCATTGATCTCGCCGAATGCCGGTCCGAGCCGCTCCATCAGCCCGCGACCGGCTTCCGTCGGCACCACGCTGCGTGTGGTGCGGTTGAGAAGCCTGACGCCGAGTTCCGCCTCGAGGCGCCGCACGGCGTCGCTCAGCGCGGACGCGCTGATATCACTCGCCCGAGCCGCCTCTCGGAAGCCGCCGGCCCGGGCCACCTTCATGAAGGCGCCGACGTCGGCCATGTCCGGCCTGTCCCGTTCCATATTCCCTCCTTCAATTGTCCGGCATCTCGTACAGCCTGTGCAGAGCATAGCTGATTGTCCGGTCAGGGGAACGTGTTTACCTCAGCTACGTCATCAAGAACGGAGACAGGCGCATGTCCAGTGTGGCAAAATCAGGAACTTTTGTGCTCGGCAACCGAGCGGTAAACCGGCTCGGCTATGGAGCGATGCAGCTCGCCGGCAAGGGCGTTTTCGGCCCACCCAACGACCGCGCCGAAGCGGTCGCCGTACTGCGCGAAGCCGTCGAAAGCGGCGTCAACCATATCGACACCAGCGACTTCTACGGCCCGCACGTTACCAACGAGATCATTCATGAAGCGCTCCATCCCTACCGGGACGACCTGGTCATCGTCACCAAGGTGGGTGCCAGGCGCGGCTCAGATGCTTCATGGATCCCGGCCTTCACCAAGGAAGAACTGACGCAGGCCGTGCATGACAACCTGCGCAATCTTGCACTCGATGCGATCGAAGTTGTGAACCTGCGCGCCATGTTCAGCGTGCACGGCCCGGCCGAGGGTTCGATCGAGGAGCCGCTGACCGTGCTGGCCGATCTCAAACGTCAGGGGCTGATCCAGCATATCGGTCTTTCGAACGTGACCGCGAGCCAAATCGCGGAAGGACGCAGGATCACGGAGATCGTCTGCGTTCAGAACATGTACAATCTCGCCAACCGCGGCGACGATGCCCTGATCGACAGGCTTGCCGCGGAGGGCACCGCCTATGTGCCCTTCTTCCCCCTCGGCGGCTTTTCGCCGCTGCAATCCTCGACGCTGTCGGATGTGGCGGCCCGGCTCGGCGCGACGCCGATGCAGGTGGCGCTCGCCTGGCTGCTGAAACGGGCACCAAACATCCTGTTGATCCCCGGCACCTCCTCGCGTGTCCATCTGAGGCAGAACATCGCCGCCGCCGAAGTGGATATCCCGGAAGACGCAATGGCCGAACTCGACGGAATGTTGCCGGCCTGAGGTGAACAGGCGAAAGGACCATGGCCGGGGCGGGCGACCGTGACGCGGCGGTGGGACGGCCATCTCTGTTTCCGCAAGAGCCGGCGCGGAACGTCCGCACCGGCTCTCGATGGGCTTCGCCTTAACTGTCTTCCCTGACGCGATAGGCTTCCGGCAGGACGAAAATCTCATCAGCGCGGCCATAACCGCCGTCCTTCACTTCCTCAATCAGCACCATCGTGTGCGGCCGTGCCGCTTCGGAGAAGTATTCAACGATCATATCCATCACGCGGTGCACGATCTCTTCCTTCTGGGCTCGGCTGAGCGCGGCTTCAGGCGTCTTGATATTGACGAAGGGCATGGGATTCTCCAATGAAAGAACACAAGGGCAAGAACGCTTATTTTCGCGGCTTTTCCTTGGGTTCGGTTATGTTTTGACCGGCGTTTGGGCCCGAT
>NZ_SOEM01000023.1:0-66729 GCF_004368875.1 Neorhizobium sp. R1-B
CCTGACGACCTCAACTGCTCCAACCGCCCGGTGCGGACCCGCATGCCGGGTGGTGTGGGAGGGGCGGAGCCAATAGGCTCCCCCCTATCCCGATTGTGCAAGTCGCCGGATGGAGCGCCGAACTATTTATCGCGGGTCGCGGACATTTCGCCGAAGATCCGGGTAACTTCGGTTTGCAAGGACGGTTCGGGTGTTGCGCCAGTGACAAGCGGCACGGCCGCCTCGTGAGGCGGCGTCCGGCGGTTCGACTGGCCAAGGATTGCCGGGTCACGGGTGGCCAAGTTGTGCGCCATCTCTTCCTCGAGCAGCCGGTCAAAATCGCTGCCGAGCTGTTGCGGCTTGTCCGCCGCGGACTGGAGCGATGCAGGGACCGTTTGCGGGGTGACTGGCACGATGCGCGACTCCTCAGCGTCCTGCGACACCTCTGGACGCGCGACATCAATTCTATTGGTCGAGCTGGCGAGGGGATGGGCGGTGGTCGCGGCTGCCGCCAAAGCGGCAATCGGTCGTGACGGTTCGGCCTGTGCCTCGGGCGCCGGTCGAGCAGGCAATTCTACTTTCGGCGCTGCGGTTGAGGCTGGGGCCGACGTTCCTGCGGCCCGCACGGGCATCGCTGACGATGAGCGGGGCGGCTCGCGAAGCGGGAGACCCTCCCGAACGGCCTGGCCCCGAGGTTCCGCTGCAGATGGTCGCTGGGGCGGGGCCGGACGCGGCTCGACCGGCATTGCCCGGTTTTCCGCAGGTGGTTCGGCGGGGGGGGCGGAAGGCAAGTCGCGTGATACCGGACGTAAAGACGCTGCCGGCGTCAAGTTGGCGGCGGTCGATATCCCGCTTTCGATGACGATATCGGTGGGGCCGCCGATCATGATCAGATGTTCGATATCGTCGCGGCGAACGAGGACGAGGCGGCGGCGCGTGTCGACCGCAGCGGCATCAAGCACCTGAAGCCGAGGTTGACGGTTCTTTCCGCCTCGAACGAAGGGAGACGGACCGTTTCGGCCGCGAATCATCCACAAGACGCCTGCTAGCAGGAGAAGGCCTACACCCACTCCGACGACGGCGATCACGAGGCGGCTGCCATAGGTGCCTAAAAGGTCTCCGAACATGTGTTGCCACTCCTCATGCGAATGCTGGCGTAAAAGACGATTTTTTTCCTGCCGAGGCAAGCTGCCGATCGCCGTTGTCAAACCTGACAACCGGCCTGAAATGACAAAGATAGGTCAGCTTGGCAAACTGTCCCGGGTTTTGTGGCCTTGTGGAGCTTTTTGCCGACTATGCAAGTTGCTAAGAAGGAATCGCGGGATTCTTCCCGCGGGTGACCAGGGCCGCGAGGCTGGCCGAAATGCGAGGAATTGATGACGAAGTTGCAGCAAGGCGGCAACTACGAAGCGCCATTGGTGGAACGGAGCGCACGCGGCGGCACCATCGTCCGGATCGTTCTTCTGGCTCTCGTGCTTTGCGGCGTTGCGGCCGGTTTTGTGTTGTTCCAGCACGCACTCGACAATGAGGTCGTGCTCGGTCTGCTCGGTATTCTTGCCATGGTGGGGATTTTTTTTCTTGTCTCCTCCCTGATAGGCCTCGTCGAGCTCATGCCGCAATCGCGATCGGACGAACTGGCACGCGGTTTTCTAGCCAGTCATCCCGACGGCATCCTCATTACTGATCCCAAGGGGCGTGTTCTTTACGCCAACGCCGCCTATGGCCGGATGACCGGTGCGACTAAGGCGAGCAATGTGCAATCGCTGGAAGCGCTGCTTTCCAGGACCCGCGAATCGACGGAGGCTCTTTACCGTTTGACCACCGCGTTGCGGGAAGGCCGCGAGGGGCATGAGGAGTTCAGGCTGCTGCAGCCGCTCGGTCGAGCGACGGGCAACGGTTCCGGTGCGCACTGGTATCGCCTCAAGGCGCGGCTACTTGGAGCTTCCGGCAAGAGCCAACTCGATATCTGGCAAATCACCGACATCACCTCCGAACGCGAGGATCAGGAGCGCTTCTTCCGCGAATTGCAGAACGCGATCGATTATCTTGACCATGCCCCGGCCGGTTTTTTCTCTGCCGGACGGAAGGGCGAGATCTTCTACCTCAATGCGACGCTAGCCGAATGGCTGGGTATCGATCTGACGAAGTTCACGCCGCGCTCGATGACGATTGCGGATATGGTGGCAGGCGAGGGCATGGCGCTGATCCAGTCCGTTCAGGCGGCCCCCGGACTGAAACGGACGGAAACCCTGGACCTCGATTTGCGCCGCACCAACGGCCAGAGCCTGCCCGTTCGCCTTGTGCACAATGTCAGCGCCACCCGCGATGGCGCGCCGGGCGAAAGCCGCACGATCGTGCTGGCGCGGCCGAAGGGCGGGGAAGGGGATCAATCCGCGTCCGCCATGCGGTTTACCCGGTTCTTCAACAATACGCCGATGGCGATCGCATCAGTAGACGGCGCGGGCAAAATCCTCCGCATCAACGCACCGTTCCTCAAGCTGTTTGCAGGGGTGGTTTCGCGCGACGAGATCGACTCGGGCGTGGAACTCGAGCGCATCGTGCACGAGAACACACGCCAGCAGCTGATGCAGGCGCTTGCCGCCGCCAAGGACCGGCAGGGGGACATTCCGCCGATTGACTCTCGCCATCCGGGCGATGAGAATCGTTATGTGCGCTTTTATGTGAATGCCGTGATCGACGAGAGCGACGAGGCGCCCGAGGAAGCGGCCATCGTCTACGCCGTGGAGACGACCGAGCAAAAGGCGCTCGAGACCCAGATGGCCCAAACCCAGAAGCTGAACGCGGTGGGAACGCTGGCAGGCGGCATCGCCCACGACTTCAACAATGTTTTGACGGCGATCCTGCTTTCCTCCGACCATCTTCTTTTACAGGCGCGTCCCTCGGACGCGAGTTTTGCAGATCTCATGGAGATCAAGCGGAACGCCAATCGTGCGGCGGTGCTAGTGCGGCAGTTGCTTGCCTTCTCGCGCAAGCAGACCATGCGTCCGGCGGTGCTGAACCTCACGGATGTCGTCGGTGACCTGCGCATGCTGGTAGACCGGCTGATTTCCGGCACGAATGTGAAGCTGGAAGTGGATTACGGACGTGACCTGTGGCCGGTCCGCACCGACCTTTCGCAGTTCGAACAGGTGCTGATCAATCTGTGCGTCAACGCCCGCGACGCAATGCCGACTGGCGGGACGATCCTGATCAAGACACGCAATGTGTCTGCGGAGGAGGCGTCGGATTTCCACCAGGCCGACCTCCCTTCGGAAGATTTCGTCATGGTCGAGGTCTCCGATACCGGCACGGGAATCCCGCCTGCAATCATGGACAAGATCTTCGAACCCTTTTTCACCACCAAGGAAGTCGGGAAGGGAACTGGGCTTGGCCTTTCGATGGTATACGGCATTGTCAAGCAGTCCGGCGGTTATATCTATCCCGAATCGGAAGTCGGTCGCGGGACCAGTTTCCGGATATTCCTGCCGCGCCACATTCCCGAGACGCCTGCGGTCATTCCAGGAGCTGCGGCTACCGCCGAGCCAGCGCCTTCCGTGCCTGTTCCGCCGGCGTCTGCCGCCGAGGACATGGACCTCACCGGAAAGTCCGCAGTCGTGCTTCTGGTCGAGGACGAGGAGGCGGTGCGTCGCGGCGGCAAGCGGATGCTGGAGACGCGCGGCTACACGGTCCACGAGGCGGGTTCCGGCGTAGAGGCGCTCGACATCATGGAAGAGCTGGAGGGTAGGGTCGACATCGTCGTCTCCGACGTGGTGATGCCGGAGATGGACGGACCGACGCTGCTTGCCGAGCTCCGCAAATCGTATCCGGACCTGAAATTCATCTTCGTGTCCGGCTATGCCGAAGATGCGTTTGCCCGCAACTTGCCGGCCGATGCCAAATTCGGTTTCCTGCCGAAGCCGTTCTCGCTGAAACAGCTCGCCGTCGCCGTCCGGGAAATGCTCGATTCGGATTAGGAAGATGCCGATCGAAATTCCGAACTTCCGCGATTCGTCCCGCAATTGCAGCGAGACGTTTGTTTTCTCAAGTGAATTTCCATGTGATTCATTGGCGTGAACATGACGGGAACGGAAGCCGAATAGCTATTTTCCGTCAAACTGTTGATCGGCTATTGCCAAATGAGAACAAAATAGGTACATCAGCTTTATCGGCTGCTTCATTGCTTGCGCGGCGGCAATAACCTAAAGGATGGGATCCATGGCACAGAATAGTTTGCGGCTGGTAGAGGAAAAAGGCGTGGACAAGAGCAAGGCGCTGGAAGCGGCACTGTCGCAGATCGAACGTTCCTTCGGCAAGGGATCGATCATGAAGCTCGGCTCGAACGAGAATATCGTCGAGATCGAAACGGTTTCCACGGGCTCTCTGAGCCTCGATATCGCACTCGGAATTGGCGGTCTGCCCAAGGGCCGCATCGTCGAGATCTACGGCCCGGAAAGCTCGGGCAAGACGACGCTCGCATTGCAGACGATCGCCGAAGCGCAGAAGAAGGGTGGCATCTGCGCCTTCGTTGACGCAGAACACGCGCTCGATCCGGTCTATGCACGGAAGCTTGGCGTCGATCTCCAGAATCTCTTGATCTCGCAGCCGGATACGGGCGAGCAGGCGCTTGAAATCACCGATACGCTGGTCCGCTCCGGCGCCGTCGATGTTCTCGTCGTCGACTCGGTCGCAGCGCTGACACCGCGCGCCGAAATCGAGGGGGAGATGGGTGATAGCCTGCCGGGTCTGCAGGCCCGCCTGATGAGCCAGGCTTTGCGTAAGCTGACCGCCTCTATCTCCCGCTCGAACTGCATGGTCATCTTCATCAACCAGATCCGCATGAAGATCGGTGTCATGTTCGGCTCTCCGGAAACCACCACCGGCGGCAATGCGCTGAAATTCTATGCTTCGGTTCGTCTGGATATCCGCCGCATCGGCCAGGTGAAGGAACGCGAAGAGGTCGTGGGCAACCAGACGCGCGTGAAGGTCGTCAAGAACAAGATGGCGCCTCCCTTCAAGCAGGTTGAATTCGACATCATGTATGGCGAAGGCGTTTCCAAGACCGGCGAACTGATCGACCTCGGCGTCAAGGCCGGCATTGTCGAGAAGTCCGGCGCCTGGTTCTCCTACAACAGCCAGCGTCTCGGTCAGGGCCGCGAGAACGCGAAGCTCTTCCTGCGCGACAACCCAGAGCTTGCCCGCGAGATCGAGATGTCGCTCCGCCAGAATGCGGGCCTGATCGCCGATCGCTTCCTGCAAAATGGCGGGCCGGATGCCGACGACGGCGACGCCGCCGCAGAAATGTAAGCGGTTCCGCCGCATTCAGGGTTTTCCCTGGCCGCTTACTTTTGAGCCGGCCGCCATCGAAAGATGAGCGGCCGGTTTCTCGTTCGGTTGGGGGGTGGAGCGGCTGGACAGTTGGGGGTGCGGACGATACAAGCCTTTGGTTTCGAATAACAGCATCGCATCCGGCGGTAAAAAGGGCCTAGCATGAGCGGCGTGAATGAAATTCGGTCGACCTTTCTCGACTATTTCCAGAAGAATGGACACGAGGTCGTGGCCTCAAGTCCGCTGGTGCCGCGCAACGACCCGACGCTGATGTTCACCAATGCCGGCATGGTGCAGTTCAAGAATGTCTTTACCGGTCTGGAAAAGCGCCCCTATTCGACGGCTGCCACCGCGCAGAAATGCGTGCGCGCAGGCGGCAAGCACAATGACCTCGACAATGTGGGGTATACCGCGCGCCACCACACCTTCTTTGAGATGCTCGGCAATTTTTCCTTTGGCGACTATTTCAAGGAACGCGCGATCGAGCTCGCCTGGAACCTGATCACCAAGGAATTCGGCATCGACCGGAACCGCCTGCTGGTGACCGTGTACCATACGGACGATGAAGCTTTCGGCCTCTGGAAGAAGATCGCTGGGCTGGCTGACGAGAAGATCATTCGTATTGCGACAAGCGACAATTTCTGGGCCATGGGTGATACCGGCCCCTGCGGCCCGTGCTCGGAGATCTTCTACGATCACGGCGACCATATCTGGGGAGGTCCTCCCGGTTCGCCGGAGGAGGATGGCGACCGGTTCATCGAGATCTGGAACCTCGTCTTCATGCAGTATGAGCAGGTGACGAAGGAGGAGCGGATCGATCTGCCGCGTCCGTCGATCGACACCGGCATGGGCCTGGAGCGGGTTGCGGCTCTTCTGCAGGGGCAACACGACAACTATGACATCGACCTTTTCCGCGCGCTGATTTCAGCCTCGGAGGAGGCGACCGGCGTCAAGGCCGAAGGTGAACGCCGGGCCAGCCACCGCGTCATCGCCGACCATCTGCGTTCGTCCGCCTTTCTGATTGCCGACGGCGTTCTGCCGTCCAATGAAGGTCGTGGTTACGTGCTCCGCCGCATCATGCGCCGCGCCATGCGTCATGCGCAGCTTCTCGGCGCTCGTGACCCGCTGCTCTTTAAACTCCTGCCGACGCTGGTGCAGCAAATGGGCCGCGCCTATCCGGAACTGATCCGGGCCGAAGCGCTGATCGCCGAGACGCTGAAGCTTGAGGAAACCCGCTTCCGGAAGACGCTCGAGCGCGGACTTTCTCTCCTTTCCGATGCAACAACGACGCTCGGTAAGGGCGACATGTTGGACGGAGAAACTGCCTTCAAGCTCTACGACACCTATGGTTTCCCGCTTGATCTGACGCAGGATGCGTTGCGTGCTCGCGAAATCGGCGTGGACATCTCCGGGTTCACCGATGCGATGGAGCGGCAGAAAGCCGAAGCCCGCTCCCATTGGGCCGGCTCAGGCGACAAGGCAACCGAGACGATCTGGTTTGAGCTCAAGGAGAAATTCGGCGCGACCGAGTTCCTCGGCTACGATACCGAGACCGCTGAAGGCGTGGTGCAGGCGATCGTGCGGGATGGCAAGACGATCGAGAGCGCTGCTACCGGAGAGCAAGTTCAGGTCGTCGTGAACCAGACGCCGTTTTATGGCGAATCCGGCGGACAGATGGGCGATACCGGTGTGATCTCCACCGACAATGCCACGCTGAATGTTACGGATACCCAAAAGAAGGGCGAGGGTCTCTTTGTCCATACCGCGACGGTTGCTGCAGGTATGCTGAAGGTGGGCGAGGCGGTCGCGTTGACGGTCGATCATGTCCGCCGGTCGCGTATCCGATCCAACCACTCCGCCACCCACCTCCTGCATGAAGCGCTGCGGGAGGTGCTGGGCACGCACGTCGCCCAGAAGGGGTCGCTGGTGGCGCCGGAACGTCTGCGTTTCGACGTATCGCATCCGAAGCCGATGACAGCCGAGGAATTGCAGAAGGTTGAGGACATGGCGAATGCCATCGTCCTTCAGAATGCGCCGGTCGCCACCCGCCTGATGAGCGTCGATGACGCGATCGCGGAAGGCGCTATGGCCTTGTTCGGCGAAAAGTATGGCGATGAGGTGCGTGTCGTCTCGATGGGCAAGGCCATTGCGGGCCCGAAAGCCGGCAAGCCCTATTCCATCGAGCTCTGCGGCGGAACGCATGTCAACGCAACGGGTGATATCGGTCTCGTGCGTATCCTTTCGGAGAGTGCTGTGGCAGCTGGCGTGCGCCGTGTCGAAGCCGTCACGGGCGAAGCGGCCCGTGCCTATCTTGCCGAGCAGGATGAGCGGGTGAAGACGCTTGCCGGTGCACTGAAGGTGCAGCCGGCCGACCTCGTTTCCCGAGTCGAGGCCTTGGTCGACGAACGGCGCAGGCTCGAGCGGGAACTGGCGGAAGCGAAGCGCCGGCTCGCCATGGGTGGCGGGCAGGGCGGTTCGACCGATGATGTCCGCGAAATCGCAGGCATCAAATTCATGGGTAAGGCATTGGCGGGCATCGACGCCAAGGACCTGAAAGGGCTGGCAGACGAAGGTAAGGCAAACCTCGGTTCCGGCGTGGTCACTCTGGTCGGCGTCTCGGAAGACGGCAAGGCGAGTGCGGTCGTGGCGGTAACGCCTGACCTTACCGGCCGCTTCAGCGCGGTCGACCTGGTGCGGATTGCCTCTGCAGCACTCGGCGGCAAGGGTGGCGGCGGTCGACCGGACATGGCTCAGGCCGGCGGTCCGGATGGCGCCAAGGCCAATGATGCGCTCGAGGCGGTTGCGGCTGCGCTGGGCGCCTGACCAATCTGCAGGGAAGGCGGGCTGAACCCGCTTTCCCTCTTCAAGGGAAGACCAATGGGCGTGAACGCCATGATTGAGGACGAACTTGAAGGGGCCATTGACGGCCTGCTGCCCGCTCTGTTTCGCGACGCGCCAAGTTCCGTCTCGTTCAACAAGCTGCGCAAGCGCCTGCTCCGTCAGGTGCGCCAGGCGTTTGACGATTTCCAGATGCTGAAAGGCCAGAAGCGCTGGCTCGTCGGTCTTTCGGGGGGCAAGGATTCCTATTCCCTGCTGGCGATCCTGCTGGATCTTCAATGGCGCGGCCTTCTGCCGGTCGAATTGATGGCCTGCAACCTGGATCAGGGACAGCCGAATTTTCCCAAACATGTGCTGCCGGATTACCTTGCGTCGATCGGCGTGAAGCACCGGATCGAGTATCGCGACACCTATTCCATCGTGAAGGAGAAGGTGCCGGAGGGCGCGACCTATTGTTCGCTCTGTTCGAGGCTCAGGCGCGGCAACCTCTACCGGATCGCGCGAGAGGAGGACTGTGATGCTCTCGTTCTCGGGCATCACCGCGAGGACATTCTGGAAACCTTCTTTATGAACTTCTTCCACGGCGGCAGGCTCGCTGGCATGCCGGCAAAGCTTCTGAATGATGAAGGGGATTTGATGGTCTTGCGGCCACTCGCTTACTGCGCCGAGGACGATCTGGCAAAATTTGCCTCCGCCATGCAGTTTCCGATCATCCCATGCGACCTTTGCGGATCGCAGGACGGCCTTCAGCGCAATGCGATGAAGGCGATGCTTGTGGATATCGAGGCTCGCATGCCGGGCCGCAAGGACGCGATGCTGCGAGCTCTTGCCCATGTCAATCCGTCCCACCTCCTCGACCCGAAACTTTTCGATTTTTCCGGCCTCCAAGCCACAAGAACCTGAGACTTTTCAATGACCCCTCCGCTAGACGTCACCAAGCTTGCCGACCTTTTGCGCCTTGCTGCCAAATCCGAGATTTTGCCGCGCTTCCGAAGGCTGGGAAATGACGATGTCCGCTCCAAGAGCGAGCCGACCGATCTGGTGACGGAAGCGGACGAAGCGGCAGAGCGCTTGATCCGGCGCGAGATGGAGGCGATCGCCCCCGGTGCGCTTTTCGTTGGGGAAGAATCGGTTGCCGCCGATCCGTCCTTGCTCGGCAAACTCGCCGATGCGGAATTCGCGGTGGTCGTCGATCCGGTCGACGGCACTTTCAACTTCGCCTCCGGCATTCCGGCCTTTGGCGTGATGGCGTCGGTCGTGTGGAAGGGCGAAGTGATTGCTGGCATCATCTATGATCCCATGGGTGACGACTGGATCATGGCTGAAAAGGGTGCCGGTGCTTTTCTGCGCCGGCCGGATGGCGAGGCGATCCGACTTTCCGTTGCCAAATCCCGTGCGATCGATGCGATGGTCGGCATGGCTTCGCCCGGCTATTTCTTCGGGGAAGATCGCGAACGCATCCTCGGCAATCTCGCCAAGGTCCGATTCTTTGCAAACTATCGCTGCTCGGCTCACGAATATCGCACCTTCGCGGGCGGCCACGTACAGTTCGTACTCTACAATAAGCTGATGCCCTGGGATCATCTGGCCGGTACGCTGATCGCTGCCGAGGCGGGCGGTTATATCGCCCGCTTCGACGGCTCAGCCTATCGCCCGCACCACGTCGATGGCGGCCTCCTCGTCGCCACCGACAAGGAGAGCTGGCAGATGCTGCGCGACGAGATCATCGGGCACTAAACGGCTCGATCATTCCGGCCTTCGACGGTCCAACGCTAGACCCGTGGGTTATGCGGCTGGAAGAGTTTTCCCTTCTCGCCGATCAGCACGAAGATCAATCCGACAATAGAGACGGAAAAGAAGCCGACGACCAGTGGCAGCGCAGTACCGTCGAAAGCCTGGCCAATGGCCACGCCGATAAATGATCCGCCGACCGTACTCATGAAGCCAAGCGCCGAAGAAGCCGTGCCGGCGACGTGTCCGAGCGGCTCCATGGCCAGCGAGTTGAAGTTGGACCCGATCCAACCGAATTGAAACATCGCGAGAGAAAAGAAGACGAGGAACAGCAGGATCGGCATCGGCTGCGGGCCGAATATCTGCACGAGCATCCATATGAAGGTGATCGTTATGAAGCCGAAAAGCGAGCCGTGGGAGAGGCGCCGCATGCCGAAACGACCGACGAAGCGAGCGTTGAGGAAGGAAGACAGGGACATGAAGACGGCAACCGCCGCAAAGGCGACCGGAAACCATATCCCGAGCTCATAGATTCCCACATAGATCTGCTGCGCCGAATTGATGAAACCGAACAATGCCCCGAAGATGAAGGTGCTGGCGATCGTGTAGCAGAGCGCAATCCGGTTGGTCAGCACGATGCGGAACGCATCGAGGATAGAGGAGGCCGTAAAAGGTCTGACGTCGGCGGAATCAAGAGTCTCGGGCAGGCGGACATACATCCAGAAGCCCATGGCAAGCGAAATGACCGCTATGAACGCAAAGATCAGGTGCCATTCGCCGAAGAACATGATGACCTGTCCGGTTCCGGGGGCGATGATCGGTACGATCATGAACACCATCATGATAAGCGACATGACTTCCGCCATCGCACGACCGCCATAAACGTCGCGGACGATGGAGATGGTGATGACACGCGTAGCAGCGGCGCCAGCGCCCTGGATGAAGCGCAGGATAAGCATCGTGGCGAAGGAGGGAACGACGATGATGCCGATCGAGCAGACGACATAGATTCCGATGCCGAACAGCATGGGTATGCGCCGGCCAAAGCGGTCGGAGAGCGGTCCATACAGGAGCTGGGCGACACCGAGTCCAAAAATATAGGAAGAAACCACATATTGCCGGTGGTTTTCGCTTTCGACGCCGAGCGAGGCGCCAATCTCTTGAAGTCCCGGAAGCATGATGTCGATGGCAAGCGCGTTGAGAGCCATCAGCATAGCCATCATTGCTATGAACTCGGGCCGGCTCATGCCGCGCAAGCGATCAACGGCCGTTTGTGAAAAATTTGTCACAGCACTTTCCTAAACAATGGGAAAGGCGCCGTGGGAGCGGCGCCTTGAAATTCATTCTCAAAAATCTGGGGCGTCGCCCGGCGCATTCATGCTGCGCCGCGAACGGAGATTCCCTGCTCCTGGAGATGGCTCTGCAGCTCGCCCGACTGGAACATCTCGCGGACGATATCGCAACCGCCAACGAACTCGCCCTTGACATAAAGCTGCGGAATGGTGGGCCAGTTGGAATAATCCTTGATGCCCTGGCGAATGTCCGCGTCGGCGAGCACATTTACACCCTTATAGTCCAGACCCAGATAGTCGAGAATCTGAACGACCTGGCCCGAGAAGCCACACTGCGGGAACTGGGGCGTGCCCTTCATGAAGAGAACGACGTCGTTCGTCTTCACTTCGTTGTCGATGAATTCGTTAATTCCGCTCATGTCATATCCTTTCACATGCGGTTTCAAGGACCGCTGCGCTGCGTTATCTTCCCTAAATAGCAATGTGGCCGGTGGAATTCCAGCGGAATAACCTCGGTATGGCCTGCGAGGCGTATCTAGCGACTGCGCTGCTTGCTGCGGCTTGCAGCGGTGCGCCGGCGGCTAACCTGTTTCCGGGCCGGCCGTGTGGCGCGGGATGTTTTCTTGACGAAGCGGCCGGTCGAAGCAGATCGCGTCTGTCGTTTTTTCCGCTTGGTGGTTGTGCGACCGTGGGACTTCTTCAGAAGCTCCTTCACGACATTTTCCACCACGCCCGTGATGATCTCCTTGATAAGGTCGGGCATCGTCAGCTCAATCTGCGGGAGCTGATGTCTGTAGAGCCAAAGCGTGCAAAACTCCGCCCATATTGCCCTTCAGCGCCTCGTAGACCATCTGATGCTGTTGCACGCGGCTTTTGCCGCGGAACTGCTCCGCCACCACCTCGGCTGCGTAGTGATCGCCATCGCCGGCGAGGTCCCGAATTGTCACCCTGGCACCTGGAATGCCTGCCTTGATCAGATCTTCGATTTCACCGGGTCGCATTGCCATGATGTATTCCTTTTCTCCTCCGCAGACTCATGCGGACCTTTTTTAGGAGAGAGTGCCCCAAACCCGTTCTTCGGTCAAAGCGGGATAGCGGAAAACCTCAGATTTCAGATGCCTCTGAAGCTCAATGATTCGAGAGCGAGTGCTTGAACCGGGTGAGGCTCGCCTTGGCGCGTTTTCCAAGCGGTTCGACCTGCTGACTTCTCGAAAAGCGGAAAATCCAGGCAGCACTGAAAGTGAGAATCATGAAGCCATAGGATTCGAGACTTTCTTCCATCACCACGATGTCCAGTTGCTCGGCAAGCTGGCTGAGACCGAGTACCACGGCTGCGAACCCCAACGGCCATGAGAGGCGGGGATGAATGGCGCGGGAGATGCCACCTCTGTGACGATACTCGAAAACGATCGTCGCGATCAGTAGGATCAGAACAGCTGCTGCGATAATAATCGGCAGCCACGTCTTCGAGACGCAATAAACTGTCACACTTCCACGGCATATTGGCATCTCGCGAGCAAAGAAGACGACTGAAATACAAGTTAAAGCAGTGGCGACGAAGCGAGCCAATATGCGTGTCTTTGTGGCTGCAACGATCCCCAGCAATGCGGTGATCGCCAGCGACAAGGATTGCAGATCCTCGATCGGGCCGTCCTCTGCGAAGATCACGGAAGTGGGCATTCCCAGCTTTGCGAAGATCAGCCAAGCGAGGGCGTTCAGGCAAAGTGTAACGATGAGCGCGTCAAGCCAGATGCGCTTGTATTGCCAGGTGGGGCCTGACGACCGCAACCAGGCCAGGATCCGTGTGTGCATTTTTCGCGTGATATCCAGTTCGTAAACATGGATTTTTACGCGGCAGGATCGAGTCCATCAATCCCTGCGGAGCCATAAATATCAGAGACAACAGCGGATTTCGCTGTTGTCTCTGGAGAATTGTCGCTGGAATTCAGTTGGTTCAGGCCATGAATTGTGGAAACCAGCTTTCGTTGGCGTTCACAAGGTCGGTGACTGAGACATCGAGAAGCTCATCGACAATCAGATTTTTCCCGGTCACTGTTCCGAGCAGCCGGAATGGTACGCCTGTGCTCTCTGCGCTCGCCTGCACGAAGTTGGCCAAGTCAGCCGACACGGCGATCACGTAACGTGCCTGATCTTCACCGAAGAGAAGAGCATGCGCCGGTCCGCGCTGTTCCTTGAGGCTGACCTTCATGCCTTTACCCGATGCCATCGCCATTTCTGCCAAAGCAAGGGCAAGTCCGCCCGAGGAAATGTCGTGGCAGGCGGTGACCTGACCGTTGCGGATCATGGACCGGACAAATTCGCCATTGCGGCGTTCGGCGGCGAGATCGACTTCCGGCGGCGGACCGTCGATCGTGTCGAGGATATCGCGCAGGTAGATCGAGGAGCCAAGGTGGCTGCCGTCGGTCCCGATCATGATCAGCCGATCGCCTTCACTGGCCGAGCCGATCTTCGCCATCTTCTGCCAGTCGGGCAGCAGGCCGACACCAGCGATTGTCGGCGTCGGAAGAATCGCGATGCCATTCGTCTCGTTGTAGAGCGACACGTTGCCGGATACGATGGGGAAATCGAGCGCCTTGCAGGCTTCACCTATACCCTTGATGGCACCGACCAACTGGCCCATGATCTCAGGCTTTTCCGGATTGCCGAAATTGAGATTATCGGTGGCGGCGAGCGGTTCCGCGCCGGTCGCGCAGATATTTCTCCAGCATTCGGCGACAGCTTGCTTGCCGCCTTCGAAGGGATCGGCCTCGACATAGCGGGGCGTGACGTCGGAGGAAAAGGCGAGGGCTTTCGTCGGATGGTTGTCGACGCGTACCACGCCGGCATCGCCACCGGGACGCTGCAGCGAATTGCCCTGGATCAGCGTGTCATACTGTTCCCACACCCAGCGGCGGCTGGACTGGTTCGGCGAGCCGACGAGCTTCAACAAGGCGTCATTGTAGTCTGCCGGTGCGGCAACTTGCGATGCGGGAAGGGGAGCGCGGCCGTTCGACTGGATCCAGGGGCGGTCATATTCCGGCGCCTCGTCTCCCAGTTCCTTGATCGGCAGGTTCGCCACTTCCTCGCCCTGATGCAGGATGCGAAAGCGCAGGTCGTCCGTCGTCTTGCCGACGATTGCGAAATCGAGGCCCCACTTATGGAATATTGCCTCGGCTTCCTTTTCCTTCTCCGGCTTCAGCACCATGAGCATGCGCTCTTGGCTCTCCGAGAGCATCATCTCATAGGCGGACATGCGGTCTTCGCGCACCGGAACCTTATCCAGGTCCAGTTCGATACCGAGATCGCCCTTTGCACCCATCTCGACCGCGGAACAGGTAAGGCCCGCGGCTCCCATGTCCTGAATGGCGATGACTGCGCCGGTTCCCATCAGTTCGAGGCAGGCTTCCAGCAGGCACTTTTCGGTAAAGGGGTCGCCGACCTGCACGGTCGGGCGTTTTTCTTCGATCGACTCGTCGAATTCGGCGGATGCCATCGTCGCGCCACCGACCCCGTCGCGCCCCGTCTTTGCTCCGAGATAGACCACCGGCAGACCGACGCCTTCAGCTTTGGAATAAAAGATGGCATCGGTGCGGGCGAGGCCGGCCGCGAACGCGTTGACCAGGATGTTGCCATTGTAGCGCGGATCGAATTCCACTTCGCCGCCCACCGTCGGCACGCCGAAGGAATTGCCATAACCTCCGACGCCGGCGACGACGCCCGAGACCAGGTGTTTGGTCTTCGGATGATCCGGTGCACCGAATCGAAGTGCATTCATGGCCGCAACCGGTCGCGCGCCCATGGTGAAGACGTCGCGGAGAATGCCGCCGACGCCGGTAGCCGCGCCTTGATAGGGCTCGATATAGGAGGGATGGTTATGGCTCTCCATCTTGAAGACGACACAATCGCCGTCGTCGATATCCACCACGCCCGCATTTTCGCCCGGCCCCTGGATGACGCGGCGACCTTTGGTCGGCAATGTCCGCAGCCACTTCTTCGAGGATTTGTAGGAGCAGTGCTCGTTCCACATGGCCGAGAAGATGCCGAGTTCCGTAAAGGTCGGCTCGCGGCCGATCAGATCGAGAATACGCTGGTACTCGTCCGGTTTGAGGCCATGGGAGGCGACGAGTTCAGGGGTGATCGCGATGCTGTTCGGAATGGTCATGATCTACTCTGGATGACAGGGCCAAGCTTTGGCGCTCTTTAGCCTATGTCGCCGAAAGGTGCGACAGGAAAATGCTGCCTTGCAAGGTGACAGGCTAAGTATATCCGGGACAAAAAAAGCGCCGCAACGCGGCGCTTCATTCTTCAACGGGACGTGTGATCCGTCAGAACTTGTAACCGACCGCTATGCCGGCGTAGGAAAGGCCATCGTTCTGGTCGCAAATATCCGCATTGGAGGAATGTTCGATCGTGGCGAGAACGCGCCAGTTTTCCGTTATGTTGTAACCCACGGCGGCTGATTCATGAAACTGGGCACGGCAACCTACATTCGGCCGATCGTTGGGATTATCGAGGCTTGCATCGGTAAGCGAGCCGCCGAAACCGAGATCGATGAAGAGTTTGTCGGTGACATTGGCGGTCCAGGTAAAGCCCGCAAAAACCTGATTGGCGCCGCCGGAGGTCGACACGATCGCGCCGACATGCACCCTTGGACGCAGCATATGATCAAGGAAGCTTTCGGCGTGTCGTTGATCGAACGGGTCGAAAAAGACTGTGGCGGAAGGGAAAAGCCCTGGTTCGAACGTCTTCTTGTCATGGATTGATCCGGAGAGGCCGATACGGACTTCGTCGAAGAGGCGTTCCTGGGCCAGCGCCGCCGATGATATGGCGGACGCCGTCAAGACGGTCCCGACGACGCAACCCAACAGTGCTTTGTTCATTCCTATCGCCCTTCATGCGGACCACTGGCTCGCGGTCAATACGATACGCGTTGGCGCTCGCATTCTCCCAAGCGGAAGTGGTACAGCGAGAGGCGATAGCCGTCCAGCAACCTTAATTGGTTGTTATGAATTGCGGCGAAAAAACGTAAAGATTCATGCGGTTCGGTGCAGCTCTGCAACAGGTCGCGAGTGCAGGAGATTTGCCCGGTTCAGCAGCCGCTTGTGCCGCCGGCCCAGCGCAGAACGTCGCGCTTGATTCGTTCGCCGTCGGCAGTACCCATCAGCGGTCCGAAAGCGTCGAGACGGGCAGGATTGCCTTCCGCCTGGACGACGAGGACAGGTCGCGATTCCGGACTATTGCGCGGAACTGCAAGGATGCGAGGGCGGCCGGAGAAGGAGTTCAACTCAGGCGCCAACCGGTATGGCTTGAACGCTGCGTCTCCGGATTTGAACCAGCACGAGTTTGCCGCAAGCGCGACGCGTTCCATCGTCGGCAATGCGGCGCGATTCGGGCCGGATGCCGGGCGCTCCGACTGGCATGCGGAAAGCAGAAGGCCGAGGGCCGAGACGGCGAGTACCACGTGAAGGCGGATGGAGGGGGCCATCATAACGTCCTAAGGTGAAATCAGGATATCCAGTCGTCGAGCAGGAGACGACAACGTCAGGCGGTGGCGGCCACCACGTCCAGCGCAGAGGCAAAGATGCCGCGCCCGTCACTGCCACCGTGTGCGGCTTCGATCAGGTTCTCCGGATGCGGCATCATGCCGAGCACATTGCCGCTGCGGTTCATGACGCCTGCGATGTCACTCAAGGAGCCGTTCGGATTTGTGCCCTCTGCATAGCGGAAGACGACCTGCCCATTGTCTTCCAGAGAGGACAACAGTTTGGAATCGACAAAGTAATTGCCGTCGTGATGGGCGACGGGGCAGCGGATCACCTGGCCCTTTTCGTAAGCACGGGTGAAATCCGTTTCGGCATTCACCACCTCGAGCTTCACTTCCTTGCAGACGAACTTCAGCGACGAGTTGCGCATCAGCGCTCCGGGCAGCATGCCTGCCTCGACGAGGATCTGGAAGCCGTTGCAGACACCCAGCACCTTGACGCCTCTATCGGCCTTTTCCTTGATGGCCTGCATGACCGGCATGCGGGCGGCGATCGCACCGCAGCGCAGATAATCGCCATAGGAAAAGCCGCCTGGAATAACGATCAGGTCAACATCGGGAATTTCGGTCTCCGTCTGCCAGACGGTGATCGGCGCCCTGCCGGAAATCTTGGTGAGGGCGGCAATCATGTCGCGGTCGCGATTGAGACCGGGAAGCTGGACGACGGCGGATTTCATGGGGCGTTTCAACCTCAATGGCCTCGAAAGTATCCGGTTCCGAGGCAGTTGCAGATATCGATCCGGCGCCTGCAGCGCCGAATCCGCGTCTTAGTCGAGGGAGATCGCGTAGTTTTCGATCACCGTATTGGCGAGGAGCTTTTCGCACATGGCCTTCAGATCGGCCTCGGCTTTGGCCTTGTCGGCACCGTCGAGTTCGATGTCGAAGACCTTGCCCTGCCGCACATGGCCTACCCCGGCAAACCCGAGACTGCCGAGTGCGCCTTCGATCGCCTTGCCCTGCGGGTCCAGAACGCCATTCTTCAGCGTGACCGTCACGCGTGCCTTGATCACTGATCTAACCCCCGAATTTACTTGACCAGAACCGGACCCGTGCCCCGGATCGGTTCGTTTTCGTTGATGATGCCGAGACGGCGCGCTACTTCCGAATAGGCTTCCAAAAGGCCGCCCATATCGCGGCGGAAACGATCCTTGTCCATCTTCTCCCTGGTCTCGATGTCCCAGAGGCGGCAGCTATCCGGCGAAATTTCATCGGCGAGGATGATGCGCATCATGTCGCCTTCGAAGAGGCGGCCGCATTCGATCTTGAAGTCGACAAGCTGAATTCCGACCCCGAGGAACAGGCCGGAGAGGAAGTCGTTGACGCGAATTGCAAGCGCCATGATATCGTCCAGTTCAGCGGGGTTCGCCCAGCCGAATGCGGTGATGTGCTCTTCGGAAACCATTGGATCGGCGAGCGCATCGGACTTGTAGTAGAATTCGATGATCGAGCGGGGAAGGACCGTGCCCTCTTCGATACCGAGCCTGCTCGAAAGTGATCCGGCGGCAACATTGCGCACGACGATCTCGAGGGGAATGATTTCCACTTCCTTGATGAGCTGCTCGCGCATGTTCAGCCGGCGGATGAAATGCGTGGGAATGCCGATCTTGTTCAGATGGGTGAAGATGTACTCGGAGATACGATTGTTGAGTACGCCCTTGCCGTCGATGACGTCATGCTTCTTTTTGTTAAAAGCGGTGGCATCGTCCTTGAAGAATTGGATCAGCGTGCCGGGTTCAGGGCCTTCATACAGGATCTTGGCCTTGCCTTCGTAGATACGGCGGCGACGGTTCATAGTTTCTTGTCTCGTTGTTGGCGCCGCTCGCGGGCGCGATGGATGATGTTTGAGCGGTCCCTTATCGGAAAAGAAAGCGTTTCACAATGCAGGCCTCCAAAAGCTTTATGGGGCGAAGGTTTTGCGTAAAGCACTATCAGGAATCATCTGCCGGCCAGAGTACAGGGATTCCTGAAGCTTGTATTTCAGCCATCGCCAATGCCGAGCAAAAAGGGCGGCAATAAACAGGAAAAGCGGGGGTGCACACTTTTCGCGCTCCGAATTGAGCCTTGGCCGGTTAACGCCTCGCAATAGAGCGGTACGGTCAATCGCGCCTACCTGTTGACCCTCGACCACAAAGTTCCAGAGGACATAGCCATCAAATTGCGTCATGATTTCGGCGCAGCGCACCAGCCGTTTATAACGGATCACCTGCGACAACGACCGTCTCGTTCAGGAAGAGTTTGGTTTCGGTCAATTTTGCATCGGGATTTCGTCTGCCAACGAGCCTGAATCGATCTCGGCCAATTGCGCTTCGTTCCTCTTTTGATTAAGGGGGCAGGGCAAAAGTCCAGCTTGGGAGACCCGAAATGAGCGGCATCAGTGATCGCGAAAAAGCCTTCGAAAACAAGTTCGCCCACGATCAGGAGCTGAAATTCAAGGCGCTCGCCCGCCGCAACAAGCTCATCGGCCTTTGGGCTGCCGGTCTGCTCAGCAAAGCGGACGCGGAAGCCTATGCCAAGGAAGTGGTCGTCGCCGATTTCGAAGAGGCGGGTGACGAGGATGTTTTCCGTAAGCTGCGCGGTGATTTCGATGCAGCCGGCATTTCCGTCTCCGACCAGGATATTCGGGTGAAGATGATCGATCTGCTCGCTGATGCCGTAAAGCAGATCGAAGAGCAGTAAGTCTCATTTATTGAGGTGAAGACAAAGCCGCGCCGATCGGGCGCGGGGCTTTGAGCTATTGGGCTGAAGATTCCGTGGCCGCAAAGTCTTCTTATCAAGATCGCGGGATCGGGCCGCGGGCTCGCCATTTGTCCGACCGAATGAAATCGGCAATCGCAGGCCCGGGCATCGGCCTTGCGAGTGCGTAGCCCTGTAGAACGTCGCATCCGAGATCGCGCAGGATCCGTATATGCTCGGGTGTCTCCACGCCTTCGGCGATGACTCGAATGTTTAGTGACTTACCGATTTCGATGATCGAACCTACGAGCTTTCTTTGCTCTTGCGATTGAGAGACGAGGCGTACCAGTTGGCGATCGATCTTCAGGGCCCGAGGGCACAGTCGAATGAGGCCGATGATTGACGCATGTCCCGTGCCGAAATCGTCGATATCGATATCGATGCCGAGTTTCCTGAGCCGGGACAGGTTCTTCAGGACGCGATCGTCGCACTCGTCGAGGAATATCGATTCCAACAGCTCGAACGAGACGGTGCCGGGCTCGATCTTCAGCTTCTTCAGCTTTCGCGACAGCGACGGATCGTGCAGCCGACGGTAGGAAACGTTGACCGAGAGTTTCGGTATCGAGATGCCGTCACGCCGCCATGCGCGAAAATCCGCGAGCGCCTTGTCGAGAATTATCGCGTCGATCGAGGCCACCGCATCCAACTCTTCGGCGGTTTCGAGAAATTTATCCGGCGACAACATCCCGTGCTCCGGATGCATCCATCGTGCGAGCGTTTCCACCCCGGCGATCTCAAGGGTCGTGGCATCGAATTGGGGTTGGTAGAAGGGGATGAATTCGTTGCGTTCGAGGCCTAGCAAAATTTCATCGGACAGACGTTTGATGCTGATGATCTCGTTCTGGGTCTCCGCAGAGAAAAACTCATGACGGTTGCGGCCCTGGTTCTTGGCCCGGTAGAGTGCGATATCGGCGTTGAGAAGAAGATGGCGGGCGTCGAATATAGGTCCTGTTTCACAAGCGATACCGACACTCGCGCCGAAGCGGCAGTCATGACCTTCATATAAAACAGGCTTGCGTAGCTCCTTGATAATGCGTTCCGCAAGATTGGACAGCTTGCGCGGTGATCCCTGGAAGTTTGACAGGATGACGAATTCATCGCCCCCGATGCGGGCCACGAAATCACCCTTGCGAACAGTGTTTTTCAGGACGGTCGCGGTGTGTTTCAGCATCGCATCGCCGGCGCTGTGGCCAAGCGTGTCGTTGATTTGTTTGAAGCGGTCGAGGTCGATATGCAAGATAGCCAGGCCATGCCCGTTGCGGCCGCACTCGGCTGCCATGTGGTCCAGCATCTCATCCAGGTACCGTCTGTTGGGCAGATCCGTCAGATAGTCGTGCATCGCGTTGTGTTCGATGCGGCTGCGAGCGGCTTCGAGATCCCGATTGCGGGCCTCGGCAAGCATTTTGGCCCGTTCGAGCTCGCGATGCAGCATCACGTCGGCCGTCACATCCCAATTGGCCCCGACCATCTTCTGGTGACCGTTGCCATCGATGAATGGCATGGTGCGGGTGCGGATAACACGCTCGGAGCCGTTCTGGAGGACGACCCTGTACTCGTCGGAAAAGCGCTCGGGCCTGGCGAGGTGTCTGCGAACATTCGCCTGGACGCGCTCTGCATCATCAGGGTGAAGAAGGCTTTCCCATAGTCCGCCAATCACCACGGTCTCACTTTTTTCCAGTCCGTAGATCCGGAACATCCGCTCGTCCCAGTCGACTTCGCCGGTATCAAAGTCGGATTCGTAAACGCCTATGCCTGAAATTTCCAAAGCCATATCCAGCCGGCGCGACATGCGCGCCATAGCCTCTTCGGCTGCCTTGCGGGCGCTTATGTCAGTGTCAGTACCGACGACGCGCGTGGCATTGCCGCGGGCATCCCATTCGACACATGCGCCCCGGCATTCGATCCATATCCAGTGACCCTGTTTGTGGAGCTCCCTATATTCAAAAACGGCAAAGGCTGGGTCGCCCGCATTTTGGCGTTCCATCGCATGAACCACATGAGCCCGATCATCCGGATGCACCAGTTCCAGCCAGGCCTGCGTACTCGCAGCAAGCGGATCTTCTGGAGACATTCCGCGGATCTGCCGCCACACGGGCGAGTAGTATTTCTGGCCGGTGGCGTAGTTATGATCCCATACACCCGAGACCGAACTCACAAGAGCATTGTTCCAGCGACTTTCGCGTTCGGCGAGATTCTCGATGTGTCGCTTCTGTTCGGTAATATCCGACAAGAGGACGGCAATGACTGTCTGTCCGTTAAAGGCAGTGGCGAGTGGCGCCAACGAGACGAGTGCCGCTCGGCTCGCAGCTTCGGATTTGTCGAGTCGGACTTCCAGCCTTTGGGGTGTGAGACAGGCGACCAGATCGTCGAGCTTTTGGCTAAAGGTCGAGCGGTCCTGCGTGTGAACAAAATCTGCGAAAAACCTCGGTTGGCAACTGTCGCCGATCCATTCGCTTCGAAACGCGGCGTTGGCAAATAGCAGCAGACCGGCGTCATCGATTGCAGCCATCGCAAAGGGAAGAACCTCAAAGACCGTTTCAAGCACGCTGATATCAACTCCGCTGCCGAAGTTCAGAGGGCTTGAAAGAACATTTGACGGCATCTGTGCGCTGCCTGGCTCGGTGCTGGGGAGAGCGCAAGTTAGCAAAAGTCAATTAAATTCTACTTAAGATTGCCGTCCGAATTGCTGCACCTGAAATTCCGGAGGGCTTCATTCAATTCGCGCCTAAGGTCTCAAGCGGCTCAGGAATTGGGCAAATACCATTGTTCCTTCCGGCCACGGCCCGTGGCCCGACTCCGCGTTGATATGACCGGCATAGCCAGCATCAACGAGCAGCGAACCCCACGCGGAGGCAATATCGTCGGCGTGTTCGAAGGAGCCGAATGGGTCGTTGCGGCTGGCGACAGTCAAGGAAGGAAAGGGAAGAGGATCGCGCGGATAGGGACCAAAAGTCATCAGGTGTTTGGGCCGTATGGCGGGATTGTCGACTTCAGGCGGAGCCACGAAAAAAGCGCCCGCGATGGTGTTTCTGAAATGCGGAATTGCGTGGATGACAGACGGGATTCCGAGTGAATGGGCCACCAGCACCACGGGACGGCTTGAGGCGTTCACCTCTTCGGCAACGCGAGCAACCCAATCGTCGCGCACCGGCTTCGACCATTCCGCTTGTTCGACGCGTCGGGCTGTCTTGAGCTTTGCCTCCCAGCGGCTCTGCCAATGGTGGGGACCGGAATTGGTATAGCCCGGGATGATCAGGATATCGGCTTCAGAGGCTTTCATGAGAACGCGATTTGAGTAGCAAAATGATCGAAGTCAAGTGAGAGGCGACATATGCAGAAAATTTTGCTAGAATATCGGCGCCGGTTACCTTGCGAAGCGTGTCGGCTCTTTTTCGTCGGACGTACATAGCTCGTCGATCGGTTTAGTGCACCTCTGATCCCGTTTCCCCATGCGGGCTCTCATGTGAGTAAATGCCGCTGCGGTCACCTCTTGGCTCGAAATGCTGCAGCGTGCGGAAAGCTAGGCTGAGGAGGAGAACCTTATGACGGCGTTTCATATCATGGCCGGAGCGGACAGCGGTTTTGCGCGCCCGGCAATCCGAAAGATCGGGATTGCAGACATCACCGAAGCGCTCAGAATGGGCTGGAGCGATTTTCGCGAAAAGCCTTCGCACTACGTGTTCTTGTGTCTGATCTACCCGCTCGCCGGTGTATTCCTGATGGCCTGGAGCGCGGGTGCCAATCTGCTGCCCCTGCTTTTCCCGCTGATGTCGGGTTTTGCCCTGCTCGGACCGGTGGCGGCGCTCGGCCTCTATGAAATAAGCCGCCGGCGCGAAAATGGCGAAGACAGTTCGTGGCGGCACGCCTTCAGTGTGCTGCGATCGCCGGCATTGCCGTCCATTCTGGCCGTCGGCTTTTTCCTGTTCGTGCTTTTCATATCATGGCTCCTGGTCGCACAGTCGATCTACGCCGCCTATTTCGGCGACGTGCCGCCGAGTTCGTTCTCGGCTTTCTTCAATGAGGTTATGACGACCCCTCAAGGCATGGCGCTGATATTGTGGGGAAACCTGGCTGGCTTCCTTTTCGCAGTGGTAGTCCTGGCGACGACGGTGGTCGCGTTTCCACTGATGCTCGACCGGGACGTCGGGGCGGCGGCTGCGATCGACACGAGTGTGCGGGCAACAATTGCCAACCCTGTGCCGGTCGCCCTGTGGGGACTGATCGTGGCCGCCTTGCTAGTCATCGGGACGATTCCGATCTTCGCAGGGCTGGCGGTCATCATGCCCATCCTCGGTCATTCGACCTGGCATCTTTATCGCAAGCTCGTGGTATCTCCTTCGGTCCCGGCCCAAAGATGAAAAGAGCCCCTGGTCGCGGAGCTGCGGCCAAGGGCTTTGCAAAAGGCGCTATTAGCTATCAGCCAAAGACACGGCTGAAGATCGTATCGACGTGTTTGGTGTGATAACCGAGATCGAATTTTTCGCGGATATCCTCTTCGGTGAGCGCCGCACGGACTTCCTCGTCGCCGAGCAGCTCTTCCAGAAAGTCCTTACCTTCCTCCCAAACCTTCATGGCGTTGCGCTGCACGAGGCGATAGGCATCCTCGCGTGAAACGCCAGCTTGTGTAAGGGCAAGCAACACCCTTTGAGAATGAACAAGCCCGCGGAACTTGTTCATATTCTTCATCATATTCTCGGGATAGACGAGCAGCTTGTCGATTACGCTGGTCATGCGCGCCAGTGCGAAATCAAGCGTAACAGTCGCATCCGGTCCAATCATCCGCTCGACGGACGAGTGGGAAATATCCCGCTCGTGCCACAGCGCCACATTTTCCATCGCAGGCAGCGCATAGGAGCGGACCATACGGGCCAGACCCGTCAGGTTCTCGGTCAGCACCGGATTGCGTTTATGCGGCATTGCCGAAGAACCCTTCTGACCTGGGGAGAAATATTCTTCGGCTTCGAGGACTTCCGTACGCTGCAGGTGACGGATTTCGATTGCGAGGCGCTCGATCGACGACGCAATAACGCCGAGGGTGGCAAAATACATGGCATGCCGATCGCGTGGGATAACCTGCGTCGAAACCGGCTCTGGCTTCAGTCCCATGGCCGCCGCGACGTGTTCCTCCACCCGTGGATCGATATTGGCAAAGGTGCCGACTGCTCCAGAGATCGCACAAGTAGCGATCTCATCGCGCGCTTCGAGGAGCCGGGTCTTGTTCCGGTCGAATTCTGCATAGGCCTGGGCGAGCTTGACGCCAAAGGTCGTGGGCTCTGCGTGAATGCCGTGGCTGCGGCCGATGGTGACCGTGTCCTTGTGCTCGAATGCACGGCGTTTCAAAGCTTCAAGCAGCTTGTCGATATCAGAAAGCAGCAGGTCGGTCGCGCGGACGAGTTGTACGTTGAAGCAGGTATCAAGGACGTCGGAAGATGTCATGCCCTGATGCACGAAACGGCTGTCGGGCCCCACGAACTCCGCAAGATGCGTCAGAAAGGCGATGACGTCATGTTTCGTGACCGCCTCGATCTCGTCGATGCGTGCGACGTCGAATTCCGCCTTGCCTCCTTTTTCCCAGATGGTCTCAGCCGCCGACTTGGGGATCACGCCGATCGCGGCAAGAGCGTCGCAAGCATGCGCCTCGATTTCGAACCAGATGCGGTATTTGGTTTCGGGCGACCAGATGGCGACCATTTCGGGCCGGGAATAACGCGGGATCATTGGTTTCTGTTTCCTAAAAGAGTATTGGCGCCGCTGTAGCAAGAAGCGGGCGTGAGCTCAAGTTTTCCGGCGGGTGATGGACAGTCAGCGAGGCGTATTCAGCGGGATGGCAATCCAGCGTCCATCTTGCCCTTCGAAGCCGGCGCTCAAGACCATGACCAGAGCCACTTCCACGGGCGTACTTCCGCCCGAGGATCCGCTGACGATCCCACCCAGCCGATAGCCGCCGACACAGTTGCGAGAAAGAGGAATGTGCCGATCTTCGTGGACAATCTCGTCAGCCGGCATTCCGTCGCGTTCTGTAAAGCGCAGACGAAATGCAACGGTCCGGGATATCAGACCCTCGCAGCGCGGATCGAGAGGCTGCGGAAGTTCCTCGAGTACGAGCGTGTTCGGCTTGCCGATCGCCGGGAGCGCCGCAACGCTCAAGTAACGCAGCCGGTGCGGATCTGCGTCAACCTCCGTGGCCGGGTTGAAAGCGACAAACTCTGCGGGATGATTGGCAAGTTCGTGGCTCTCGATCACCGCTCCGGCGTCGTTGCGGACACGCCAGCGGGCCTTTGCAATTGTCGCGTCATCCTGCTCCAGACGCACTCGAAACGGTGTTCCGGGAAGAAAGGTATCGTTGGTGAGATCGAGAACATAGATATTCGCATAGGGAAAACCGGATCCATCATGGATGCCGTATTCTTCATAGGCAAATGTGTGGCCATCGGCAGAAAAGCCGATCGGCTGGATGCTTGCGATATCGGCCGCGGATGTCGTATCTGCAAAGAACATTGCAGCGCATGCCAATAGCGAATACCGCAAGCTAGACATCATCTTCGTCCATTCTCGGCGGCGGCCTTGAGCCGCGCAATATTCTCTCGATAGGCTGTGATTCCGTCGCCTTTGTAAACTGCGGAGCCGGCGACGAAGACATTGGCGCCGGCTGCCGTCGCCGCGCCGATGGTGTCGGCCGTAATGCCGCCGTCGACTTCGAGCTCGATCGGTCTGCCGCCGATCAGGGCCCTGGCCGCGCGGATCTTTTCGGTCATTGCCGGGATGAACTTCTGGCCGCCGAAGCCGGGGTTGACGCTCATGATCAAGATCAGATCGACGTCATCGAGAACATTCTCTATTGCCGCGAGTGGTGTCGCGGGATTGAGAGTGACGCCTACCTTCTTCCCGAGGGCGCGGATCGTCTGCAGCGAACGATGCAGGTGCGGACCAGCTTCGGCATGGACGGTGATGCCGTCACAGCCCGCCTTGGCAAACGCCTCGAGATAGGGGTCGGCCGGAGAGATCATCAGGTGGCAGTCAAAGAACGCCGACGTGTAGGACCGCAGCGACTTGATGACATCAGGTCCGAACGAGATGTTCGGTACGAAATGCCCGTCCATGACGTCGAGATGGACCCAATCGGCTCCCGCATCGACGACATCGCGCACCTCTTGCCCGAGCTTTGAGAAATCGGCGGCGAGAATGGACGGCGCTATGCGGATCGGCAGGGTCATCAGCGGAGGTCTCCAAGTTTTTCGCGACCCTTAGCATCAGCCGGTTGGGGGGACAATCGTCACTCGGTCGCAGGATGAACCAGAACAAAAGATGTCCCGCGCCATTCGAGCAGACGGAACGGATTTTCCTTCAGTTCATGCCCTTCGTCGAAGGTGATCGGACCGATCGCGGTGTTGAATGAACTCCTGCCTATAACTCCAGTCAGGGGCTGGTTCGCCGCTATGGAAACCGCCTCGTGCGCAAGCTCCACGGCGGCATAGGATGGCAGCATGTAGCCGTCCGGATCGATGTTTTTCGCCTGCAAGGCCGCAACGGCTGCAACTGCGGAAGGTAGTGCGGCGTAGTCGGGAAGGGCGATAGCGAGGACGCCTTCGCGGAGCGGCACCGGACGGTTTGCAGCCCTCAGGGCATCGCCACCCATAAGTACAAGCTGAAGATTTTCCGACGCGGCATCGCGCGCTATGATTGCTGCGTCGTTGCGGTCGCCGCCGACGAAGACCCGGGTTGCTCCGGCCTTTGCGACACGACGCACCAGCGCCACCTGTTGCTCCTGACCGGGCCGAAAAGTGTCGGAAAAGACCGGTGTTATGCCTGCCGGTTCGAGCTTCTGGCGGATCGCACTTGCAAGCTCGCGGCCATAGATGGTGCCGTCTTCGACAAATGCAATCGGCTCCGCTTTCCATAGGTCGAGGATGATCTCGGAGAGCTTTTCCGCCTCATCGCCTTCAACTGGCGCCATTCGATAGAAAGGCCAGCCATTGCGCAGCGTGTCCTCCATCAGGATCTTTGAGCGGACGGAAATGCTTATGGCCGGAATCTGCGCTGCCTTCAGTTGCGGCAGTGCAGTCGTGAGGGTCTCTACGCACAGGAAACCTATCGCGGCTACGGCCTTGGCCTCAGCGAGGCTCCGGGCCACATTTGCGCCACCGCTTTCCTCGCAGCTTTCCTCGACCTCGACGATCGTATCCCCCGTAGCTTCGGAGGCAGCGCGCGCGCCTTGAAAAACCTGATTTCCAAGCGAAGCATAGGGGCCGGAACGCGGGGCAACGACACCGATCACCGCAGCCGATGCCGATCCGTATCCCAGAAACGAAGCTAGCACTCCGGCGATAACAAAACGTCGTGCTGTCATGCTTTTCCTTGGATCTTGCCCTTGGGGGCCACATTTAGCTTTCTCGTCGCAGCCGTCAAAGAGAATCGGCTATAGGATGTAAAAACCCGCTGCTCCCGTGGACATCAAGTATTTTTGTCACCATATCAAGGGAGTGATGAGGGACGTGGCCCCTGGAGATGCCTTTGACGGACCAGCCTTTTCTCGATCCCGTCCTTTATCGCAACGGTATGGCGCGTTATGCCGGCCATGTTCAGGTGGTAACCACCGAGTTCAACGGGGTCAGGCGCGGCGTGACCGTGACTGCCGCCTGTTCGGTTTCGGACAATCCGCCAAGTGTGCTGGTGTGTCTGAACAGCAGCAATGCGAATAATGCAATCTTCGCCGAAAGCGGCAGATTTGCGCTGAATTCGCTGGCGGCTCACCATCAGGGATTGGCGACCGCCTTTGCCGGTTTGAGCGGAGTGCCGGCGGATGAGCGGTTTTCGCTGGGAAGCTGGAAGACCCTTTTTACGGGGGCGCCGGTTCTGTCAGATGCCATTGTCTCGTTCGATTGCCGGCTTACCGAGATCAAGCAGGCCTCTACGCACTTTGTTATGTTCGGTGAGGTGAAAGCAATCCATTTCGGCCCGGAGGCATCCTCGCTCATCTATCTGGACCGCGGCTTTCGAACACTTTAGAACGCTGTTTGAAGGGGTACAGTCATGCCGGACAGAACTTCAGGCACATTGCCCGCCTCGATCGATGAAACAATCGCGCTTCTTGCCGCCGGTGACTATCTTGCCGGCAGGTCTCTTGCGACGGTGATCTTCCTGGCGCTCAAGATGAAGCGCCCGCTCTTTCTCGAAGGCGAGGCTGGCGTCGGCAAGACCGAGATCGCCAAAACCCTTGCAACAGCTCTCGGCAGGCCGTTGATCCGCTTGCAGTGTTACGAAGGCCTGGACATTTCCTCGGCAGTCTACGAATGGAACTATCCCGCGCAGATGCTGGATATCCGGTTGTCGGAGGTGACAGGCATCCAGAGCCGGGAGCGATTGGAGGCCGATCTCTTCTCGGAACGTCATCTCATTCGTCGCCCGGTGCTGCAGGCCCTTGGTCGACCCGGCCAACCGGCCCCGGTATTCCTGATCGACGAACTTGACCGCACCGACGAGGCCTTCGAAGCCTTCCTTCTGGAAGTGCTGTCCGATTTCCAGGTGACGATCCCCGAGCTTGGCACGATCAAGGCCTCCGAGCCCCCCATTGTCATCATCACGACCAATCGGACCCGCGAAATTCATGACGCGCTGAAACGCCGCTGTCTTTATCACTGGGTCGATTACCCGGACGCGGCGCAGGAACTCGAGATCATCCGCCGCAAGGTTCCGCAATGCGCCGAGACCTTGTCGCGCCAGGTGGTTGCCTATGTCCAGAAACTCAGAACGCTCGATCTCTTCAAGAACCCAGGCGTGGCGGAGACCATCGACTGGGCGACGGCGTTGACGGAACTTGACCGGATCGCGCTCGACCCGGAGACGATTGCCGATACGCTGGGCACTCTCCTGAAATATCAGGACGATATCGCACGGATCAAGGGTGGCGAAGGTGAACGGGTTCTTGCCGAGGTGAAGGCGGAACTGCAGGCGGCGGTGTAGGTCATGATGACGAGCGCAAGTCAGGACGGCATCGTCGTTCCACCCGTACCGGTGGGGGATGGGCGGCTTGCCGAAAATCTCGTCTATTTTTCCCGGGTGCTCCGTCGAGCCGGTCTGAAGACCGGCCCAGCCGCGGCTGCCGACGCGATCGTTGCGGTAGACGCAATCGGCATTGGCTCGCGTGAAGAGTTTCACGCCGCGCTCTCGGCTGTTTTTGTCAAGCGCCATGAGGACCAGGCGGTCTTTGACGAAGCATTTCGGATATTCTGGCGCTCGCGCGACCTCGTGGGCAAGATGATTGCGATGATGTCGCCCAGAGTGCCTGACCATCATGAGCGAGAAAAGCAGAAGGCGGGCGCGACGCGAGTCGGTGATGCACTGACCGGCGATCAGCCGAAAGACACAACGCGCAAGGCACCTCCAGAGATCGAGATCGACTCGCGCTTCACCACCTCCGGCAGCGAAATCCTGAAGGGCATGGATTTTGCCCAGATGACGGCGACCGAACTGGCGCTGGCCCGCCGCGAACTCACCAGGCTGGTGCTGCCGCTCGACGAGGTCAAGACGCGGCGCTTCCGCTCATCAAACCGGCAGCCCACCATCGATCCGCGCGCCAGCATGCGCCAGGCGATGCGGAGTGGGGGCGATCTCATCCTTCCGCGCTTTCGACAACGCAAGAAAGCACCGCCGCCTCTTGTGGTGCTGGCCGACATATCCGGCTCGATGAGCCAATATACGCGCATCTTTCTGCATTTCCTGCATGCGCTTACCGAAAGGCGGGCGCGGGTTCAGACCTTCCTGTTCGGTACGCGGCTCACCAATGTAACCCGGCAAATGCGTCGCCGCGATCCGGACGAGGCGCTTGCGGGGTGTACAGATGCCGTGCGCGACTGGTCCGGTGGCACGCGGATCGGCGCGACGCTTTCCGAATTCAACCGCCTCTGGTCGCGCCGGGTGCTTGGCCAGGGGGCTGTCGTGCTGCTGATCACCGATGGGCTTGAGCGAGAGGGCGTGAAGGAACTGGAAAAGGAAATGGATCGCCTGCACCGTTCCTGCCGGCGGCTGATCTGGCTCAATCCGCTGTTGCGGTTCGAGGGTTTCGAGGCAAGGGCGCAGGGTGTTCGTGCGATGTTGCCGCATGTGGACGAATTCCGGGCCGTCCACAATCTGCAGTCGATTGCCGATCTTGCCGTCGCATTATCGGATGACCGCACGAAATCGGCGGATCCGCGCCGCTATATACATTCACGGAGGGTCGCATGACTGCATCTGAAATTCTCGATCCATTGCTGACCGCGCAGACCTGGAGAGAAAGCGGCCGCGACGTTGCCATCGCCACCGTGGTCGAGACATGGGGTTCGGCGCCGCGCCCGTCGGGCAGCCATCTGGTCATCGACGGCGAAGGCAATTTCGAAGGCTCGGTCTCCGGCGGTTGCGTTGAAGGCGCCGTCATTACCGAAGCGCTCGACGTCATCACGTCAGGCGTCCCGAAGATGCTCGAGTTCGGGGTAGCGGACGAGACCGCCTGGCGCGTCGGGCTCTCCTGCGGAGGCAAGATCAAGGTTTATGTGGAAAGGCTTGCCTGATGGAGCTTCAAACGCTCGCAAGGCTTAACGCTGCTCGGCAGGCCCGTAAGGCTGCCGTCGTCGCAACCGATCTTTCCGGCAGCGGGGTGCGGTTGATCCTGGAAGGCGAACCCGTTCCAGGTCCGCTCGGTGAGGAGGTCGCCAAGGCGTTCCGAAGCGGCAAAGCGACGACAGTGGAGATGGACGGGCGAGCGCTTTTCCTTAATGTCCATCTGCCGCCGCCGCGTATCGTAGTGATCGGAGCCGTGCATATCAGCCAGGCGCTGGCCCGCTTGGCCCCGGTAGCCGGCTACGATCTGACGATCATCGACCCGCGTACCGCGTTTGCGACGGAGGAACGTTTCGGTGGCGTCGAACTGGTCGCCGATTGGCCGGAGGACGTGCTGAAGGAGCAGCCGCTCGACGCCTATACCGCTCTGGCGGCGGTTACGCACGATCCGAAGATCGATGACTTTCCCCTGTCGGAGGCGCTCAGGGCCGGCTGTTTCTATGTAGGAGCGCTCGGGAGCCGCAAGACGCATGCGAAACGCGTGGAGCGGCTGAAGGAAATGGGGCGGACGGACGAAGAGATCGCCCGAATTGCCGCTCCGATCGGGTTGGATATCGGTGCGGCAAGCCCGGCGGAAATCGCCCTTGCCACTCTCGCTCAGATCGTCCAGGCCTTCCGCCGCCGCAATCTTGTCACTGATGGGTGATCGGGAATGAAGTACGGAACCTTCAACCTCGATGAAGCGGAAGGCGTGGTGCTGGCGCACAGCATCCGACTGCCTTCAGGCCGCATCTCAAAGGGACGGATTCTGTCCAAAGAGGATATAGCCAAGCTATCTCAGGAAGGCGTAGCGTCCGTGGTGGCCGTGCGGCTCGATCCGGGTGACATGCTTGAAGATCAGGCAGCCGCCGCCATCGCCAATGCCATCGTTCCCGACAATCTGCGTTTCTCCGACGCCACCACGGGACGGGTGAACATCTATGCCAAAGCGGATGGTCTCTTCGTCGCCGACAAGACCGTGGTCGACGCACTGAACCGGATCGATCCGGCGATGACGCTCGCCTGTCTGGCCGACCATGTCACGGTCCGCGAAGGCGATATGGTGGCGACCGTCAAGATCATTCCTCTGGCGGTCAGCGGCGACAGGGTCGGGGAGGCCGTTGCCCTGCTGTCTGGAGCCCCCCCTTTTCAAGTGAAGGTTTTCCATCCCCGCGCGGTGACATTGGTCGCGACAGAACTTCCGTCGCTGAAGACGTCGGTCATGGATCGGACGGCCAAACTTCTGGAACAGCGCCTTGCAACATCCGGCAGCCGCCTGACGAGCGAAATCCGTATCCCACACTCAGCGGAGCGGCTGACCGAGGTTCTTCGGGAGATCAAGGCCCAAGAGACGAGCGAGCCGGCTATGATTGTCGTTTTCGGCGCTTCCGCCGTGGCAGACAAAGACGACGTGATACCTGCCGCGATCCGCCGGGCCGGCGGAGAAGTGCATCACGTCGGAATGCCGGTCGATCCCGGCAATCTGCTCGTGCTCGGCCGGATCGGGGATGTGCCTGTGCTTGGCGCCCCCGGCTGCGCACGTTCTCCAAAAGAGAACGGTTTCGATTGGGTGTTGAGCCGCTTGATGGCGGGCGAGGCCGTGACGTCGTTCGATATCACCGGCATGGGAGTGGGCGGACTGCTGATGGAAATCGCCAGTCGCCCCAACCCCCGCGATTCTGTCGTGAAAAAGACGGCGGATCTGTCGGTGGGTGCGCTGCTACTGGCGGCAGGCCAGGCACGGCGCATGGGGAATGCCGGTCTTCACAAGCTGCTGGCGGAGTTCGATGGTATACCTCTGGTACGGCGCACGGCGACGATGTTGCAGAGTTCGCAGGCGTCTCCCGTCGTCGTCGTCACGGGCCATCGTCGCAAGGACGTGGAAACGGCGCTGGCCGGTCTGAACATCTCGGCCTGTTTCAATCCAGATTACGCATCCGGTATTGCAAGCTCCCTGGTCGCCGGTTTCTCGAGCCCGGAACTTGCATCGAAGGACGGTATCTTGGTGATGCTGGCTGACATGCCGGGCGTGACTACTGAGCATGTGGGCATGCTGATCGCTGCGTTTCGCGAGTCCGGCGGCGACGTGGTGATCCGGTCGGTGTCCGGCGGGAAGCGAGGAAATCCGGTTATACTGCCGAGAGCGGTCTACGCTGCAGTTCTGGAGCTTCAAGGTGATGTGGGTGCGCGCGCCATCATTGAGAACTCGGGCTTGCCCATCATCGATATCGACATCGGCCCTGCGGCGCATCTCGATGTGGATACGCCGGAAGAGGTGGCGGCAGCGGGCGGTATTCTCAGGGGGTAAGGATGGACAATGCCGGCATCGAGGAGATGTTTGAGGGGCTTGGCCCCGTATCGATCCGCCGTATGTTCGGCGGCAAGGGTATCTATCATCAGGGACTGATCATTGCGATCGATCTGCGCAACGAGATCATGCTGAAGGCGGACGAGGTTAGCGGTCCCGAGTTCGCCGCAGCCGGTGCGCGGCAGTGGGTATACGAAAACAAGAAAGGTACTGCCGTACCTATGCCTTATTGGTCGATACCCGAAGAGGCATTCGACGATCCCGATGAAATGAAAAAATGGGTGCGGCTCGCATTCGAAGCCGCATTGCGGGCAAAATCTACATCTTGAGGCAGGTCCGCTTTTAGCCATGGGCGTTTCGGTCCCCGGGCTTGTCTCTATTACTTTTGCGCCGTTTCGAGGTGCGAGAATGCCCTGGCAGAGAAGGCTGAAAGCGGCTGTGGGGGATCCTTCGGATCGAACCAGCCTATTTCAGACAGTTTGTCCGGTTCGGTCAGAGTCGGTTCGCCGGAAAAATCCCGTGTGACATAGATCAGCGAGACCCAATGCTGCCGGTCCGCCTCGATAATCTCTTCAGCCATGCAGAGAAACTCGACACTGCCGATTTTGAGGCCCGTTTCTTCTTCCGCCTCGCGGCGCGCTGCCTCGGAGGACGGCTCCATCGGATCGACTTTGCCGCCGACGATGTTCCAGAAACCGGCTTCCGGTGCCTTCATGCGCCGGCAGAGCAAGACTCTTCCGTCGTCGCGCAGGATAACGAGACCTGCACCGACGCCAGGAAAATCAATACCAGGTCTTGCCACCGAAGTTTAAGCCTTGGTGCCGTTCGCCACGATCAGCATGAATGCGGGGATATCGTCGCCGAAGCCGATCGGCGTCGGGCCATCATCGTGGTCCCGGTGGTAACGCTGGCGGCGCTCGCGATTGTCATCGTTTGCGGGTGCCGGGCTTGGCCGCATATTGCGGTTGCCGCCATTGTTCTGCGGCTTCCTGTCTGCCTTGCGTTCCGGTTTCACGTTTTCTACCCTAGCTTCCACAAGTGCCCCTTCGGCTGCTTCAATCGAATTATCCTGGATCTTCGTGTCAGCCTTGTGACTCGAATCGCCGCGCCCCGAATCGCTTCTTCGGCCGCGGCCGCGCTCCTTATCACGATCGCGACCTTTGCGGCCACGATCATTCTCATGGCTTTCCATGGGAGCGGGCAGGGCAGTCAGATCGCCGCTCAGCCACTCGATCTTTTCACCGATCAGTTTCTCGATCGCATCCAGATATTTGGTGTCCGACCGGGTGACGATCGTAAAGGCTCGGCCCGATCGTCCGGCACGACCGGTGCGTCCGATGCGATGGACATAGTCTTCCGCATGAATCGGCACATCGAAATTGAAGACATGGCTGACGTCCGGAATATCCAGACCACGTGCGGCGACGTCCGAGGCGACGAGCAGCGTGATATTGTTGTCCTTGAAATTTGCCAGCATGGTCGTCCGTGAGCGCTGATCCATGTCGCCATGCAGCGCGCCTACGGAGAAGCCGTGCCGCTCAAGGGAACGGAAGAGATCGGCGACGTCCTTCTTGCGATTGCAGAAGATGATCGCGTTCTTCAGGTCGTCCTGCGCCTTGACGAGATCGCGCAGTACGGCGCGTTTCTCGTAATCCTTGTTATGCGACGCGACGAGCCGCTGCGTCACTGTCTTTGCGGTCGTGGACGGCTTGGCCACCTCGATGCGCTCAGGATTTTGCAGGAAGCGATCGGCAAGCTTCTGGATCTCCGGCGGCATCGTCGCGGAGAAGAACAATGTCTGCCGGGTGAAGGGGATCATCTTGGCGATGCGCTCGATATCCGGGATGAAGCCCATGTCGAGCATACGGTCGGCTTCGTCGATCACGAGAATCTCGACGCCGGTCATTAGAAGCTTTCCGCGTTCGCAATGGTCGAGAAGCCGGCCCGGCGTGCAGATGAGGACGTCGGCGCCGCGCTCAAGCTTTCGGTCCTGATCCTCGAAGGAGACGCCACCGATCAGCAGTGCGACATTGAGCTTATGATTCTTGCCGTATTTGTCGAAGTTTTCTGCGACCTGCGCTGCTAGTTCACGGGTCGGCTCCAGGATCAGCGTGCGCGGCATCCGGGCACGGGCACGGCCCTTTTCCAAAAGCGTCAGCATCGGCAGAACGAATGAGGCAGTCTTTCCCGTTCCGGTTTGCGCTATACCGCAAATGTCACGGCGCTGCAGGGCGTGCGGGATTGCCCCGGCCTGGATCGGCGTAGGGATGGTGTAACCCGCGTCGGTGACAGCGGAGAGGACTTTCTGGCTCAGGCCAAGATCAGCGAATGTGGTCAAAGGGAATTACGTTTCCGTTCCGGTTCTGTACGAACTCTGTGCTAGTCGGCGCAATACAGCCGACAACTGGTCCGCGACATAGGACCAAAAACGCTGAAAGTCAAGGAAAACAGGGAATTCCGCTGGGGGATTGGTGAATGAACATCCTAAATGGAGAAGCCGGCTATCGTTCGCAAGCAAAGAAATTGTCTTTTGCCAATTATCGGTTCAGTTGAGGTAGGTCGTGAGCTTCAGTCCGGCGTTCAGGAAATGAATGGGATCGACGGCATTACCGCCTCGGCGAACCTCGTAGTGCACGTGCGGCCCCGTTGAGCGCCCGGTGGATCCGGCTCGTCCAACGACGTCGCCGGTGACAACCGTGTCGCCCTCCTTGACCAGGACTTTTGACAAATGGCCGTAGCGTGTCGTCGTGCCTTGGCCGTGGTCAATCTCGACCATGTTGCCGTAGCCGCCAGAAGGGCCAGCCGTGACGACCCTGCCGGAACCTGTCGCCTTCACCTCCTGACCGGTTTCGGCCTCGAAGTCGATTCCGGCATGCAGTGCCAATTTTCCGAGGAAAGGATCAATGCGATTTCCGAAGCGGCTGGTTATCGCATGGCCGGGGGCTGGATTGCCGAATGGCAGGTCGCGTGCCGTTTCACGCACGCTTTCCAGGCGGCTGAGAGCTGCATCGAGCTCGTCGAGCGAGGCGTCGAATGTGCCAATGTCTACCTGAGGCTCCACATAGGGGCCGCCGACGCCGTCGGCAGGGCCGGCTTTCGACGCGGAGGCGACCTCCACACCGGTCCGTCTGAGGATGGCGGTGATCGCATCAGCGGTATGCGATGCGCCGGTCGTCAGGTCGGCGATCTTGACGAGTTGTTCCTTCTCGAGGTCTTTCAGCGAAAGCGTCACCCTGGAAAAGACGCGATCGGCTCGATCGGAGATGTTTTCGCGCAGTGATGTGTAGCCAAGGGCACTGGATGTGTCGAGTGGTGTAGCAGCGGTCTTTCCGGAGAGCAGTTTGTCGATGGCCTGCAAGCCACCGCCGCCGTTCATAGACGCCTGACGTTCCTTCAGGGGCGACTGCAAGGTGGCCGGAGTAGAAGGCTCCTGTGCCGTCAGCCCCGATTCCTCCGCACGATTCAGCAAGGATCCGAGCTTTCCGTGGCGCGAAAACAATGCGCTCTGCTGTTCCAGCAGCTTCTCAACCTTCTGTTCTACGACCTGCTGATCTAGCAACTGCCGGGAGGTTATTCGGTCCAACTGAGCCCGCAGGGCTGCGATCCGATCCTCGTAGCCGTGCTGCATGCGGGCTTGCCGAGCCATCGTCGCACCGATCAGGTCGTCCCGGATCACGAGATAAGAGGTCGCTGCGAGATAGCCGATCGCAAAAACGGCGAGAAAGCAGAAGGTCAATGCGGCCATCCAAGGCCGAATGATCATATGGCGGACTTTCTCGCCACTGGCGAAAATGAGGACGTGCTGAGGCGCCCGTTTCCCAAATACCCGGCTTTCGGTTCCCTTCGCCACGTGAATCCCCCAGAGATACGACTCGTTTTCGCCGTCGTCCCGTTGATGGGGATTACACATGCTTATGGTTAACGAATAATTGCCTCAGGCGTTACTGCTTGAGCTCAATGAGCGATAGAAGGAGGGCGTCAGGCCCGCTTCTGCCCGCGCGACGTCATTGAACGGGGCTTTGAGGGACCCGCGGAAATTGGCGCGTACCAGTTGCTGAAATGTTGCCGCGGGATCTTTGCGCTCGCGAGCGCAGAGAAAGCGGAACCATTTTGCTCCGACGGCGACGTGCCCCTTTTCGTCGTTGTAGATCACGTCCAGAATCGCCGCCGTCTCGAGATCGCCGCTTTCACGCATCTTCGCCTGCAGCGATGGCGTTACGTCAAGGCCGCGGGCCTCAAGGATCAGCGGCACGACGGCAAGCCGAGCGGTGAGGTCATTGCGCGTAGAATGGGCTGCTTGCCACAGCCCGTCGTGGGCCGGCATATCGCCGTACTCGGCGCCAAGATCGTTCAATCGTGCCCGTACCATCCGGAAATGCTTGGCTTCCTCGAAGGCAACCTGCATCCAGCCGTCGAAGAAGGAATTCGGAACAGGTTCGGTGGCGAAACGCGCAACGATGTCGAGTGCAAGATCAACGGCATTGAGCTCGATATGGGCGATGGCGTGCAGGGTCGCAATACGGCCGTTGACGGTGTGCAGCGAGCGCTTTCCGACAGCTTTCGGCGGCACCAGTTCAGGCTTTTCCGGACGACCGGGACGTTCGGCAAGAGGAGGGTCGAGTGGAGAGCGCAGGGACAGCCGCCGTTCAAACCACCGGGTTGCCGTTTCCTGCGCAAGCCGTGTCTTGATGTCGAGATCGGCCGAAAGAATGGCCGTTGTGGCGCCGCCTCTCAAAGAAGTGATGGAGAATTCTCCCGGCATCTGACCGTCCTGTTATTGCGTCCTGAGGCTTTCAAGAACGTTCTCGGCATGGCCGGCGACTTTAACCTTGGGCCAGATCTTCGCGATCCGTCCGTCCGCGCCGATTAGGAAGGTCGTGCGTTCGACCCCCATATAGGTGCGGCCATACATGCTCTTTTCCTTCCAAACGCCATAAAGATTGGCAACAGCCGTATCTTCGTCCGAACCGAGAATGATCGACAGGGCGTGCTTCTTGGCGAATTTGTCGTGTTTCCTGATGCTGTCCGGCGAGATGCCGATGATGGCAGCCCCTGCTTTTTCAAATTCCGGCAGAAGCGAGGTAAAGGAGATCGCCTCCTTGGTGCAGGCCTCGGTGTCGTCTTTGGGATAGAAATATACGACGACCGGTTTTCCCAAAAACGCTTTCAAAGACACCGTTTCGCCACCGTCGCGCGGCAGTTCGAAGTTCGGGGCAATGTCGCCAACAGCCAATTCTGGCATGGTTTTCCTTTCTTTTGCCGGTATCTTGAATCATATTCGCCGCAATCGGTATATAGTGGCCGGCGAGGCGTCCAGCCACACACGCGAATATGGAAAGACAGATCTCAACCTGATGGCGGAAATTCGCGGAGAAAGGGTCGACTTCAACCGCAAGGACATCGTTCCACTGCACGAACTTCCCTCGGCCCGGGCTGAAGATCCGATTATCTTGAATTGTCCGCCTTTGCCAACGCGGATGAAGAGATTCAGCAAGGTTGTTGCACTGTTCGTGGTGCTGGTCATACTTGCAGTGGGCAGCGCCATTTTCGCAATCGAAGGAGGCGTCGCCGACAGCACGCTTTCGGCACGCGCCCAGGCCGCGCTCAACGATGCGATAGGTCCGCGGTATGCCGCGACCGTCGGTTCTACGGCCATCCGCTTTGACTCCGGCCTTCGCCTTGCCCTGGAAGCGCGCAATGTCGACATCGTCGAGCAGGCAACCGGCGAACATCTGAGCCGTGCCGGCGCCATGCGTATGGCAATCGATCCTCTCGCTCTCTTAAGCGGGCGCATATCGATCAAGCATATGGAGGCAGAAGATATCCGCCTCGATACCGCGCAATTGCCATCGGGAGACCCCCTGCCGCTGTCGGAAGTCCGGGTCGACGGCATGCCGGCGCTCCTCGAGCAGGCTTTCCAGCGTTTTGACGAAGCGCGGGGCCTCATGGAGCGAACAGGGACCGGTTCGATCGATATATCCGGAATCGAGATCCTTCTTCCTGCGGCGCCGGGGCGCAAGCCGATCGCACTTGTCGTGGACGATCTGAAACTGGCCCGCAGCCTCGATGGTGAGGTTGAGGTCACTGGCGCGATAAGCCTCAATGGCCGTCGCGCTACGCTGACGGCCGCGTCGAAGACGATTGAAGGTGTCACCACATCCTTATCGGCGAGGTTGGCTGGACTGGAGGTGACACCTTTTCTGCTCCAGCGAACCGAAGACGGCGCTCCTCGTGAAGGCATCGAAGGGTCGCTTGATCTGGATCTCGCCGCGGTCCGGGCGCGCGAGATGACACAGCCGCGCATCACGGCGATGTTGCGTCAATCTCCCGGGCATTTCTATTTCGATGGGCTTCAACAGTTATTTACAGGCGCAACGATCAATGTTGCCTACGATTTTTCGAAGAACTCGATCGAGCTTCTGAGATCGGAGGCGCGTTTCGGGCCGACCATCCTTCCGTTTACCGGCGCCGTGATTGACCTCAACAGGCTCAATCCGGACGACAAGCGTGTCGGTTTCGGCCTCGATCTTTTGATCAGCGGCGGGACCGCCGTCGGAGCCACGGAAAGTGAAGAGCCCACGCGCTTCGATCTTAAGGCAAACGGGCGTTACCTCTCCGCAGACCGCGAACTGCAATTCGATGAGATGGCGGTCTCCAGCCCCATGGGACGGATGGCGGGGGCTCTCAAGGTCCGTTTTGGAGAACAGTCGCCGGAAATCAGTTTCGGGGCTCAATTGCCGCAGATGCAAGTCACGGCGATAAAACAGCTTTGGCCGTTCTGGATGGCGCGAAGGCCGCGTGAATGGGTGATGGACAATATGTTCGGCGGCACGGTGACGAATGGTTCGATCGCCGTCTTCATTCCGGCTGGCCGGATGAAAGGGCCGGGCGTTCCCATGGATCTCAACCAGAACGAATTGCAGATCAATTTTGACCTTGCCGATGCCCGTATCAACCTGCCAGGCGACATCCCTCCGCTCCGCGATATCGACGGTCGCTTCGATCTCAAAGGAGAGGCGTTGGCAGTGGATATCGCACGTGCCATGTCCTTTTTCCCGTCGGGCCGCTCTGTCGTCGTGGATGGTGGCCGCTTTTCCATTCCCTCCACCTACGCAAAACCGTTGATGGCGGACCTTTTCCTGAAGCTCGCGGGACCAGCCGACGCGGTGACGGAACTTGCAAATTTTCGGCCAATCAGCGCACTCAAGGGGACAGAGTTCAAACCGGAGGACTTCTCCGGGAACGCACGGGTGGACCTGAGGGCGCGCATGGGCCTTATCAAGGCCCACAACCCGCCCGAACCGACCTGGAACGCCCACGCGGAGCTTGACGACGTCAGCCTCGCGCCGGAGTTCTCCGGGCGTAAGATCGGCGCTCTCAACGGAACTCTGGATGTCGACACGCAGGTCGCTCGGCTTGTCGCAAAAGGCACGATCGACGATGTACCGGCCGATATCACGCTCGCCGAACCGATCGATTCGGCCTCGCGCGCCAAGCGCGAGCGGATCATCAAGACCGTCCTCAACAACGAGCAGCGTCGGAAGCTGGCGCCCGGCCTGTCGGAAATTGTCGACGGATCGATATCTGCACAGTGGACCTGGGTCGACGAAACGCGCCAGACCGTGGCGCTGGATCTTGCCCGGGCGACGCTTTCCGTTCCGTGGCTCGGTTGGACGAAAGGCAGCGGGATACCGGCCAAGGCGCAATTCGAACTCTCTGAGGCGGGCGAACATACAGACATCCGGAATTTCGAACTCTCCGGAGAAGGATTCGGTGCTCGCGGCAACCTGTCTCTCAACCGAGACAGTCTGACAGCGGCTGAGTTTTCTCATGTGCAACTTTCGCCAGCAGACAATTATGCGGTTGCGGTGAAACGCGGGAAGGACAGCTTCGACATATCGATCACAGGATCAACCGTAGACGTCCGTCCGGTCATTACGCGGCTCAAGGCTGACAAAGTGAGTGGAAGCGGCGGTGGCCGCGGTCGCGACGACCAGGATAACGCTACGGTCCGCGCCAAGCTTGAGCACCTGATCGGATTTAACGACCAGGTTTTGTCGAATGTGTCGATGCTGTTCTCGAGCCGAAACGGGAGTATCTCGAAGGCCGATTTTTCCGGTATCACGGAAAGCGGGCAAGCGGTCGTCAGCGAAATGAGCCGCGGCGATACAATTTCCCTTACCAGCGGCGATGCCGGTGCCGTTATTCGCTTCATGAACCTTTACAACAACCTGCGAGGCGGGCTCCTGAATCTTCGGCTGAGAGCGGAGGGCGAAGCCTGGGCAGGCTCGCTGGACTTGAGAAGCTTCTCCCTCGTCAACGAGACGAAACTCCAGTCGCTTGTGTCTACGCCCGACCCAGAAGGCCGCAGCCTGAATTCCGCGACCAAGCGCAACATCGACGTGACTTCGGCGAAATTCCAGCGGGGTTTCGCAAGCCTGCTTTACCGCAACGGCGCGCTTGCGGTGGAAAATGGCGTGGTGCGCGGCGAGCAGATCGGCGCGACGTTCCAGGGGCTGGTGCGCGACAGCAAGGGCAATATGGATATGACCGGCACCTTCATGCCGGCCTACGGGCTGAACCGTCTGTTCGGAGAATTGCCGATCATCGGCGCCATCCTTGGCAACGGACGTGATCGCGGCCTGCTCGGCATCACCTTTAAGCTCGAAGGGCCTTTCGACAAACCGCGGCTGACGGTCAATCCGCTGTCGCTGATTGCACCCGGTATCTTCCGACAGATCTTTGAATTCCAATAAAAAGGGCCGCAACTGCGGCCCTCGGGGAAGTCTCTCGTGCCTCCGATCACATCGGACGGACAAGGATATGCTTCTTCTTGCCGAGCGACAGTTTGATGACGCCATCGGCGGTCACCTCACCGGTGCCGATCATCTTGCGTTCGTCGCTCACGCTTTGGTCGTTGATGCGAACCGCACCACCCTGGACGTGACGACGCGCTTCGCCGTTCGACCCGGCCAATCCCGCACGAACGATCAGGGTCAACAGTCCTATACCGGCATCAAGCTCGGCAGCCGGCATCTCGACAGAGGGCAGATTTTCGGAAAGTGCGCCCTCTTCGAAGGTCTTGCGCGCCGTCTCTGCTGCCTCCTCGGCTGCGGCACGGCCGTGCAGGATCGCCGTAACCTCCGTGGCAAGGATCTTCTTGGCTTCGTTGATCTCCGATCCGCCTAGCTGCGAAAGCTTGGCGATCTCATCCATGGGCAACGTGGTGAACAGCTTTGCGAAGCGGACAACGTCCGCGTCCTCGGTATTGCGCCAGTACTGCCAGAAGTCATAGACGGGCAGAAGATCCTTGTTCAGCCAGACCGCGCCGGACGCCGACTTGCCCATCTTGGCGCCGGAAGAGGTGGTCAGCAGCGGCGAGGTCAGCGCATACAACTGAGGCGTCCCCATGCGGTGACCGAGGTCGATACCGTTGACGATGTTACCCCATTGATCCGAGCCGCCCATCTGCAGCCGGCAGCCGTAGCGTTTCGCCAGTTCGACAAAATCGTAAGCCTGCAGGATCATGTAGTTGAATTCGAGGAAGGACAGGGACTGCTCGCGGTCGAGACGTGTCTTGACGCTGTCAAACGACAGCATTCGGTTGACCGAGAAATGCCGGCCGACGTCGCGCAGGAATTCTAGGTAGTTCAAAGGACGCAGCCAGTCGGCGTTGTTGATCATCAGAGCCGGATTGAGCTCGCGATCGTAGTCGAGGTAATTAGCGAAGACGTGCTTGAGCGAGGCGATGTTGTCCTCGATCATCTCAACCGTCATCAGCTTGCGGGCTTCCTCCTTGAAGGAAGGGTCACCGACCATGCCGGTGCCGCCGCCCATCAGCGAGATCGGTTGGTGCCCGGTGGCTTGCAGCCAGTGGAGCAGCATGATCTGGGTGAGATGGCCCACGTGCAGGCTCGAAGCTGTGGGATCATAGCCGATATATGCCGTCACGGTTTCCTTTGAAAACAGCTCATCGAGGCCTGTATCGTCGGAGACCTGATGGATGAAACCGCGCTCGTCGAGCGTGCGTAGGAAATCGGACTTGAACCTGGACATGATCTATCTCTGGCAGGATGGTGTTTTGGATATGTGCCGGGCGTCTAGCACTGTTTTTCCCGCTGATCACTTTAAAAGTGACGCCGAGGATGTTCAAATTCCGTAATGACGCATCCGCAGAGACAGATTCGGCTCTCGATGGGGTTGATCTAGAACATGGTGCGGATCTCTTGCTTCTGCATAGCTAAACATTAACGTTTTTTTGTTTTTGAGGCTTTACTATCTTCTGACACGCTAAACGGGTGGGTGCGGGGTGCTGCAGTGATTGGTTGATGAACGGTCCGGCCTTTCTCCTGGCGGTGAATTTTGTCATCGCCATCTGCTTTTCCCTGGTCTTCGTCGTGGTTTCGACGCGAAGCCGCTCACGAACTGCTGCGCTATGGTTTGCGGCAGGTTTTGCAGTCGCATCGCTGTCATCGCTGTGCGAACTACTTGTTGCCTATACCGAGCTGACAAGATTCTGGGCCTTCGGTGCCTTCGCAGCTGTGCTGGGCGGCCTGCTTCTTCTTCTGATCGGGGTGGGAGAGCTTTATGGCCGCAAGATCAAATTCGCCTATGCCTGCGTTTTTTTGGCCGCAAGCACTGTTTTGGACATGTGGATATACGATTTGCCGCGCGGCACCGTAGCCCATGCTTTTTCTTACCAGGCGCCCTTCGCGATCGTGGTACTGACAGGGGCGGCATCTGTTTTCCTGTCCACCCGCAGACTGATAATCGACAGAGCCCTAGGGGCGTTGCTGTTGGTGACCGGTCTGCATTTTTTTGCCAAGGCGGGTTTGGCAGTACTTTCCGGGGCGGGAACGACCGCCAAGGACTATATCCACACCAACTACGCCCTGATCTCGCAGAGTTCGACAGCCGTTCTCGTCGTGGCGGTCGGATTGACCCTGCTTTCGGTCCTGGTGCTGGAGATCATGGCCGACGAACGCAGCAATTCAGAGAGGGACGCGCTCTCCGGGCTGCCCAATCGACGCGGCTTCGAAAACGGCGTGAAGGCTGCCATGGCGCATGCGGCGAATGCCCGGCATGCAGTCATCATATGCGATCTGGATTATTTCAAGAACATCAACGACACCTATGGGCATCATGGCGGCGATCTGGTGATCCGAGCGTTTGGCGATCTCCTGCAACTGATGGCTCCGAAAAGTGCGGTGCTCGGACGCATCGGCGGCGAAGAGTTTGCTGTCTTCATGCCGAACACGACAGCGGAAATGGCCCTGTTGCTAGCCAATGCTCTCAGGAGCGGAACGATGGGTATTCAGATCGGCGCACTCTCGCCTTCCTTCAGTGTCACCGCAAGTTTCGGGGTGGCCGAAGTCGAGCAAGGCCAGGAATTTGTCGATGCCATGCGCAACGCGGATGACGCTCTTTACGAGGCAAAACGCTCCGGCCGCAATTGCGTCCGGCAGGCCACACCGTCCGCGCTTCCAAGATCTGCACCCATCAAGATCGTGAAATAGCAAGAGGCCGCCGAAGCGGCGGCCCAAAGCTTTTGATAAAATCAGCGGATTCGCTTGGCAGCAGGTTCCGGGACAAGTTCGCCATTGAGGCGACGGTCGAGATAGTCCTCGCATTCCGACATCAAGTCTTCGACGCGGCCGTTAAAGAAGTGGTTGGCGCCTTCGACGGTGCGATGGGTGATCAGGATGCCTTTTTGCGTCTTCAGCTTTTCTACGAGGCCATTGACGTCCTTTTCCGGCGCTACCTTGTCGGCATCGCCGTTGATGATCAGGCCCGAGGAGGGGCAGGGGGCGAGGAAGGAGAAGTCGTAGATATTGGGTTGCGGAGCGATCGACATGAACCCTTCGATCTCCGGACGGCGCATCAGAAGCTGCATGCCGATCCAGGCGCCGAATGAATAACCCGCTACCCAACAGCTCTTCGAGTCCGGGTGGAGGCTCTGTACCCAGTCCAATGCAGAAGCGGCATCCGAGAGTTCTCCCGCGCCGTGATCGAACTCGCCCTGACTGCGTCCGATGCTGCGGAAATTGAACCGGAGCGTCGTGAACCCGCGCTTCTGGAACATGTAGAAGAGCTGGTAGACAATCTGGTTGTTCATCGTTCCGCCGAACTGCGGATGAGGATGGAGAATAAGCGCAATGGGAGCGCTCTTTTCCTTGGAAGGCTGATAGCGGCCCTCCAGGCGGCCAGCGGGGCCGTTGAAAATGACTTCGGGCATCGGTACTCCGGTCAACGTGCTAAGGTTCTACGTTCTAAGGTTCTAAATCGGTCATCACGTCGAGTTTGACTTGACGAAGCCGCTCAGCTTTTCTAAAACCAACTTTAGAACCATTCGAAACTTTGGGCATCTTTGAAGTGACGCCCGATGCGATGTCTCATAAGGCAAGGCTCAAGGAAATTTCAAGGAAAATGCGGGGGCGCCCTGTCTGCCGCCCCTTACCCAACTCCTATTTAGAAGCGGAAACCAAAAGGCCAATGGCGCTGAACCGTATATATCTTGACTGGAACGCGACCGCGCCTTTGAGCGCGCAAGCTCGTGCCGCCATGATGGATACGCTTCGGTTGCCGGGCAATCCGTCATCTGTGCATGGCGAAGGAAGAGCCGCGCGTGCTGCGATGGACAAGGCGCGCCGGCAGGTGGCCGCGCTGGTGGGGGGTGAGCCCGCGCATGTGATTTTCACGAGCGGTGCTACGGAAGCGGCCAATCACGTATTGACCTCGGACTTCCTGATGGGTCGCGCTCCCCTGATAGTTAGCCATCTCTATGTTTCGGCTATCGAGCATCCGGCAATCCGCGAGGGCGGGCGCTTCGAGCCCGGCAGGCTCTCGGAGGTTCCGGTAACACGTGATGGCGTCATGGATCTGCCGGCCCTTGAGGAAATCCTTGGCCTCCACGATCGAAGCTCAGGCCTCCCGATGGTCGCTCTCATGCTGGTCAACAACGAAACCGGCATCGTGCAGCCGGTCGCGGAAGTCGCTCGTCTGGTGCATGCCCACGGCGGGCTGATGGTCGTCGATGCCGTGCAGGCAGTCGGTCGTATCCCAGTTGACATCAATGCGCTGGACGCCGATTTTCTGATCCTGTCCTCGCACAAGATCGGTGGGCCGAAGGGCGCGGGTGCGCTGGTGTCGCGTGGCGAGGCTCTGATGCCGAAGCCGCTGATCCGGGGCGGCGGTCAGGAGAAAGGTCATCGCTCGGGGACCGAGAATTTTCACGCGATCGTGGGGTTCGGCGCCGCTGCGGAGGCCGGGCTGGACGATCTCGGGCAGCGCAGCTCCGCCATAACCACCCTGCGAGACCAGCTTGAGCAAGGCATGCGTCAGGCCGCCCCGGATGTCATCATTCACGGCGCCGAAGTTGGCCGCGTCTGCAATACGTCCTTTTTCACCCTGCCAGGGTTGAAGTCGGAGACAGGGCAAATCGCCTTCGATCTGGAAGGTATCGCACTGTCGGCAGGCTCGGCCTGCTCTTCCGGAAAAGTTGGCGAGAGCCACGTTCTCACGGCCATGGGGCACGACCCGAAGCTCGGAGCTCTACGAATTTCGCTGGGCGCGGATACAACGAGCGATGATATTGCACGCGCACTCGCTGCTTTCGCGAAGATCGCTGCTCGGCGAAAACCGGCGGGAGAGGCCGCTTGAGCCGATCGGTAAATTTGCGGAAGCGCAAATTTCCACTTGCCAAAAGGTGTGAAAACAGCCTTCTGGCGCTTACATAGGGTGGCAGCTGCCGCCCGTGACGATGACAAGAATTGTCGGAATTTGAACCGGCAAGATTTGGAGAATGAATATGCCTGCTGTCCAGGAAACAGTCGAACAGGTCCGCCGGATCGACATCGACCAGTACAAATACGGCTTCGAGACCGTCATCGAAGTGGACAAGGCGCCGAAGGGGCTTTCGGAAGATATCATTCGCTTCATTTCGGCCAAGAAGCAGGAGCCGGAATGGATGCTGGAATGGCGCCTGGAGGCCTACCGTCGCTGGTTGACGATGGAAGAGCCGACATGGGCGCGCGTCACCTACCCGAAGATCGACTTCAACGACATCTATTATTACGCGGCACCCAAGAACGTGACTGGCCCGACCTCCCTCGAAGAGGTGGATCCGGAGCTTCTGAAGACCTACGAGAAGCTCGGTATTCCCCTTAGGGAGCAGGAGATCCTCGCGGGCGTCCAGAAAACCCGGGTTGCCGTCGATGCCGTCTTCGATTCGGTTTCGGTCGTCACAACTTTTAAAAAGGAACTTCAGCAGGCCGGCGTGATCTTCATGTCGATTTCTGAAGCCATCCGCGAGCATCCAGAACTTATCAAGAAGTATCTCGGCTCCGTCGTTCCGGCGTCGGATAACTTCTACGCAACGCTGAATTCGGCGGTCTTCACTGATGGATCTTTCGTCTTCGTGCCGAAGGGCGTCCGTTGCCCGATGGAGCTCTCCACCTACTTCCGTATCAACGAGAAGAACACTGGCCAGTTCGAGCGCACGCTGATCATCGCGGAAGAAGGCGCCTACGTTTCCTATCTCGAAGGGTGCACGGCACCCCAGCGCGATGAAAACCAATTGCATGCGGCCGTGGTCGAACTGGTTGCGCTCGATGACGCCGAAATCAAATATTCGACGGTACAGAACTGGTTTCCGGGCGACGCCCAGGGCAAGGGCGGGATCTACAATTTCGTCACCAAACGTGGCGATTGCCGCGGAGCGCGTTCCAAGATTTCCTGGACGCAGGTTGAAACCGGCTCGGCGATCACCTGGAAATACCCGAGCTGCATTCTGCGAGGCGACGACAGCCGCGGCGAATTCTATTCGATCGCGGTATCGAACGGCCACCAGCAGATCGATAGCGGCACCAAGATGATCCATCTCGGCAAGAACACGTCGAGCCGCATCATCTCGAAGGGCATTTCCGCTGGTAAATCCAACAATACTTACCGCGGCCAGGTGTCGATCCATCGCAAGGCCGAGAACGCGCGGAACTTCACCAACTGCGATTCGTTGCTGATCGGCGACAAGTGCGGCGCGCACACGGTTCCGTATATCGACGTCAAGAACGCTTCGGCAAAGATCGAGCACGAAGCGACCACGTCGAAGATTTCAGACGATCAGAAGTTTTATGTCATGCAGCGCGGCATTCCGGAAGAAGAGGCGATTGCGCTCATCGTCAATGGATTCGTCAAGGAAGTGATCCAGGAACTGCCGATGGAGTTCGCCGTCGAAGCGCAGAAGCTGATCGGGATTTCTCTGGAAGGAAGTGTTGGCTAACACGTGACGGCAAGAGGGTCGCGGGCATGTTTGATCCCCTCAATCTGGTCTACTACGCCCTGATCTGCGGATTTCTCGCGGCCTTTGCGCCGAACTTCGGAGGGCGTGCAGCCCGGGCCGGGTGGGGCCTTGCGGTGGGCGCAATCGCGGTCTTCCTTCTGCCGTGGGTCCGTAGCGCTCTCGGCTTTTGAATTTTGGCCAAATTTCTGGCCTCACTGAGACAAAGAACGAATGGAAAAATATCATGCTTGAGATCAAGAACCTGCATGCCCGTATTGCCGAGGACGGCACCGAAATCATTCGCGGCTTGAACCTGACGGTCAAGGCGGGCGAGATCGCGGCCATCATGGGGCCGAACGGCTCTGGCAAATCGACCCTTTCCTATATTCTCTCCGGCCGCGAGGACTACGAAGTCACCGAAGGTGACATCCTCTATAACGGCGAGAGCATCCTTGAGCTCGACCCGGCCGAGCGTGCCTCCAGGGGGATCTTCCTCGCGTTCCAGTATCCGGTGGAAATCCCCGGTGTTGCCACCATGCAGTTCCTCAAGGTCGCCATGAACGAGCAGCGCAAAGCGCGCGGCGAAGCGGAACTGACGACGCCGGATTTCATCCGCCGCGTCAAGGAGGCTGCAGAGAAGCTGAAGATCGACCAGGCCATGCTGCGCCGCCCGCTGAATGTCGGTTTCTCCGGCGGTGAAAAGAAGCGCGCGGAAATCCTGCAGATGGCGCTGCTGGAGCCGCAGCTTTGCGTGCTGGACGAAACGGATTCCGGCCTCGATATCGATGCGTTGAAGATCGTCGCCGATGGAGTCAATGCGCTGAAATCGCCGGACCGAGCGGTCATCGTTATCACCCATTATCAGCGCCTGCTCGATTATATCGTGCCGGACAGCGTGCATGTCCTCTACAAGGGCCAGATCATCCGCTCCGGCGATAAGTCGCTGGCGCTGGAACTGGAAGAGAACGGTTATGCCGATATCATCGGAGAAGCGGCTTAAGCGCCAAGGAGAGACGTTGTCATGAATATGCAGACGACAAGTCGCCTGACGGCTGCCGAGACCGCACTGGTCGAAGCATTCGCGGCCCAGATCGGAGAATTTCCAGGGAATGGAGCCGTCATCGGCACCCGTGACCGGTTGTTGGATGATCTCAAGAAGGGCGGTCTTCCCACCCGCCGGATTGAGTCCTGGCACTATACCGACCTCAAGAGCCTGCTGCGTCAGGTCCCCGACGTTACGCCTGTGGCAGCGGTCGATCCTATCACGGCATTGGTCGACGGCTCGAAGATTTTCTCGGTCGTGCAGGGGGTTGCGGATCCGAAGGCATCTGCGGACGGCATCGAAGTCGCCGTCTACAAGAATAAACTTACCGATGGCTCGGCTGTCGCGGATCTGGCCGCACTCGGAAATGACGATGCGATCGGTCGGATCAACGGCAGCTTCGTGCGGGACGGTTTTGCTCTTACGATTCCGGCAAATATTGAACTCGAGCAACCGCTTGAACTGCAGGTCCTGCACGCGGGCGGCCAGATTCACACGCGCTTCCCGGTTTCCTTCGGGGCCGCTTCCAAAGCGACGATCATCGAACGTCATCGGGCGGTGACGGAGGGCGCGGCTCTCGTCTCCTCGATCAGTGACATTCGGCTGGATGACGATGCGGAAGTCACCTGGATTATCGTGCAGCAGCAGGGCGCAGCAGATACCCATCTCGGCCAGATCCGCGTCAAACTGGGGCGGAAAGCCAAGCTCCGGCTTTTCGTGATCAATGCCGGCGGCAAACTCGTTCGCCAGGAGTTGCGGATCGACGTTGAGGGCGAGGGCGCCGAATTGACCTTGCGCGGCGTCAACCTTCTCGGTGGCGAGAGCCACACGGATGTTACGCTGATGCTCGGCCACAACGTGCCCCACACCAATTCGACCGAGACCATCCGCAACGTCGTGTTCGATCGGGCCAACGGTGTTTTCCAAGGGATGATCCGGGTTGCGCCGGATGCTCAGAAAACCGATGCCAAGATGGCCTGCAACACGTTGCTTCTCTCGGACGACGGCGGCTTCTCGGTAAAACCGGAGCTTGAAATCTTCGCTGACGACGTGATTTGCGGTCATGGCGCGACGGTTGCCGATATCGACAGCAACCATCTCTTTTACCTGATGGCGCGCGGCGTTCCGGAGAACAAGGCACGGGCCATGCTGGTCAACGCCTTCGTGGCGGAAATCGTCGAGGAATTCGAGGACGAAAAGCTGGTCGAGGCGCTGGAAAGCGTTATTTCGTCCTGGCTTGAAAGGCATGCCTGACATGGACCAGAGCAATCCGGCGGCAACTTATGATGTGGAAGCGATCCGGCGGGATTTTCCGATCCTGTCGACGATGGTCCATGGGAAGCCGCTGGTTTATCTGGATAGCGGCGCGTCAGCGCAGAAACCGCAGGTGGTGATCGACGCCATCAGCCACGCCTATTCCAGTGAATATGCAAACGTCCACCGCGGCCTGCACTACCTCTCGAACGCGGCGACGGAGGCCTATGAATCGGCTCGCGAAAAAGTGCGCCGCTTCCTGAATGCCGGCTCTGTCGACGAGATCGTCTTCACCAAGAATTCGACAGAGGCAATCAATACCGTCGCCTATGGCTGGGGTATGCCTGTCATCGGCGAAGGCGACGAGATCGTTCTGACGATCATGGAGCATCATTCCAATATCGTGCCTTGGCATTTCATCCGCGAACGGCAGGGCGCCAAATTGGTATGGGTGCCGGTGGATGACGAGGGTGCGTTTCATATCGAGGACTTTGAAAGATCGCTGACCGAGAAGACCAAGCTTGTCGCGATCACGCATATGTCGAATGCACTCGGCACGATCGTTCCCGTAAAGGAAGTCTGCCGTATCGCGCACGAGCGGGGTATTCCGGTCTTGATCGACGGCAGCCAGGGGGCGGTGCACATGCCGGTCGATGTTCGCGACATCGATTGCGACTGGTATGTGATGACCGGCCACAAGCTTTACGGTCCGTCGGGCATCGGCGTTCTTTACGGAAAGACGGACCGGCTGAAGGAGATGCGGCCATTCCAGGGCGGTGGGGAAATGATTTTCGAGGTGGCGGAGGATACCGTCACTTACAACGATCCGCCGCATCGTTTCGAAGCCGGCACTCCGCCGATCGTCCAGGCGATCGGACTTGGTTACGCCCTCGATTACATGGACAAGATCGGTCGTGCCTCCATCGCTCGGCATGAGGCGGATCTCGCCGCTTATGCGGCGGAGCGGCTGAGGTCGATCAATTCCTTGCGAATCATCGGAAATGCGCCCGGCAAGGGCAGCATCTTTTCGTTTGAGCTTGCCGGGATCCATGCGCATGACGTGTCCATGGTGATCGATCGCAAGGGGATTGCCGTGCGAGCCGGCACGCACTGCGCCATGCCGCTCTTGAAACGTTTTGGCGTCACCTCCACATGCCGGGCATCGTTCGGCATGTACAATACGCGTGCAGAGGTGGATGCCCTTGCCGATGCGCTGGATTATGCGCGTAACTTCTTTGCCTGAGGAATCGTTGTCATGGCTGTCGATGAAACGGAACTGAAATGGGACGCCCGGGAGGGGATCATCGAATCCTCCATTCCGGCAGAGGAGCTGGCGCGTCTCAGCGACGATATCATCGCTGCGCTGAAGACGGTTTATGACCCGGAGATCCCGGCTGATATCTTCGAACTGGGCCTCATCTACAAGATCGATATCGAAAACGATCGAATGGTGAAGATCGTCATGACGTTGACGGCGCCCGGATGCCCGGTGGCGGGGGAGATGCCCGGCTGGGTGGAAAACGCGGTCGGCGCTGTCGAGGGCGTTTCCGGGGTGGAGGTGGAAATGACGTTCGATCCGCCTTGGACGCCGGAACGGATGTCGGAGGAGGCTCAGGTCGCCGTCGGCTGGTATTGATCCGTTTACGACCGAACATTACATTGAACCGTGAAGCACCGGACCTTGAATCCGGCTGTGGAAGGAGAATAGGCCCATGGGCTTTGCTGTGATGACGATGACTGACGCCGCTGCCGCGCGCGTCAAACAGATTGTGGCCGGGTCCGGACCGGAAGCGCAGGGTGTGCGCGTCGGGATCAAGAAGGGCGGCTGCGCCGGCATGGAATATACCATCGATCTTGTCACGACCGCCAATCCCAAGGACGACCTCGTCGAGCATGATGGCGCCAAGGTTTGGGTCGAGCCTTCTGCGGTGCTTTATCTTCTTGGCACGCAAATGGATTTCGAAATCAGCAGAATCCGTTCGGGCTTCACCTTCGTAAATCCCAACCAGACATCGGCCTGCGGCTGCGGTGAGTCGGTCGAATTGAAGCCCGCCGACCTTGCCGCGCTTGCCAAGCAGCGTGAAGCCGAAACCCACGTTTAATTGCTATAAAATGCTGACGAGGAGAGGGGCCATTCGGCCCTTTCTTTTTTCGTCGGCTATTCGTGCCGTAACGCCTCTATCGGGTTAAGCTGGGCCGCACGGCGAGCCGGAAAATAGCCGAAGATCATGCCGATTGCTGCCGAGAAGGCAAAGGCCACAAAGATGATAGAGGGACTCGTTACGAAGGGCACGCCGAGAACGCTGACGACACCGTAAGCGAGCAGAAGGCCCATCAGAATGCCGGTCACGCCCCCAAAGATGGACAGCATCACCGCTTCGACCAGAAACTGCATCAAGACCTGATTTTCCAACGCCCCGATCGCCAGCCTGATGCCGATTTCGCGCGTGCGCTCCGTTACGGAGACCAGCATGATATTCATAATGCCGATCCCGCCCACCAGAAGGCTCACAGCAGCCACGGCTCCAAGGAGCCCCGTCAGAAGCATTGTAGTGCCGGTCATGGTGGAGGCGATCTGCGACATGTCATTGACCGAGAAATCGTCCTCCCGGCCGATGCCGATGCGTCGGCGTTCTCTCAGGAGGCTTTCCACATCCGATTGAACCCCGGAGGTGGAGACGCCGTCGTGGGCAGAGAGGACGATGCTGGAGATCGTGGTCGTGCCACCGATCCGCCGCTGGTGGAGCTTGAGCGGCATCAGCACCGTATCGTCCTGATCATCTCCCATGCCCGACTGTCCCTTGGCGGCAAGCAGTCCGACGACGGGGCAGGAGACGTTGCTGACCCTGATTGTCTGTCCGACCGGATCAGCCGATCCGAAGAGCTCTTTGCGCAAGGTCTCTCCTATGATGCAGGCGGCCTGCCCGCGCTCCTCCGCGGGCAGAAACTCGCGTCCGGATACCAGATCCCAGTCCTGCGCGATCAGGTAGTCGTTGGTAGTGCCGATTGCGCTGGTCGAATGGTTCTGGCCACCGGCCACAACGGTGGCGGTACCGCGGTTGATCGGCGCAACAGCTCTGAGGCCCGATACCTGATCCCTTATCGCCTCCACATCCTTGTCGTCGAAGCGTTTGGCCTCGGTGCTGGCGCGGCCCGGCCCCCATTGGCCGGGCCGCACGAACAGCGTGTTGGTGCCAAGTCGCTGGAGCTCGGTTTTTACCTGGGCCGTGGTGCCATTGCCGATCGTGACCATGGCGATGACGGCCGCAACGCCAATAACGACACCGAGTACAGTCAGGAATGAGCGCAATATATTCCTGCTGATGGCGCGCCAGGCAAGTTTTGCCGTCTCAATGAACAATTTCCGCCTCCTTTCGACCAACCTCATCCGAGGTGAGGCGGCCGTCGACGAAGCGCAGAAGACGTCGGCCATAAGCTGCTATGTCTTCCTCGTGCGTCACCATGATCACGGTAATGCCCCGCTCGTTGTTGAGGCGGGTGATCAGGTGCATGATCTCGGTACTGGTTCTGGTATCGAGGTTACCGGTCGGCTCGTCGGCGAGCAGAACCGCCGGGTCGGTGACGATCGCCCTGGCAATCGCCACCCGCTGTTGCTGGCCGCCGGACAGTTCCTGTGTCGTGTGATTTTCCCGTCCCTTCAGTCCCACTTGCTCCAGTGCGGCCATGGCGCGCGTTCGGCGCTCGCGAGCGTCCATGCCGCGATAGGTCAACGGCAATTCCACATTCTCGACCGCGGACGTTCGCGCCAACAGATTGAAACCCTGGAATACGAAGCCAAGCATATGTCGGCGCAGCAGCGTCAATTGAGTGCGATCAAAACCGCTGGTTGGCATTCCTTGAAAAAGATATTCGCCCGAGGATGGTACGTCGAGCCCTCCGATGACGTTCATGCAGGTGGACTTGCCCGACCCCGACGGTCCCATGATCGATACGAATTCCCCCTGCGATATCAAAAGATCTACATGGTCGAGCGCGCGGATCGTCGCCTCGCCGCGGCCGTAGAACTTCGAAACCTGCCTGAACTCGATGAGAGGGGCCTGCATCGGATCGCCTCAACCGTTTCGCGCTGTCGCGGAGGTAATCACCAGATCGCCCTCCTTCAGATCGCCCGATTGCAGAACCGTGAACCGACCGTCGGATGATCCCGTCTGAACGCTCAATCGCTGTGGTTGGCCGTTCCGCAGCACCCAGATGCTGCGCGCGGATTTGTCGGCGCTGTCGCTGCCGGAGGCTCGGCTGCCGCCAGGGGGGCGTGGGGGCCGGAAGAGTCGCGTAAGTATGCTGCCGCTGGACCGAGAGACGGCCGGCGGCGAGTAGCGAAGTGCGGCGTTTGGAATAAGAAGGGCATCCTTGACCGACTCGACATTGATGTCCGCCGTTGCCGTCATGCCCGGCCTCAGGAGGAGTTCCTGGTTGTCGACCGTCAGGATCGCCTTGTAGGTGACGATATTCGACACGGTTTCCGACGCGAACCGCACGGTCTCTATTTTCGCTGGAAAGGTTCGATCCGGATAGGCATCCACCGAGAAGACGGCGCCCTGACTTTCCCTCACCTGGCCGACATCCGCCTCATCGACGGCGACCTGCAGTTCCATCTGCCGGAGATCCCCGGCGAGGGTGAACAGGACCGGGGCATTGAGCGAAGAAGCGACGGTCTGGCCGGGATCGACATCGCGCGTCAGCACGATACCATCGATAGGCGACACGATTGTCAGCTTGGAGAGGTTTACTTCCGCCAGGCGCAATGCGGCTTCAGCCGACTGTACTGCAGCGTCATTGATGGCTTTGGTGGCCAGAGCGGATTCGTAGGTATATCTCGCGGCATCCAGCTCCTGCTGGCTGGAAACACGATTGCTGACGAGCCCGCTCAGGCGGTCAAGGCTCGTTTTGGCTGAAGCGGCTTCTGCTTCGGCCTTCAGGACATTGGCTCTTGCCGACGCCAGTTGAGCCCGCGCGCTCTGGACATCGGCTTCCTGTTTGTTCGTATCAAGTTCTGCGAGCACTTCGCCCGCTTTGACGGCGCTGTTGTAGGTGACGTTGACCTTGCGGACCGTGCCCGACAGCTCACTGGATATATCGACCTGCTCGGTCGGTTGGACCGATCCGGTGGCCGTGACGATGACCGAAAGGTCGCCGCGCTCCACCGGCACCGTGCTGTAGGTATATTGCGGGCCGCTACTGCCGAGATAGGTGTATGCTGCAGCCGCTGCTGCCAGAAGGACGACGAGCAGGATCGGCCAGAAGAACTGACGGCGCTTCCTGCCGGATCTTGAAGTCGTGAGAATTTCGGCGAGGTCGGCTGTGCCGGTGGTCCTCTCTGCTGGTTCCAACGTCTTTTGCACGTTCAAGGTCGTGTCCTTAGTGGGGGAGCCGGATCCGCTCGCGATCCTACCTGTTTCCGTATCATGGCACCGGGTATCCGGTTGATGCACAGCTGTCGTACAAATCTCCATGCTTCCGATGACATGAAACGCGTCGAGGATGAACTTAAATATCGGTAAGGTAGTTCGACCTTGATCCGCATCAGCCTGCGGCTGTTTTTTTCCGATGCATCGATATCTCTGCTCGCACGTTGTACGGCCGCAGAGAAGGAGATCACCAATGGTTGATGCTGCGAGAATCAAGGAACATGCAGAAGTCATCGGCGCAGACGGCGTCCATGTCGGGACCGTCGATGGAGTCGAGGGCAGCCGGATCAAGCTCACCAGGAAAGACAGTGGTGAAGGAGGGCATAGAGGCCATCATCATTTCATTCCACTCGATCTTGTTGCCGATATCGAAGGAAACACGGTGCGGCTTTCAGCCAATAGCGATGTGGCCGTCTCCTTTGAAGAGGAAGAAGGCGGCGGATCGGTTCATTGAGAACGAGATGCCGGCGCCCATGGGCGCCGGCTCAAACTGTGGAGATGGGCCTGTTCTATTGCGTGGAACTTGGTACGCCAAAACGCTCTGGCATGAATGCCGTTTCCGAGGGCGGGCCGCTGAGGCGATCGGTTTTGGCCGTTACGGATGGCCCAGCCGAATGCAACAGAAGCACAGCTAGCAAAGCCCCGACGATGGCTGATCCCAAGGCGATGAGAATGTTTCGGGCGTTCATGGCGATACCCTCCTTTTATATTTCAACATCCTAAATCACGAAATGTTCCGCGAGGGAGTGCAGCCTAGAGCGTAGCGTGTTCGAGAGCAGCCACGCTTCCTGCGTGCACCTCTAGACGCCAACTGCATCAATCATATGTCGAGGCGGTGAGGGGATTGAGCCGCCTGGAGTGACGCGGCATTGGACGCGAGAAGATGCGGGATAGTCAATTTTGGGCTGAGAGTTCCGCTGGCGAAGCCATGATCTCACCGCCGCCAAGACCTTGATCCGCATATTTGAACACCAGGATACTGAGTACCGAGGCAACCATCACAATGAAGATAATTCGCATAGGAGCTCCTTCGGCCGCATCAACGTGATGAATGACGAAGAAGTTCCATCGCTCCCGTCTGTAGAAAGGCCCGGGCGAGGGCGGCGTGCCTGGAAACGGACAAGCAACGCGCGAGGTTAAGCTGAAAGAAGATCGAGGGTGGGAGTCTTATGTCCGCAGTTGCGCATATAAGAAAACCGTTTCGAGAATCGTCCGGGACAGAGTTTCAAGGTGTAGGTGGTGAGAGCGCAGGGATTCGAACCCTGGACCTACTGATTAAAAGTCAGTTGCTCTACCGACTGAGCTACGCTCTCCCACGGTACGCGAGACGCGCCCTTGAAAGTGCGCGGAACATATGCAGGCGACCTCTTGCGGTCAACCCGCAAAAACAGCAAAAATGCGGCTTGTTGACGCTTTTCCATGCCGGAGCGAAAAGGTGATTGGCATTTGCCGCTTTCAGACATTAGGTGAGGCGCATTAAGCGGGGTGATGCGCCCCCTGTTGGAGCCGCTGGTGTCGATTGCCGAAATTTCCCTCTTGAGCGCACTGATTGCCGGTGCGCTGTCGTTCCTTTCTCCTTGCGTGCTGCCGCTCGTGCCTCCGTATCTTTGTTATATGGCCGGTATTTCGGTGGATCAGTTCCGGGGCGGCGGTGCTGCGATTGCCGTGCAGTCGGGCGGTACGCGCAAGGCGGTGCTGATGGCGGCGCTGTTCTTCACGCTCGGCTTTGCGACCGTCTTCGTGGCGCTCGGTGCCGGCGCGTCCACCATCGGCGTCCTGCTTCGTCAGCATCTGGATCTCCTGTCGAAGATCGGCGGCCTGATCATCATCGTCATGGGGCTGAACTTCCTCGGCGTCTTCCGCATCGGCCTGCTCGCGCGCGAAGCGCGTTTCCAGGGCGGAGGGCAGCCCGCGACGCTGTCGGGCGCATATGTGATGGGCCTTGCTTTTGCCTTTGGTTGGACGCCCTGCATTGGTCCGGTGCTCGGCGCCATCCTGGGTGTGGCGGCGTCACGCGACACGGTCAGCGAAGGGGGAATGTTGCTCGCCATCTACTCGCTGGGCCTCGCCGTTCCCTTCTGGATCGCTGCCGGCTTTTCCGGCGCCTTCATGCGCTTCCTGACGCGCTTTCGCCGCCATCTCGGTCTGGTGGAGAAGGCCATGGGCGTGTTCCTGATCCTGACCGGCCTTGCCTTCATTTTCGGATTCGTCACTTCCGCCGCAATCTGGTTCCAGCAGACCTTTCCAATCCTTATGCAAATCGGCTAACCGAAAGCTTCCTCGAACCTTGGTCCGTACGGGCAGGCAAAAAATGGCCGATATCATTGCATTGCTATTGCCCTTTTTCGGGCTGATCTTCATCGGCTATCTTGCTGCGAAGGTAACCAAACAGCCCGCTGAAGCTCTTGGATGGATGAATACCTTCATCATCTATGCAGCTCTTCCGGCACTCTTTTTCAAGCTGGTGTCGCGCACGCCGGTGGAGCAACTGACCAGAGCCGACTTTATCTTCGGCGAGATTGCCGCGACCTATCTGGTCTTTCTTCTGCTTTTCCTGATCGGCTTCTTCATTCGCCGGAACTCCTTTGAAGACTGTACTATTCAAGCCTTTGCAGGCTCCTATGGCAATATCGGCTATATGGGGCCGGGTCTCGCTCTTCTGGCCTTTGGGGAAGCGGCGGCAGTGCCGGTTGCGCTGATTGTCTGTTTCGAAAATGGCGCTCATTTCGTCGTGGCCCCGGCCATGATGGCGGTCGCCGGCGAAGACAGGCGGCCGGTGGTGCAGGTCGTGCTGGAAATAGCCCGAAAGGTGATCCTCCACCCGTTCATCATCTCGACTGCATTTGGCTTTTGTTTTGCCGCTTTCGGCTTCAGGCCGCACGACTCCGTGCAGCGTCTGATCGACTACCTCGCTCAGGCGGCAGCGCCTTGCGCATTGTTTGCCATGGGAGTGACGCTGGCGTTGCGGCCGATAAAGCGGGTGCCGCTCGAAATCGGCTATATCGCAGTCGCTAAGCTGATTCTGCTGCCGATCACCACCTATACGGTTCTCTCGCTGATCGGCAATTTCGAGCCGGTCTGGATTTATTCCGCTACGCTGCTTTCGGCTCTGCCGACGGCCACCAACGTCTTCGTGATCAGTCAGCAATATGGAATTTGGCAGGAGCGGGCGTCAGCCAGCATCCTCATCATCACGGTCGCTTCCGTCCTGACGCTTCCCGTCCTGCTTTATCTCATCCATTCCGGTGCGTTACCGCCGGATCTCGTTCCGTAAGGCATCGACCACGGCGCGGAAACCGCGGCCCGGTTCGATGCCTTCGCGCATCAGGAGATTTCGCAATGGCGGCGCGCCGCCGAGAATATGAAGGCCCGCCGCGCGCAGCATCTGAACCGGCAAGAAATCCGATAGCAGCGAGCGGTTCAGGATATCGACGCCAAACGTGCGGCTCATCACATCGGGCCGCCGGCGACGGTTGAACTGGTCGCCTGCATCGGCGGCGATTGGACGGTCGCCCGTCGCTGCAAGCAACTCCGTGAGCGCTATCACATCGCGAAGCGACAGATTGAGGCCCTGCGCCCCGATGGGCGGGAAAGCGTGCGCCGCCTCACCAATCAGCGCCAGGCGCCCCTTGCCGAAACGGTCCGCCATCAGGCTGGAGAGCGGCCAGATCTGCGGTGTACCTTCCACGGCCACCTTGCCGAGGATGGATTGCATCCGATCTTCGACCCGGCGGGAGAGTTGGTCCGACGGCAGTTCGATGAGGCGCTGGGCTTCCTCCGGCTTGACGACCCAGACGAGGCTGGATCGAAGCCCGGGGAGCGGCACTTGGGTAAAGGGGCCGGTCTCGGTGTGGAATTCCGTCGAGACATTGCTGTGGGGGAGGGTATGAGAAAAATTCAGCACCAGCGCCGATTGGGGATAGGACCAGGTCCGTGTGCCGATGCCTGCGGCATCCCGGGTCTTGGATTTGCGTCCGTCGGCTCCAACGACGAAATCCGTGGTGATCGTCGATCCGCCGGCAAGCGTTATCGCGACACGTTCTGCCGAATAATCCAGGGTTTCGACGCTCTGTTCTATCTTCGTGATGTTCGGTTCGGCGGCGACGGCGGCGTCCAGCGTCAGGGTCAGCGCATTGTTCGGTATGTTGTAACCAAAGGCATAAAGGCCAACGTCCAAGGCGCGAAATTGCGCCGTTGGCGCCCGCAGCAGCCGCTTCGTGGCGTCGAGGATCTGCATCACGGAAAGGGGGGCGGCCGAAGGCGCAATATTCTCCCAAACGCCAAGCCGCTCCAGGAAACGAATTGATTGGTCCATCAGTGCCGTGGTGCGTTCATCGCTCTTTTCCAAGGCAGGGGCGATGAAGGCCAGTTTGCGGCCCGAGCGTGCCAAGGCCAACGCCGCAACCGAGCCCGCGAGACCTCCCCCCACCACCGCGATTTCGAAATGCTGCATGTGCGTCATCCTGCTTTGCGAATGTCCATCGGATATCTAGAGCCTCAGCATCCGCATATCCATGGGGCACGACGGCGCAGCAACAGAAAAAGCAATGGTTTAAGGAGGTGGAAGATGCCAAGTTGGTTGCAAAGCGTGCCAATTCGCCGCATATCTGCCGAACCAAGGCAATGCGGGACTTACGTGTGATCAGGCGAATATTCAACTACAGGAAAGTTCCCTATGCGGAGATTCGCGCCTTTTCGGTTCATTTGCTGACTGCGTCAGGTTCCTTTCTTGCATTTCTTGGCGTCGTTGCCGCAGCCGAACATCGCTTCGTCGATATGTTCTGGTGGTTGGGCCTGGCGCTTCTCGTTGACGGTATCGACGGGCCGATCGCACGCAAGGTAAAGGTCAAGGAAGTTCTTCCGAACTGGTCCGGCGACACTTTGGACAACATCATCGACTACGTGACCTATGTCCTGTTGCCGGCCTTTGCGCTTTATCAGAGCGGCATGATCGGCGAACCCTGGTCGTTTTTCGCCGCCGGAGCCATCGTCGTATCCAGCGCGGTCTATTACGCGGACATGGGTATGAAGACGGATGAATATTTCTTTTCCGGCTTTCCCGTCGTCTGGAACATGGTGATCTTCACGCTCTTCGTCATCGACGCCAGCGCGATGACAGCACTGATCGTCGTGTCGGTCTCCGTCATCCTCACCTTCTTCCCGATCAACTTCCTTCATCCTGTCCGGGTGAAGCGTTTGAGATCGCTCAATCTCGCGGTCTGCCTGATCTGGTGCGCGCTTGGGGGGTATTCGCTTCTTCTGCATTTCAACTCGCCCGACTGGGTCATCTGGGGCGTGGTTCTCAGCGGTATCTACCTCTATTGCATTGGCGGTGTGCTGCAGCTTTTTCCAAACCTTGGAAAATGAGCTGGGGTTGCTTCAGCGCCGGCGGTTTCATGTTGTGCGAAGCAACAAAAACGGTATCAATATGATCGATCGGCGCGATGCCTTCAGATCGCGCCTGCTCTTTTAAAAACAAGGCGCTGCCATCGGTGAAAACGCCTCGCAGAAGGCGACCGGCAGCGAACAGGGGGTTCAGTGACGTTACCCGAAGGTCCGGCAGCAGTACCGCTTTTGTCGGTTCGAGGTTTGACCAAGCTTTTCGGCGGCTTTGCCGCCTGCAATGCGATCGATCTCGATATTGCGGCAGGTGAGATCCATGCGCTTCTGGGAGAGAATGGTGCCGGCAAATCGACGCTGGTGAAGATGCTTTTCGGCGTGCTCCAGCCCAGCGCCGGTCAGATCTTGTGGGAAGGCACACCGGTTACGATCAGCTCGCCCGGCGAGGCGAGGCGTCTCGGCGTCGGCATGGTCTTTCAGCACTTTTCATTGTTCGAGGCCCTGACGGTGGCGGAAAACATCGCCTTGTCGCTGGACCCGAAGATTTCCCTATCGAAGATCTCCGATGAAGCGGCTGCCCTTTCCAAGGCCTACGGCCTGCCGCTGGATCCCAAGGCGCATGTGGCGGATCTTTCCGTGGGCGAACGTCAACGGATCGAGATCGTTCGGGCGCTGCTGCAAAATCCCAAGCTGATCATTCTCGACGAACCGACGTCTGTGCTCACGCCGCAGGAGGCTGACCGTCTGTTCGAGACGCTCTCCAAGCTCAAGGCTGAGGGACGCTCGGTTCTTTATATCAGCCACCGGCTGGAGGAGGTCCGTCGGATCTGCGATCGCGCCACCGTTTTGCGCCACGGCAGAGTGACGGGCGCCTGCGATCCGAAACTGGAGACGCCCGCCTCGCTCGCCCGCATGATGGTTGGTTCGGACGTGGCGCAGGTCCATCGGGATAGCGCCGAAGCACTTGGGGATATCCGCATCGAGGTGACCGATCTCTCGGTACCGGCGCGGACGCCGTTTGCCGTATCGCTCAAGAACATTTCCTTAAAAGTCCGTGCCGGCGAAGTGCTTGCTATTGCTGGAGTGGCGGGTAACGGGCAGGGCGAGCTTTTCGATGCGCTGTCGGGAGAATATCCGGTCGCGGACGACGAAGCGATCCGTATTCGCGGTAAGGCGGTCGGCGGCATGGGCATCAACGGTCGCCGCCTGCTTGGCGCCGGCTTCGTGCCGGAAGAACGTCACGGACATGCGGCGGTTTCGGCGCTGCCGTTGTCGGATAATCTTCTGCTCGCCCGCAGCCAATCGGATAAACAGGCATTTCTTTCGGGCGGTGCCGTTTCGATCATCCGCCAGGATGCGATCCGTTCTGCCACACGCCGCATCTGTGAAGCGATGGATGTGAGAAAAAGCGGAGAGGATCCGCTGGCCGGTTCGCTCTCCGGCGGCAATCTGCAGAAATTCATCGTCGGACGGGAGCTTGACCGCCAGCCGGCGGTGCTGATCGTCAACCAGCCGACTTGGGGCGTCGATGCGGGCGCGGCTAGCCGCATCAGGCAGGCACTCATCGACCTCGCCAAAGCCGGTTCCGCGGTGGTGGTCATCAGCCAGGACCTGGACGAGATCTTCGAGGTTGCGACCAATATTGCCGTCATCTCGGAGGGCAAGCTTTCCGATCCTCATCCTGCAGGCACGCTGACGCTCGAGCGCATCGGCCTGATGATGGGCGGTATTCACGAAAGCCATTCAATCCCGGAGGCGGCGCATGCACATTGAACTCGAGAAGCGCGCTCGCGTCTCGACGCTGTTCTCCATTCTCTCGCCGCTGCTTGCATTGGCTCTGACGCTTGTCTTCGGCCTCGTTATGTTCTGGCTGCTCGGCAAGAGCCCGCTCGGCGCTCTCTACAGCTTCTTCGTCGAACCGCTGCTTGAAGTGTGGTCGCTGCATGAACTGGCGGTAAAGGCGGCACCCCTCATCCTCATCGCCGTAGGCCTGGCCATCTGTTACCGGTCCAACAATTGGAACATCGGTGCGGAAGGTCAATTCACCATTGGAGCCATTACCGGCTCAATCCTTCCGGTGATGAACCCCGAATGGCATTCGCCGTTGATCCTGCCCCTGATGCTGCTGATGGGCATGGCGGGTGGCGCATTCTATGCGGCGATCCCGGCGCTGTTGAAAACGCGGTTCAACACCAATGAGATCCTGACCAGTCTGATGCTGGTTTATATCGCGCAGCTTTATCTCGACTGGTTGACGCGCGGTCCGTGGCGCGACCCGCAGGGCTACAATTTCCCACAGACCAAAAGCTTCCAGATCGAAGCGGTCCTGCCGGAAGTTCTCTCATCTGGCCGCGCTCATTGGGGTTTCATCTTTGCACTGGTTGCAGCAGTCGCCTTGTGGTTCATGATGCGGTTCATGCTCAAGGGGTTTCAAGTCTCCGTTCTCGGACAATCGGAGCGGGCAGGGCGCTTCGCCGGCTTTTCAGCCCGCCGGATGGTGTGGTTCTCTATGCTGCTTTCCGGAGCGCTGGCGGGGCTTGCGGGGATTTCGGAAGTCTCCGGCTCGATCGGCCACCTGCAGCCGTCGATCTCTCCGGGCTACGGCTTTACCGCCATCATCGTCGCCTTCCTGGGCAGACTTAACCCGCTCGGGATCGTCGCGTCAGGCCTGGTCCTGGCGTTGACCTATTTGGGCGGGGAAGCGGCTCAGCTTTCTATTGGAATTTCCGACAAAGTGAGCCGTGTCTTCCAGGGGCTGCTGCTCTTCTTCGTGCTCTCCTGCGATACACTGATCCATTACAAGATCCGCCTGGTTCTTGCCGGAGCAAAAGCTGGCGAGGCAAGAAGCTGATGTTCGAGGCCATCCTTCTCACTGTCATCACCGCGTCGACGCCGCTCGTTATTGCCGCACTCGGGGAACTGGTCACGGAACGCGCCGGCGTTCTCAATCTGGGCGTCGAAGGCATGATGATCATGGGAGCGGTCTGTGCCTTTGCCGTAACGCAGATGAGCGGCTCGCCCTATGTCGGCCTTTTCGCCGGCATTTTAGGCGGAGGGATTTTCTCGCTCCTATTCGGCTTCCTGACGCTCACCCTCGTCGCAAATCAGGTGGCGACCGGTCTTGCGTTGACCATACTGGGGCTCGGCCTGTCCGGGCAGCTCGGCGAGGCCTTCGTCGGTCAACCCGGCATCAAATTGCAGCCGATTGTCTTTCCGCTGCTTTCGGATATCCCGTTTTTCGGCCGAGTTCTGTTCAGTCAGGACCTGACGTTCTACCTCTCGACAGGCTTGGTGATCGGCATCAATTGGTTCCTATTCAAAAGCCGCACCGGCCTCAAAATGCGGGCGATCGGAGATAACCACGTCTCGGCCCATGCACTGGGCATCAATGTCATCCGAACCCGGTATCTGGCTGTCATGTTTGGGGGTGCATGTGCCGGGCTCGCGGGCGCGCAGCTTTCACTTGTCTACACGCCGCAATGGGTGGAGAACATGTCGGCCGGGCGGGGCTGGATCGCGCTGGCACTTGTGGTCTTCGCCTCCTGGCGCCCCTGGCGCGTGCTTGCAGGTGGCTACCTCTTCGGCGCGGTCACGATCGGCCAGCTGCATGCCCAGGCCTTCGGCATCGGCATCCCGTCGCAATTCCTGTCCGCGCTTCCTTACGCGGCTACTATTGTCGTGCTGATCATCATCTCGCATAATCGTCGCACGACGCTCATCAATACGCCGGCATCGTTGGGGAAACCCTTTGTCCCCGACCGGTGACCGCGGTGGAACAACATCCGTCTTTAAGCCAATAGAGGTTAGGAAATGAAGAAACTGATTATCGCCCTTGCCGCTTCGGCCGCCCTTCTCGGCGGCTTTTCGACCGGCGCTCAGGCCCAGGAGAAGAAAAAGGTCTGTTTCATTTACGTCGGCTCGCGCACGGACGGCGGCTGGACCCAGGCCCATGACCTCGGTCGCCAGCAACTGGACAAAGCGCTCGGCGCCAAGGTCGAGACTCCGTTCCTCGAAAATGTTCCGGAAGGTCCGGATGCCGAGCGCGCCATCGAGCGTATGGCGCGGTCCGGTTGCTCGCTTGTCTTCACGACCTCCTTTGGCTTCATGGATGCGACCGTCAAGGTCGCTGCGAAATTTCCCGATGTGAAATTCGAGCATGCGACCGGCTTCAAGGCTGCGGCGAACCTCGCGACCTACAATTCGCGCTTCTACGAAGGCCGTTACATCCAGGGCCAGATCGCCGCGAAAATGTCGAAGAAGGGGCTGGCCGGCTATATTGCCTCCTTCCCGATCCCAGAAGTGGTTATGGGCATCAATGCCTTCGAACTCGGTGCGAAGTCCGTCAATCCGAACTTCAAGCTGAAGGTCGTCTGGGCCAATACCTGGTTCGATCCAGGCAAGGAAGCCGATGCCGCCAAGGCGCTCATCGATCAAGGCGTCGATATTCTGACCCAGCACACCGACACGACGGCTCCGATGCAGGTTGCCGCCGAACGCGGTATCCTGGCTTTCGGACAGGCCTCCGACATGATCGCGGCAGGCCCGAAGACGCAGCTGACCGCGATCGTCGACACCTGGGGCGCTTATTACATCAAACGCACGCAGGCGCTGCTCGACGGCACGTGGAAGTCCGAGCAGATCTGGGACGGTCTTAAGGACGGCATCCTGACGATGGCGCCCTACACTAACATGCCGGACGACGTGAAGGCGATGGCAGAAGAGACCGAAGCCAAGATCAAGTCGGGCGAATTGCATCCGTTCACCGGGCCGATCAACAAGCAGGATGGTTCTCCTTGGCTCAAGGCGGGCGAAAAGGCTGACGACGGCACGTTGCTCGGTATGAACTTCTATGTCGAGGGCGTCGACGACAAGCTGCCGAAGTAACGAGATCAGTGGACGCAGCAGCGACCACGCATCATCTCGAACGGCGAGTGCCTGCAGATCAGCAGGCGCAAAGTTTGGTATAGCAAAAAAAGCAACGGTGTTAGGTGTCAATCGCGTTAGCGTGGTGTTCCCGCATTCTTGCGTTGAGGATGATGATCATCTTTCGCATGACGGCGACGAG
>NZ_SOEM01000024.1:0-60182 GCF_004368875.1 Neorhizobium sp. R1-B
CCTGACGACCTCAACTGCTCCAACCGCCCGGTGCGGACCCGCATGCCGGGTGGTGTGGGAGGGGCGGAGCCAATAGGCTCCCCCCTATCCCGATTCAGGCGAAGCGGTCCGGCCGCCGAAGGACTGCCCGAGATGGAGTCGAGGCTGTGCTTTCGTTTCAGCCGATAAAGGAGCAAGCGCGGTCGATTGAAATCGAAAAGCTTCGCGATAGGTATCCTCGATATTTCAGGTGGGGGTTGTCTATCCAATGCGTGCACGCGAGCTTCGTCGCCGGCTAAAATATCTCCTCAGCGGGGACAGTACACTGCCGGGTTACGCCGCAGATGGATTTCGTACCTACAACAAGAATACCGATTTCAAGGACGAGCCCCGCTTTGCAGCGGCATGGGCGTTTGCAGAGGAGGGAAATCGGGAAGCTTGGAAAAAGCGGGGAAGGGTGCCGGATGTCAGATGGCGGGCTCATACCTGTTGCTGGGCGGCTTCCCGGGCATTGAAGCTTGAAGGCGACTTCGTTGAATTCGGGGTCAACGCCGGTCTTCTGTCGATGACGGTGTGCCGATATCTCGACTTCGGCACGATTGATCGGAAATTCTGGCTTTTCGACACCTTCGAAGGAATACCGGCCGGCGAAATGACCATGGATGAGGAGCATTTCCGCAAACAGCGAAACAGGGGCATTTATTTCGATGTGTTCGAGATAGCCAAGCGCAATTTCGCTCCGTTTCCGAACGCGGTTCTCGTCCGAGGGGCGTTACCCGCCAGTCTTGACGGCGTGGCGATTGACAGGATCGCTTATCTCTCTGTGGATCTGAATGCCGCGAGCTACGAGAAGGCAAGCATCGAGAGGGTCTGGGACCGCGTCGTTCCCGGTGCCGCGATCGTTCTCGATGACTACGCTTTCGAAAGTCATGAAGAGCAGAATCGGATGTGGAACGCATTTGCGGCCGATCACGGCCAAGTGGTCCTTACGCTTCCGACCGGCCAGGGCTTGATCGTCAAGCAGTAGGTTGTCCGGACAGCAGCAACCCAAATTGCGAAGTTCGCCGGGCAGGATGATTTCTTCTCGATCCCCGACATCAGGCGTGCTAACCGGCGGTCTTAGACAGATTTCTAGAAGCTAACCCCTCGGTCTTCCTGACCGAAGGGTTTGTTTTCATGATCCTCGCCACTTATCCGATGCGTGGGCAGCCCGGCCGATTGGCAAAGATGACCCGGTTCCGCTCGCCTCTGCTTCCGTAGCCCCGGATCTCGATGGAACGGTTCGAGGTCTTTCCCGGTTGCGGATCATCAAGGTAGCGGCTCGCTTTTCGCATCGCTTCACCAACCGAGCATCCCGAACGCTCGGATCGTGGCCTGTAGTACCGCCGGTCCCGATAATCCTCGTCGTAATACCGCCGTTCACGGTAGCGGTCGTCGTTATAGCGGGGGCCGTCGCGATCGATATAGAGCTCGAAACCCTGGGATAAGGCTTGGGAAGCCCCGCCCAAGGTGGTGGCGATCACGGCGAGCATGCCGAGATATCGTATTGTGGTCGTCCTCATGTGTCGTCTCCTCGATGTGTTGCTGCCCGCAACATAGCGGCCGCAAAATGAATGGGAGCCGAATGAGGCGGACACGGCGTTACTAAAATGCAGAAATGCATAATAATGTTTTGCGTTCCGCCGCTTGACTGAATCTCCTATCTGCTTGAAAAGCAAGGCGCGCGGACGTGGCGAAACTGGTAGACGCAAGGGACTTAAAATCCCTCGACTTCGGTCATACGGGTTCGATCCCCGTCGTCCGCACCAGACGCCTATTCCCGATCAGATCTGGCCCTCTATATCCGTCTCCAGGGAGCAAGCCTTGGGTTACACCTTTGCCATCGGCGATATTCACGGCTGCTTTGCGCAGCTTGAGGAGATGCTCGGCCATATCGAGGCGCAGGCGTCATCCGGACATGTGGTCTTCATCGGCGACTATATCGATCGTGGGCCGGACATCAAAAAAGTCGTCGACCTCGTCATGGCTGGGCCGAAAAAGAGTGGCTGGCGCTGGACCCCGCTGAAGGGCAACCATGAGGACATGCTTGTCCGCGCACATCACGTCCGCGGCGATGAGGGCTCGTTCTGGATCGACAACGGCGGGCGGGAAACGTTGGAATCCTTCGGCGGCAGCGTTCCGGAGGAGGTCATCCAGTGGTGCGCCGGGCTTCCGCTCATTCATGTCGATGAGCGCCGTATCTTCGTGCATGCCGGCGTGGACAAGGCCCTTCCGCTCGAGGCGCAGAACGAGCGCGATCTAATCTGGAGACGCTATCCCAGCGACTATACCTCTGATTTCTGGGGGCGGCATCTCTGCCATGGGCACACGCCGTTTCCGGGAAATCCGGTGACGATCGGCAACCGCACCAATATCGACAGCGGTTGTGTGTTCGGCGATTCGCTCTCCTGTGCCGTGTTCGACGACGACGAGCCGGGTGGTCCTGTCCGTTTCCTTCGCGTTCCGGCCTAGTGGCGCCAGAAGACCGGCGTCAGCAGGACAAGCATGGTCAGGATTTCCAGGCGGCCGAGCAGCATCATCAGCGAGAGAAGATAAAGCGCGGGATCGCTGATGGTGGAGAAATTGCCGACGGGGCCGATGATCTGGCCGATGCCGGGACCGACATTCGACAAGGCCGTTATAACCGAAGAGGTGGCCGTCAGAATATCGTAACCGAACAGTGTCATGCCGATGCTGCCCACGACCCAGAGGAAGATATAGAGGCTGACGAACAGGAACACGCCGCGCTGGGTTTCCGCATCCACGGTAAGCGCGCCATAGCGAACCGGGTAGATGGCATTCGGATAGATGAGCTTGTTGAGGCCCGCCCGGGCGACATTGAGCATCACGACGAATCGATAGGCCTTGATGCCGCCGGCAGTCGAGCCGGAACACCCGCCCATGAATGTCGCGAAGAAAGCGACCAGCACGACGAACGGCCCCCAGAGTGTATAATCGTCGCTCGCAAAGCCGCCGGTCGACAGGATGGATGCCATGTTGAAGAAGGCATGGATCAGAGCATCATCCAGTTCGACGCCGTTCCTGAGGTGATGATAGACGGCGACGGCAATGGAGATCGCCGTCAGATAGCCGAGGAAGGTAGGGATTTGCGGATCGCGTGCCGCATCCAGACGACCCCTGATGGCAAGAAGGATAATCACCGAAAACGGCAGGCTGCAAATTGTCAGAAAGGTTCCGCCGATGACCAATATGGGCGTGCTCTGGAAATAGGCGAAGGACGCGTCATGCGTGGAAAAGCCGGCCGTCGCGATGGTGGTCATCGCGTGGTTCAGCGCATCGAAATGGGTCATTCCCGCCATGTCATAGGCGATCGCGCAGGCCAGCGTCAGGAGCACGTAGACAATCAGAAAGGCACGCGTGAAGCTGGCAAGCCGGGCGAAGGGTTTGTCGTTGGTCTCCGAAGATTCCAGCTTGAAGATCGAGGCGCCGCCGACCTTCAGGAAGGGCAGGACGAAAAGGCCGAGCGCGACGATCCCGATGCCGCCGAACCAGCAGAGCAGCGACCGCCAGAGCAGGATTCCGGGCGGCATGTCATCGAGGCCGACGATGACGGTCGAGCCCGTGGTGGTGATGCCGGATATGGATTCGAAGACCGCCTGGGCAAACGACAGTTCGTGCTCGGCCAGGAAAAGCGGAATTGCGCCGACCAGCGAAAACATCACCCACAGGACATTGACCAAGAGGAAACCGAGCCGTTTGGTGAAGGCCGGTTGAGGGCCACGGGTGGCGAGCGCCGCCGCCGCCGCGAGACCGCCGACCATGAAGCCGGACATCGCGAACACCTGCCAGTCGCTGTGCCCGTAGTAGAGATCGACCAGCGCCGGCAGGAACATGGCGATCGACAGATAAAGCGCACAAAGCGCAGTCACATAGATGACGGACCGGAAAAGGCTGGCGTTCAAGAAAGGGTTGTCCCTGTTTTCGGAGCCGCGGAAAGATGCTTTGTCACAGCCGCAAGCCTATGGCATAGCGAGGCCCATCTCGAATTTCAATGGATGGCCGATGTGACCAGAGCAGGCGTGACCAAGGCGGGTGTGGACGAAGCCAAGGCGGCCATGCGGGAGATCTTCCCCGAAACGCCGCTGCAATTGAACGAGCACCTGAGTCGGCGCTATGGCGCGGACATCTGGCTGAAGCGCGAGGATCTTTCCCCGGTCCGCTCCTACAAGATCCGCGGCGCGTTCAACTTCCTCCGCAAGGCCATCGCGGCTGGCGCGAGCACCAAGACCTTCGTCTGTGCGTCTGCAGGCAATCATGCGCAGGGATTTGCATTCGTCTGCCGCCATTTCAAGGTTCCGGGCGTGGTTTTCATGCCGGTGACGACACCGCAGCAGAAGATCGACAAGACCCGCGTGTTCGGCGGCGAGTTCATCACCATCCGTCTGATCGGGGATATCTTCGACCAGTGCTATGCGGCCGCACGTGCGCATGTGGATGAGATCGGCGGGGTGATGGTACCCCCCTTCGACGATGCCGATATCATCGAGGGGCAGGGGACAGTCGCCTCTGAGATCGTCGAGCAGTTGCCGGAGGGCGTGGCGCCCGACATTGTCATCCTGCCGGTCGGCGGCGGCGGGCTTTCTTCCGGCGTGACCGGCTACCTTGCCGACCGCACCAGGCCTGAAAATTTCGTCTTTACAGAACCCGCAGGAGCGCCAAGCCTGAAAAAGAGCCTTGAGGCGGGGCAGCCCGTCACGCTGGCCAAGCTCGACAATTTTGTCGATGGCGCGGCGGTTGCACGGATCGGCGACCTGAATTTCGAAGCGCTGAAGCGCTTTTCCGCCGATCAGGTGCTGCTCCTGCCGGAAAATGCCATCTGCGTTACCATCATCGACATGCTGAATGTCGAGGGGGTCGTCCTGGAGCCGGCCGGGGCCCTGTCGATCGCTGCCCTCGAGGTGCTGGGGCCGGACGCATTGGCCGGCAAGACGGTGATCTGCGTCGTTTCGGGCGGCAATTTCGATTTCGAGCGTCTGCCCGACGTCAAGGAACGGGCGATGCGGTACTCGGGCCTGAAGAAATACTTCATCCTCAGGCTCGCCCAGCGCCCGGGGGCGCTGCGGGATTTCCTCAATCTTCTCGGTCCCGAGGACGATATCGCCCGCTTCGAATACCTGAAGAAATCCGCCCGTAATTTCGGCTCCATCTTGATCGGCATCGAAACCAAGAGGCCCGAGAACTTCAACCAGTTGGTGGAGCGGTTCGAGGCCGCCGGCATGGGTTATCAGGACATAACCGAGAACGACATTCTCGCAAGCCTCATCATCTGAGGCCGAGGGTGGGTTTCAACCAAGCGACGATCCGCTCGCCAACCGGTGCGGTCGTTGCCGGTGAAAGAATGTCGCCGGCGATCACGTGGTTGCCGGGATCACCGGTTTTGCCGACGTCGACGATCTCATGCGGCCCGCCCCAGCGGCCGGCTACATCACGCACCTTGTCCGGCCGGACCACCTGATCGAGCGAGGAATGGAGAAACAGGGCAGGCGTCCCGATGTTCTCGATCGGAGCATTGACCGCGAGTTTCACGAGCGCAGCCATCGGCAGGAGTGCATGTGTCGGATATTCAACCGTCCAGTGCGCCGCATGCTTCTCGTTGTGCGGAGCGAAGCTGCGAGTAGGCCCGAGCAGCAATCGCGAAAGCTGCGGCGCGATCGGCGTGGTGAGCAAAAAGGCGCCGGAACTGTTGATGCCGTAATTGGGCGAGAGGAAGATTGCGGCCGCGACGCGGGGGCCGATTTTCGGATCGGCAAGTGCCAGTGTAGCCAGCGAAGCGCCGGTGGAGGTGGCGATGACGATGACCCGCTCGCCGATTGCTTCGCAGATGGCCAATGCTTCGGAAAAATCCGAAAACCAGTGTTCCAGCGCCGCTTCGCCCATGGCCCCGCCATCTCGCCCATGCCCCGTCAGACGCGTAAAGAAGAGGTTGGCGCCGATCGCAGCCGCGACGCGGTCGGGTAGGGGACGGACCTCTTCGGACGACGCCGAAAAGCCGTGGATATAGACGATGGCAAAGGGCATCTTTGCTTTTGTTGCGGGATCGGCCCAGCGGATATGCTTGGCTGCGCCTGGCCGGAGGTCGCTGAACCGACTTTCGTCCGTTGCCAGATAGGCATCGATATCGCTGCCGAGACGGGCATTGTCAAAAGCCGGAAAGCCTTCAACGGGCATGCGCTGTTCGGCCATCAGCAGAGCTCCGGATGTGATCGCCAGAACAACGAAGACACAAGCAAACATTCGCCATGCCGGAAAACTCCTTCCCATCCGCGCCTCCATGCCGGGGACGATAGGCGCGCTTTGCAACGGTGATAAGTCTATCTTCCGCAGACTTTCGGACGGGCGGGCAGGGCGCAGAAGCCGCGGCGGTCGACCTCGACCCGCGTTTTTTCGATCACATTCGTCCAGACGAGGCCGGGAAAGCCGTCCGGCACCATGTCCCACGCCTCCCGATCGTCGATGCCGGATGAGCCGGCGTCGCCCGCTTCGAGCGGCCCGAGGAGCACGACATCCGATCCGGCAGCGCGCACCCGGTTGTAGAAGCGTTCCGGCCAGCCCCAGAGCAGGAAGGCGAGGTTGGCGGGCACCGGCACGAGACCATTGCTGCAGGCTGCCGGCACATGGCCGCTCCAGCCGAGGGCAAGATAGGTGACGAGGCAGGATTTTGCCGTTCGGGCGGAATAGCCGGGTAGCCCCGTCACCAGCGCCATGCTTCTTTCCGTCGGCTCGTCGCCGCCATAGACGCCGAAGGTGGCCTCACGAAAGGCGGGCTGCGTAGCGAGCATGGCGGCCAGCGCTTCACCTTCCTCGGTGCGGCGGCTCTTGAAATTGACGAGGAAGCGGCCGTCAGGAAAAGTCTGGAAGACTTCGGGGAGGGTCGGCATCAGGCCGTTCCCCTTTCCACGGAACGGATATGTCCTGCCGCCGTCGGCAGTATAGCCGTAGCCGATGTCGAGCGTCTTCAGTACGCTCATCGGCATTTGCTCGGTGATGCCCTTGCCGTTGGTCCGGCAGTCGAGGGTCCAGTCGTGAAAGACGGCGAACTGCTTGTCCGGTGTCAGGTGAACGTCAAGTTCGACAACGTCGGCACCGGCATCGAAGGCTGCTTTCATGCTCGGCAGGCTGTTTTCGAGAAACTCATGGGTGGGAGGCAGCATCAGGCTAGCCGTGCAGGTGTCGTTCTGCAGATTGCTCGATTCGAACAGCTGATGTTGCCCGCGATGGGCGATGATGCGCAGCGGAGCATCCTGCGGAAAGCTCGAAAAGAGCGAGGTGTTTCCGATCCAGAGTGCGGCGGCAATCGCGATCGGCACGGCAGCGGCGATTTTCCATTTCATGAAGCTCACTCCGATTCGGTGCGGTGGATATGAGCCTTGTTCAGATTCGATTGCGACATTTCCGAGATGGGCCGCTTCCTGCGCCCGGAGGAATGTGATAGGCAGCCGCCATGGCTTCGTTTCTATCCAATATCCTCTCGATCTTCTCCGGCGGCGGAAAGTCCGCCGAACCGTCCGCTCCGGCTGCCAAACCGGTGGAGCATAACGGCTGCATGATCCATCCGGCCCCGATCCGCGAAGGTTCGCAGTTCAGATTGGCGGGACGGATCGAAAAGGATATGGGTGGCGAGGTTCTGGTCCGGACCTTCGTTCGCGCGGACGTCTTCACGTCGATGGATGATGCCGTCGAGTACACGATCAAAAAGGCGCAGCAGATCATCGACCAGAACGGTGCTTCTCTGTTTGCCGATGGCGAGAAGTCACGCTCGGCCTGACGGGCATGCGGCCGCGGGAAAGCGGATACACAATCAGATAAAATTAAACGATTTTGCGGTAGGTTGGACATCTGTTCAGATTGTCTTTTGCTGCGGTCGTTTTTTGATGCGGTTTCCCCGTTCATATTTGGTGCGTATCGGCAGCTGCGGGCTCATTGCCTGTTTTGCTCCAGACATGGTCTTTGCTGACGACGGGATATCGCAGGCATCTTCGCTCGACTTCACCTGGATTCTGGTCGCCGCCGCTCTCGTCATGATGATGCAGGTGGGTTTCCTTCTGCTCGAAGCCGGTATGGTCCGATCGAAGAATTCGATCAACGTGGCGCAGAAGAATCTCCTCGATTTCGTCTTCGGCGTCGTCGCATTCGCCGCTGTCGGCTTCATGATCGCTTTCGGACGCTCGGACGGCTTCGTTTTCGGCATGCAGAGCGAGTTCTATTTCCTGCAGGAGCTGGATTCCGGGAAGGCGGCGTTCTTCGTCTTCCAGGTCATGTTCTGCGGCACCGCGGCCACGATCGTTTCCGGCGCGGTCGCGGAGCGGATGAAGCTTTCGGCCTATGTCTTCGGCTCGCTTCTGATGTCCGGCCTGATCTATCCGGTCTTCGTTCACTGGGCCTGGGGAACGGCGCTGTTTCCCAATCCTTCCGCCTTCCTGACGGCAATGGGCTTCGTCGATTTTGCCGGTTCCACGGTCGTGCACTCGACCGGCGGCTGGGTGGCGCTCGCCGCCTGCCTGGTGATCGGCCCGCGGATCGGCAAATTCAATGCGGATGGGTCCGTGACCCGCATCACAGGCCATAGCCCGGTTCTGTCCACGACCGGGGCACTGCTGCTCTTCATCGGGTGGGTCGGCTTCAATGGCGGCTCGACGCTTGCCGCTTCGCAAGATGTCGCGCCGATCATCATGAATACGGTTCTGGCGGGCGCTATGGGAGCCTGCGTCGGCTATGTGATCGGCTTTTACCAGGACGGCGTCATTCTGCCAGAGAAGTCGAATTCCGGCCTGCTCGGCGGGCTGGTGGCGGTGACGGCTGGCTGTCACATCCTCGACCCCGCAAGCGCCCTGATGATCGGCGCGGCGGGCGGCGCGGTGGCAATCCTCGGCAATGCCTTTATCGAAAACAAGCTCAAGATCGATGATGCCGTCGGGGCGATCGGCGTCCATGCGTTTGCCGGCGTGGCGGGGACGCTGCTTCTTGCTTTTCTGGCCCCGGTAGATCAATTGCCGGCCGGCGGCAGGCTGGCGCAACTCCATGTGCAACTCGTCGGCGCCGGCTTGAATTTTTACTGGTCGTTCGGGATCGGTTACGCCTTCTTCTGGTTTGCCGATCGGACGATGCGCATCCGTGTCACTCGAACGGATGAGGAGGACGGGCTTAACATTGCCGAACATGCCACACGTCTGGGGGTGGGACATGTGGAGGAGGCGATCAGTGATCTTCTGGAGGGCAATGCCGACCTAACCAAGCGTCTGCCGGTCGTGAAAGGCGACGAGGCGGAAAAGCTGACGGGCCTTTTCAACCGTCTGATGGACAATATCGAGGAAGAGGAGCGCAACCGCGGCGAGCTGATGGAGCTCAAGCGGGACCACGAGGAGGCAGAGCGCGTCGCCGCAATCGCCAACGCCACCTTCGAGGCCATCGTCATGCACAGGGATGGTCTGATCGTCGACGGCAACGACCAGCTTGCCAAGCTTGTTGGCTCTCCCATCGCAGATCTGGTCGGCCGGCCGATCTTTGACTTCCTGAACGAGGGCGACAGGCGCCTCATCCAGATGATGATGGAGAAGGATGACGGGCGCTCCTACGAAATCCGGCTGAGGCTCGCAAGCGGCGAGGAGATACCGGTACAGGCGCGCGGGCGTTACATGCGCTATCGCGGCGAAACGGTGCGGGTCGGCTGCCTCGTCGACCTGCGCGAACGGAAAGAGGCCGAGAGCCGCATGCGGCATCTCGCCCTCCACGATCCGCTCACCGGCTTGCCCAACCGCGTCCTTTTCTCCGAACGGCTTGCCGATCTGGTCGAGCGGGCAGGTGAGGGCGCCGGTTGCGCCGTCTTCATGGTCGATATCGACCGTTTCAAGGACATCAACGACATTCATGGCCATCAGGCGGGAGACGCGGTCATTCGCGAAACTGCCGTGCGCCTTTCCAATCGGGCCGGGCCGGAAGCCGTGGTCGCTCGCCTCGGCGGCGACGAGTTCGCCGTCATCCTGGCAGACGTGCCGGCCGAAAATGAAATGGAACAATTCGGCAATCAACTGCTTGCCGCAACGGCCGCCCCCGTCAAAATCGGCTATGGAGAGGAGGTCGCCATTAGCGTGAGTATCGGCTGTGCGCTCTGCCCCGTGCATGCACACGACATGGATGCTCTGATCGGTTGCGCAGACGTTGCGCTCTACCACGCGAAAAATGCCGGCCGGAATGCATGCCACATCTTCAAGCCCGGCATGAACGAGCTGATCGAAAAGCGGCGTGCGCTGGAAGCCGATCTTGATCTTGCCCTGCAGCACCGCGAGTTCGAACTCTATCTGCAGCCGCGTGTTCAGGCAGCTTCAGGCTATATAACGGGCTACGAGGCACTGCTGCGCTGGCATCACCCCAAACGGGGGATGATCAGCCCCGGCGACTTCATCCCGGTCGCCGAGGCTTCCGGCAAGATCATCCAGTTGGGTGGATGGGTGCTCGCCGAGGCCTGCCGCCTGCTCGATCACGTCAAGGGCCATATCAGCGTGAATGTCAGCCCGCTGCAATTCCGGCATGCGAATTTCGTTACGGATCTCACCGAACTTCTGTACCAGACTGGAGCCGATCCACGGCGCATCGAACTGGAGATCACCGAAAGCGTTCTCATCGAAGACGACAGACGCGCCGTCGAAATCCTCAACGAGCTAAAGCAGATTGGTTTCCATATCGCGCTCGACGATTTCGGCACCGGTTATTCGTCTCTCAGCTATCTCAGCCGGTATCCTTTCGACACGATCAAGATAGACCGCAGCTTCGTCAGCAATCTTGCGGCCGTCACCAGCGCTCAGGTCATCGTGCGGACCATCATCGATCTCGGTGCAGGTCTCGGCATGAAGATTGTCGCGGAAGGCGTCGAGACGATGGAGGAGGCGCTCTTCCTCGCTTATGCGGGCTGCGACGAACTGCAGGGCTATCTCCTTGGCAGGCCCGCGAGCATGAAGACGATTGCTCGGGAAGTTGATCCGGCCGTTGCCCTCCAGTTGCGCAACATGCCGAAAAAGTTGCCCCAGATCGAGGATTTCGGAGCTTTTGAGGCTGAAACGTTTAAGCCGTTATTGCTTCATCATGCGTAACCACCTAATCCGGTTAGGGCGGCGCATTCGGGAAAAGCAGCCGTTGCGACGGCTTCAGATCTGCAGGGGTTGATACAGGTCGAAGATGCAAGTTTTCAATCTCGCATTGTTCTTGCTGGAAGCGGTCATCTACTTCACCCTGATGACCGCCTTTCTTCATTTCCGGCGCGTGCTTGGCCTCGGGGTCTTTTTGACGGCACTCGGCGTCATGCACTTCATGGAGACCTACCTCGCAGCGGTCTTTTATGTCGAGCTTCCCTTCGGAACCGTTTCCCCTGGCTCCTCGATCTTCTTTGCCGGCAAGTTGATGATGATCCTGCTCCTTTACCTGAAGGAGGACGCAGCAGTCGTGCGCCAGCCGATCTACGGGCTCTTTCTGGGAAATCTCCTGACGGTCGGCATAGCCCAGTTCGTGCAGCTTCATGACGTCACCACCCTGCCAGCCGGCCGGCCCGTCGATGTCGGCTTTCTGAACGAGATGGGGTGGCTGATGGTGTGGGGCACTGGCCTGCTTTATCTCGATGCGATCGGCATCATCCTGCTTTATGAGCGGCTGGGACGTCTCTTCCGCAACTCCGTCGTTCTCAGGTTCGCCGTCAGCGGTGCGGCCGTTCTGACATTCGACCAATTCGGCTTCTACGCAGCCCTCAACATGCTTTTCGATGCGCCTCTCTCCGTCCTCCTCGGAGGCTGGTACGCCAAGCTCGTTGCGGTGGTCGTCTATTCCCTGCTTTTTGCGATCTACCTCAAGATCGACCAGAAACCGCGGCCGGCCCGGGCGACACGGGAGATCTCCGATATCTTCAATGACCTGACCTTCCGCGAGCGTTATCAGGCGCTGCTCGCCAAGAGCGGAGTCGATGGATTGACCGGCGTCCTGGACCGTAGCCGCCTGGAGGCGGATGCGCCGCGGCTGATCCGCAACTGCCTTGACGCCGGCCGGGCGCTGAGCCTCGTGATTGTCGACGTCGACAGGTTCAAGGACGTGAATGACCGCTTCGGTCACCTGAAGGGGGACGAAATCCTGAAGGACGTGGCGGGCCGGCTGCAGATCGGCTCCCGGCCGACCGACCACCTGTCTCGCTTCGGCGGTGAAGAATTCGTGCTGATCCTTCCGGACACCGATCATAACGGCGCCCTGATGCTTGCCGACCGCCTGCGTATCGAAATCGGCCGAATGGTGAAGCGGCCGGACGGACAACCGGTAACCGCATCCTTTGGGGTCGCTACGGCACCTGAAGACGGTTTCATTCTCGAGGCGCTTCTGTCCTGCGCGGACGAGCGGCTCTACAGGGCAAAAAATGACGGCCGGAACAACGTTCACGGCCGTCTCGGCAGGCTCGCCTCGTCGGAGGCGGGGACGGAGGCTTAGGCCGCGAGAGCGAGCTCCGAAGTCTTCGCGGTGGCGTCGGAAATGGCCTTGTCGAAGGCTTCCGGACCGAATGCCGTGCCTTCCACATAAATGACTTCGATGTCGGTCATCCCCATGAAGCCCAGAACTGTCTTCAGGTAGGGTACCGCGTGGTTCATGCCCGCGGCAGGACCTTCGGAATAGACGCCGGCGGCGGAGAGGACGATATAGACCTTCTTGCCGGTGGCGAGACCGATCGGGCCGCTTTCCGTGTAACGGAAGGTCTGGCCGGCGCGGGCGACATTGTCGATCCAGGATTTCAGCGTCGAATAGATATTGAAGTTGATGAGGCCGGTGGCGAGCACGACGGTGTCGGCCGCGAGCAGCTCGGCGACAAGCTTGTCGGAGTACTCGGCAGCGGCAGCCTCTTCCGGCGTGCGGTCCTGCGGAGCCTTGCGGATTGCGGCCGTCGAGACGATATCGAGGTGCGGGATCGGGTCGGTTCCAAGGTCGCGATGAATGACGGACTCGTCCGGTTTGCGGGCCTGCAGCTTCTCAACGAATTCCGAGGCGATCTTGGTGGAAAGCGACTCGGCGCGCGGGCTGGAGGTGACGAGGAGAATGGTCATGGGGCATTCCTTACTGCTCTGGGAGGTCTGTTTTCGAGGTGGATCTCGTTCTCGACGCAGAAGATAGGCGTGGACGGCTATCGATAAAACGGAGATAATATCGAAGCTATCTATCGAAGATTTGGATGATGATATGGATGCCAATCCTACCCTGGACCAGTTGCAGGTCTTTCTGGCGGTTGCCGAAACCGGAAGCTTTTCGGCGGCGTCGCGGGCGCTGAACCGCGCCCAATCGGTGGTGAGTTATACGATCGCCAACCTCGAGGCTCAGCTGGAGATGCCGCTTTTCGAACGAAGTGGTGCCCGCCAACCGAAGTTGACGGATGCGGGCAGGGCGATGCTGACCGACGCGCGGCGTATTGTGGCCGACCTTCAGGTCATGCGGGCGCGCGCCAAGAGCATGAAGCAGGGGCTTGAAGCTGAAGTCTCGCTGGCGATCAGTGTCATGGTGCCCTCCGACGCCGTGGTAAGCGAATTGCGCGAGTTCCGCGAGCGGTTTCCGAGCGTCGCACTCAACCTGAATGTCGGCGAACTCGGCATGGTCATGGATATGGTGATGAGCGGTCGCGCCGATATCGGGCTGGGTGGTGCGCTTCTCAGGCACGACGACACGATCATCGCAGAGAAGATCGGCTATTCCTTCCTGATCCCGGTCGCATCGCCCGACCATCCGCTGGCAAGGCTGAACCGGCCGCTGACGGTGTCCGATGTGCGGGAGGAAATACAGTTGGTCGTCACCGACGCGTCGGAACTGACCAAGGGCCGCGACTTCAATGTGCTTTCCTACAAGACCTGGCGGGTCAGCGATATTGCGACCAAGCATCAGCTCATCAGGGGCGGTCTCGGCTGGGGCGGCTTGCCCGCCTCCGTTGTTGCCAGGGATATCCTGGATGTCAGACTGGTTGCGCTGAAGCTCGATGCATACGAGCAGGGGGAGTACCCGCTCTATGCGATGCGCAAGGCTTCCAATCCGCCGGGGCCTGCGGGTCAATGGTTGATCGACACCTTCCAGCGTCGGCTTTCCTCGTGCCCGAGTCATGAGGAACTATCGGACATGTTGGGTCTGGACGCGCCGCACGAAATGCAGGACGCGGCGGAATAAGTCGCGAAACAGGCCGACGGGAGATGGGATATCAAGTCTGCGGCAGGTTCAAAGCCATTCGATGCGCTTCAGCAGCCATAGGGTGCCCGCGGAGATGGCTGCAATGAAGACGACGATGATCAGGAACGCCCAGGTGTCGTTGACACCGGGAATACCGCCGACATTCATGCCGAAGAGACCGGCGACGACGCTCGGCGGAAGGAGAAGTGCCGCCAATGCCGCGAGGCGGTTGGAGCTGCGTGCAATACGCTCGCCGATCACGGTCGACAGGTCGTCATGCAGAATGCTGGTGCGGTCGCGGATCGCATCAAGATATTCGATGAACCGCATCAGCTTGTCGATCACCTCGCGAAAGCGGAGCTTCTCCCGCTCCGTCAACCAGGGCGCATCGTCGTGTTCTATGCGATTGAGCGCGTCGCGTTGCGGCGACAGGTAACGGCGCAACTGCACGGAGCGGCGGCGCAGCAGCTTCAGCCTCTGGCGGACCTCGCCCGCTTCGCCCTGGAAGATCAGGTCGTCAAGTTCGTCGACCTCCTCATCCATACCGTCCAGTACGGGTTCCAGGTCGCGGACCAGCTTCTCGCTGACGAGCGCAAGAAGCTCCCCGGCCTGGCGCGGCCCTTTGCCGTTTTCCAGCGCCTTGCGGATGTCCCGCAAGGCCGTGATGTAATGGCCGCTGTCCCGCAGGGATACGAGACGGTGCTCGTCGACCCAGATATGCAGGGGTACGAGATCGATGTCAGGAGCAGGCTCCTGGGCTTCTTCCGGTGGAGATGCGCAGACACCTCTGAGGATGATCAGCAGACCGTCATCCACCGGCTCCACGCGCGGGCGTGAATCTTCCGCAAGAAGCGCTTCGGCCACCAGCGGGTCGAACCCGCCTTTCGTGTTTATCCATTCCGCCGCCGCGGGATGGTCGCGCTCGAAATGCAGCCAGATGATGCCGTCCTCCGGTTTCCAGGTGCAGGCCTGGGCGATGTTCAGCGTCCTGCAGCCGCCGTGACCGTCGAGCATGATCGCGAAGCGCAGCCCGGGTTCTTCTCCGTAGCTCGCGCCCGTCTTCACGTGTTCCAGCATCAGCCTCTTCCTCCCATGCGCGGCTTTCGGCGATTCTATCAGCAAATATGACACGAACGAAGAGGCGGAGCCGTCCTCGTCGGCCTGAGCGAATTGACGGGCTTCCAGGCTCTGCTATAACGGAGCCACGGTCTGCAGTTCACCGAGGCGTTGCCGTCCCGCAAGGGAAGCTAAACCTGCCAACCTTAAAGATGATCAGCACTTATCCCGTGCCGAAGTCGACAAGCCGGCGACCAGCGACAGCTTTTGAAGAGACGGCACGTTGAAGGATAAGACATGCCGAGATCCATCTTTCCGATGCAAATCGCCGACCTTTCGGCATTTGCCAAATCCATCCGTGAGCAGCTCGACAAACTCGACCAGAGGCCGAGCCACGTGGAGATGCTCAACCTGCTGACCCGCGCCGCCGGCTTCCGCAACTACCAGCATTTCCGCGCGGTGACACATGCTGCCGACGTCATCGAGCAATGGCGCCCGACATTGGATGAGACGCCTGCGCCTGACGAAGGGCGCGTATTGAAGACCGCCCGGCATTTCGACGAGGCAGGGCAGCTCATCCGTTGGCCGGGGAGGCGGGGGCTGCAGGAACTCTGCCTCTGGTACCTGTGGTCGAAGATACCGCCCGGCCGGGACTTTACCGAACGGCAGATCAGCGAATTTCTCAACAGCCTGCATCTCTTCGGCGATGCCGCCATGCTGCGCCGCGATCTCTTCGATTCCGGACTGGTCCAGCGGACCCGCGATGGCCGCGAATACCGCCGCATCGAGCAGAAGCCGGTGCCGGAGCTGAAGCTGTTGCTTCAGCGGATCGGCCAAAAAGCCGAGGCGGCCTGAGCGGTTTCTCCGATATGCTACATCGAGAGTGGTGAACACTTGGCCTGGTTCGCCCCTCCTGAAGAGATGAGCACGGGGGCTTTAGCCTTCCCGGCGGAAGCCCCGATACTCGTCGTCAGAGCTCGACCGAGCCCTGAATGCAGGATGTGACCTCGCCGCCGATCCAGATGTCGGGACTTTCCTGCCGCACATGCACGCGTCCGGCGCGGCCGAGCACCGTGCCCTGGGCCGCGATATAGTCGGACGGCGCGATGCCGGCGCCGATCAGCCACTGGGCGAAGCCGGCGTTCAGGCTGCCTGTCACGGGATCCTCCGTACCGCGGTTGCTGAAGGCGCGCACTTCGAACATGGCGTCGGCTCCGTCCTGTTCGGGGTCAAAGCGGCCTATGACGCCGACGCGAAGTCCCTTCAGCAGACTGTAGTCCGGCCGAACGGCCAGTACGTCTCTGCGGCTTGGCAACAGAAGTCCGATCCAGTCGGGACCGTTGTCGATCCAGTTCGCGTCTTCGATCAGGGTCGCCGGAATGCCAAGGCCGTGAGCGATGCGGTCAATCAGGGTCGGATCGACCGGCCCGCTCCGGTTCAAGGGTGGGGCCGCGAAAGAGAGGCGAGTGCCGTCATGGCGAATACGCACGAGGCCCGCGCCGCATTCCTGGACGATGTACCCGGATGGTGACTTGCCCGAATGCGCCAGCCAGACATGGCAACTGCCGAGCGTCGGATGCCCGGCAAACGGCAGTTCCTGGATTGGCGTGAAAATCCGCACCCGGTAATCCGCCTCGGCCTTGCTTGGCTCCATCAGGAATGTCGTTTCGCTTAGGTTGGTCCAATTGGCGAAAGCCTGCATTTGCTCGTCGGAAAGATCGTCGGCCCCGACGACCACGGCAAGCGGATTGCCACGCATCGGCCGGCTGGAAAAGACATCGACCTGCTGGAATGAAAATCGGGGCATCAGCGTTCCTGTTGATTGCCTGTTCTGTCCGGAAAGAAAGACGGCAGCCCCAAAGGCTGCCGTAGCATTTTCGCGTGTTGGGATTATCGCCTACAGCACCAGCCGGAACTTGGCGAAACCGTTGGCGCCGTCGCCGGCGTCCTCGATCTTGGCGCCCTTGACCGCGGACGCAAACTGGCGGGCCTTCGGGCCGGTCTCGAAGATTGCCGATGTGCCCGGCAGTGGCTTGAACGACCAGTTAGCATCGGCGGACGGATTGATCGTGCCCTGTTCGACGATGTAGCGGACGATCACGTCGCGGTTGGTGTCGGGTGCCACGAAGATCACCTTGTCGCCGGCGATCTCGGGGAATTTGCCGCCGCCACCAGCGCGGTAATTATTTGTGGCGACGACGAATTTTTGAGCCGGATCGATCGGCTTGCCGTCGAACTTGAGGTCCACGATGCGGTTGGCGTTCGGGTTCACGAGCTTACCGTCCTTGTCGAAACGGGTCGGCTGCGACAGGTCGATCTGGTAGGTCACGCCGTCGATGACGTCGTAGTTGTAGGATGGGAAGCTGTCGTTGAGCAGCGGAGCGTCCTTCGAACCGGCCGATACCTGGTTGAACATGCCGGCCGACATTTCCAGCCAGTTCTTCACCTGCTCGCCGGTGATTAGCACCGCCTGAACAGTGTTCGGGTAGAGATAGAGGTCGGCAACGTTCTTGATGGCGATGTCACCTGCCGGAACGTCGGTGAAATATTCCGCGCCGCCGCGTCCGCCGGCCTTGAAAGGAGCCGCTGCCGAAAGAATCGGCAAATCCTTGTATTGGCCATCCTTCAGCATGTCCTTGATGTACCAAGTCTGTGCGTTGGAGACGATCTGGATGGACGGATCGTCGGCAACCAGCGCAAAATAGGAGTAGAGAGGAGCCGAGGTCTTGCCGACCGGGCGACGGATATAGGCAAGCGTCGCCTCGTGCTCTTCCTTGACGGCGGCGGTGACCTCCGGCTTGTCCTTGGCGTCGGCAACGACTTTGCGGTTCTCGTCGCGGTGGTAGATCGGCCGGGCTTCGGAGGTCGAATCGACGATCTTCCAGCTGTTGCCGTCCTTTTCGATGAGCAGGTCGATCAGACCCATATGCGAGCCCCAGAAGCCGCCCATGACGGCGGGCTTGCCCATCAGCGTGCCTTTCTTGGCGTCTGCCCCGGCGATACCCTCAAAATCCTTCGGGCCGGGGAAGACGAGATGCTGGTGGCCGGTGAAGACCGCGTCGATGCCCTGGACGCCGGCAAGATAGAGAGAGGCGTTTTCCATCCGTTCGCTCTGGCCGGTGCCGTCGATCCCGGAATGGGACAGCGCGATGACGATGTCGGCGCCTTCCTCCTTCATGACCGGCACCCAGGCCTTGGCCGCGTCGACGATATCGCGGGTCTGCGCCTTGCCTTCGAGATTCTTTGCATCCCAGACCATGATCTGCGGCGGCACGAAGCCAATGAAGCCGACCTTGATCGGGCTCGTCGCGCCCGAGCCGTCACGGATCTGCTTTTCGACGATCACATAGGGTTTCAGGAAAAGCTCGTCCTTCTTGGGATCGGAAGCGAGCTGGCCCTTCGTCAGGTTGGCGCAGACATAGGGGAAGCCGGCGCCGGCGAGCACCTTGAACATGAAGTCGAGGCCGTAGTTGAATTCGTGGTTGCCGAGCGTGCCGGCATCGTAGCCGAGCACGTTCATCGCCTTGACGACCGGATGCTTGTCGCCTTCCTTCATGCCGCGCTCATAGGCCATGTAATCGCCCATGGGATTGCCCTGCAGGAAATCGCCGTTGTCGATGAGCATGGAGTTTCCGGCTTCGGCGCGGATGGCGTCGATGATCGAGGCGGTGCGGGCAAGTCCCATCGTGTCGTTCGGCTTGTCGCCGTAATAGTCGTAAGGGAAGACGTGGACGTGGATGTCGGTCGTTTCCATGATGCGCAGATGCGCCTGGTTGCCGGCCGCGCGAGCCGCAAACGGATGCAGCATCACGAGCGCCGACGACGCGGCGATACCGCCAAGAAGCGAACGGCGGGTCATGGGTTGAAAGCCGGCTAAGAACGACATGGACATTTCCCTCTCTGGTCATTGACTGAAACCAGATTAGCGAAATCGCACGCGCTTGCATCAGTAAAATGACAGGGGAAACGCATCCTTGGAGGAGAGCGGGCTATGCCCTTCGTCCGCCGCTAGTCACCGGATGATGACAGGCTTCACCTCTTTATGGAAGAAACGGAAATAGGAGGAAACCTGGGCGGCGGCATTCGAATTCGGCCGGAACTGAATGCCGAGGCGACCGCGATGGCACCATTTTACGATGCCTTCGAGAATGCCGAGTTCCTCGCTCTCGACCTTGATCGTGCTGCCATTGGCGGCATGGAACGGCCCGCCGAGATCGAGCGCCATGCCGGTCGCGGAAAGATCGACGACACGGCCCTTGGCTTCCTGATTGTAATACCTCACCGTCCCATAAATTCGTGTCTTCTGGCGAGCCGCACTGCGGCTCTTCATGCCGATGGTCTTGCTGAGCATGGCGTCCTCAACGGTTAATCCTCGCAGCCGGGATAGCAGAGAAAAGTTGAGGGCGGTTTAGGCGGAACCGTAAAACTCGACGGAACGTGGTTCAGAGTCCCACATTGGGGCGGTCGATTATTTCGCGCAGCGCGAAACTCGAATTGATCTTGACCACATGGGGCAGTGCCGACAGCCAGTCGCGGTGAATCCGCTCGTAATCCTCCAGGTCCTTGGCGGCTACCCGCAAGATATAATCGTATTCGCCGGACATCAGATAGCAGACCAGCACATTGGGGCAGAGTTTCACCGCTGCCTCGAACTCGGTCAGCGTCTTGGCAAACTGACCCGACAGCGAGATGTGGACGATGACCATCATCTTGTACTCGAGCGCCTTGTTCGACAGGCGCGCATGGTAGCCGCTGATGGTCCCGTTCTTTTCCAGGATGTCGAGGCGGCGCGAACAGGCCGACGGCGACAGCCCCACCCTGTCGGCAAGCTCCGCATTGGAGATGCGGCCGTTATCCTGAAGGGTCCGCATTATCGCAAGATCAATGGCATCAAGCGCGCTCATTCGAAGCTTTCCCGAAAAAATTCTGTTCCTTGCAATAATCTGCGAAAATTCTGCTTTTCGCAATTCGTCTTCGCAAGGACATTCCGCAGGTTCTCTGGTTTGCTGTGAGTTGGGAACATCAACAGGCGAAAGCCACGAACAGAGAGGAACGCTGCATGCGTGTCGGGTGCCCGAAGGAAATCAAAAATCATGAATACCGTGTGGGCCTGACGCCCGGCGCGGTACGCGAATATGTGGCGCATGGACATGAGGTCTTCATCGAAACCAAGGCAGGCGCCGGCATCGGCGCGGATGATGCCGCCTATATCGCAGCCGGCGCCAAGATCGTCGGCACGGCGAAAGAGATTTTCGAAAAATCCGACATGGTCGTGAAGGTCAAGGAGCCGCAGCCGGCGGAATGGGCGCAGCTCCGTGACGGTCAGCTTCTTTATACCTATCTCCACCTCGCTCCTGATCCGGAACAGACCAAGGGCCTGCTCGCGTCCGGTGTCACGGCCGTCGCTTACGAGACGGTTACCGACGAGCGCGGCGGTCTTCCGCTTCTGGCGCCGATGTCGGAAGTGGCCGGGCGGCTTGCGATCCAGGCAGGCGCGACTGCGCTGCAGAAGGCCAATGGCGGCCGCGGTATCCTTCTTGGCGGCGTGCCGGGCGTCTTGCCGGCCAAGGTTGCAGTCATCGGTGGCGGCGTCGTCGGCCTGCATGCGGCCAAGATGGCAGCGGGCCTTGGTGCCGACGTTACCATTATCGACCGCTCGCTGCCGAGGCTTCGCCAGCTCGACGATATCTTCAACGGCCGCGTCCACACGCGCTACTCGACGATCGACGCGGTCGAGGAAGAAGTCTTCTCCGCCGATCTCATCATCGGTGCAGTGCTTATCCCAGGTGCAGCTGCGCCAAAACTCGTCAGTCGTGAGATGCTCTCCGGCATGAAGCGGGGCGCGGTCATGGTCGACGTTGCGATCGACCAGGGCGGCTGCTTCGAGACCTCGCATGCAACCACCCATTCCGAGCCAACCTACGAGGTCGATGGCATCGTTCATTATTGCGTGGCCAACATGCCCGGCGCCGTGCCGGTGACGTCTGCGCATGCCTTAAACAATGCGACCCTCCAGCACGGGCTTGCCCTTGCCGACCGTGGGCTGCGGGCGATTGCGGAAGATCGGCACCTGCGCAACGGCCTCAACGTCCACAAGGGCCGGGTGACCAACAAGCCGGTTGCCGAAGCCCTGGGTTACGAAGCTTTCGCACCGGAAAGTCTGCTCAACGTAGCGTGAGGGGTCGATCGGATTTAGATATATCTAAACAGATCGAGCAGCCTGAAATACTCAAATATCGTGGGGCTGAAGGCGCCGAACTTAAAGGTCCGGCGCCTTTTTCGTAATTTTTGCAAAAAGATATGATTTAGATATATCATAAATCTTGACGGCGGTTCGATCCTATCCTAGCTTTAGATATATCGAAAGATGATCTAAGGAGATGAAGATGTTCAAGCACCGGTTTGATGGACGGAATGGCTGCGGCGAACGCGGCGGTCGCAGGGGTTTTGAGGAAATGTTCGCAGCGCGCGCCTTTGGCGGCGGATTTGGCCGCGGTCCCGGAGGCCGCGGCGGCCCGGGTGGTCGCGGTTTCGGCGACGAAGGTGACGGCCGCATCGGCCGGTTTTTGATGCAGGGCGATCTGCGCCTGGTGGTTCTCGCGCTGATCGAAAAGGAGCCGCGCCATGGCTACGAGATCATCAAGCACATAGAGGATCTGACATACGGCTTTTATGCACCAAGCCCGGGGGTCATCTATCCGACCCTGACTTATCTCGAAGAGGCGGGTTATGTGGTCGCCGAAGCCGACGGCAACAAGAAGCGTTACGCGATCACGGACGAGGGCCGGAAATTTCTCGATGAGAACCGGAGCTTCGCGGCGACGATTCTCGACCGGCTTTCGCAGCTCGCCGAGCGCATCAAGCAGCGGCAGGAACGGCACGAGCGGGGCAGGGACGGGGGCCCGACTTTGCCACGCAGCGTCGATGCTGCCATGCTGAACCTGCGGGAGACGATCGCCCGCAAGCTCGAAGCGGATGAGAAGAAGGGCAGTGAAATCGTTCGGCTGCTGCTCGACTTTGCCGAAAACCTTGAACGCGGCGACGATCAACCCGGCAACATCCAGAACTGACGGCAGCAGGCGCGCCTGCAACCTCGACCGGCGCGCCTTTAACGTTCAGATCGCCGTTGCCGCATCGGCGAAAGCCGGCGTTGTCACCTTATCTATTCGACATTGATAACAATTGTTGCGCGCCGAACGGACATGCACATAGGCGATGTCATCGCGGGCGAGCAGTTCTTCGGCACGCGACGCGATCCTTTCCGTCGGCGTCACCGCACCGCTGCCATAGACGATGCGGTCTTCGTGGCTGTAGCCGCGAACGATGTAGTCGCTGCTCGACAGCATCGGTGGGATGATCTCGTCGGCTGCATAACGTTCGCACGGTTGCCTGTGCAGGAAGATTGGTCCGGTCTCCGCATAAGGCTGCAACGCCGGGAAGGGCCGATAAGCGAGCACAAAAAGTTCCTCGCCCGCATCGATATTCTTCAGACAATGGCGGCATGGATAGCCGGGGCCATCGGAGATCATTGTTTCGGGCTGCCGCCCGTAGGCGTCTAGGCCGCCGTTCCAGAGATGTTCGGCATCTGCGGCGGGCATGGCGATGAAGGCGACGGTCATGGCAAACTCCTTCTTGGATCTGCCTTTGAATGCTCCCGAACGGATCGGGAAACCACCCGTTTCTTGCCTGAACTCAGGCGTCCAGCGCCTTGAGCAATTCCGCATCCGTCATCGGCGTCACCAGCGCCTCATAGGTGGAAACCGGCGAGAAGCCCATCATCTGGTAGAGCTGCAGGGCGCGCGGGTGATCGAGCGTGTTGGTGGTGACCGTCACCTTCTGCGGATTGTCCTGCCAGGCGATATAGAGCGCCTGCAGCAGAAACCATTTGCCGATGCCAAGCCCGATCGCTCGTTCGAACAGGCCGAAATAGGAGAGTTCGACGACCTCGTCGCTTTGCTTGGCCAGTTCGAAGAAACCTGCCGGCGCTCCATGGACATAGAGTACGGTGACGGAGACGCGCGGATCGTGGATCGCCGCGGCAAGTTCCTCGTCGCTTAGCTTGAGCCGATTATACCAGTGCCAGCGCTTGCCCACCTGCCGGTAGAGATAACGGTAATAATGCAGCGGAATGTCGGTCGCGCGGATGATTGCCGTCTGGAGATTGACAGGCACCGGCAGGCTGGCCTTCGGCGGTGCAGTCATTTCCAGTTGCGTGACATGGGCCTTGAGCGGTGCTGGCTTCCTTGCCATCGGCTTATGCCACTTTGGAAGCGGGCGGTCCGGTGACGACCGGCGCGTCTTCGCGGCTGCCCCATTCCGTCCAGGACCCGTCATAAAGCGCGTTGTCCTCATGACCGAGCGATTCGAGCGCAAGCGTGATGATCGCTGCGGTGATCCCCGAACCGCAGCTCGTCACGACCGGCCGGCCGAAATCGATGCCCGCACCCTCGATCGCCTCTCTGAGTTCCGGCAGGGAGCGCAGCTTGCCGTTCACGGAGAACGTACCGGAAGGAAGGCTGCGGGCGCCGGGCATATGGCCGGATCGCAGGCCCGCGCGGGGCTCGGGTTCGGTTCCGGCGAAGCGTCCGGCCGAACGGGCGTCGGCGATCTGTCGCGAGCCGTCGCTGACGATCGAGAGCATCGTCTGAAAATCGATTACCTTATCCACCCGGAAGTTGGTTTTGAATGTCACCGCTTCCGGCTTCGGGAGGACTGTTTCGAGCGGTCTACCTTCCGCCTTCCAGCCGTCAAGTCCGCCATCCAGGATGAAGACGTTTTGAGCTCCCATGGTGCGGAAGAGCCACCAGCCGCGCGGCGCCGAGAAGATGCCGGGACCGTCGTAGATGACGATCCGGTCTGTCTCGCGGATTCCCATCTTGCCGACGGTCTCGGCAAACACCTCGGGTGAAGGTACCATGTGCGGCAGCCCGCTCGAGTGGTCGGCGACCTTGTCGTGGTCGAAGCGGACGGCGCCAGGAATGTGGCCGGCAGCATATTCCGCATCGGCATCGCGGTTTTGCGCGGCCAGATAAAAGGAGGCGTCGACGATCTTCAGGTCAGGGCTGCCGAGGTGGCTCTGAAGCCATTCGGACGAAACGACGAAACGGCTGGTTCCGCTCATGTAACTCTCCCTCGGGCCGAGATCAGCCCTCTGTGCCGGGCTCGCCGAACCGGATGCGGAAACGACGGTTCTCCTTGCCCTTCTTTTCGATCTTGGCGATGTGAATCGCGCCGACCTCCTGCGTTTCGGAGACATGTGTGCCGCCGCAAGGCTGGCTGTCAATGCTGGAGTTTTCGCCGATGCAGATCAGGCTGACGCGGCCCATGCCCATCGGCGGCCGGACGTTCTTGGATTTGACGATGCCGGGATTGGCCGCGAGCTCCTCGTCGGTGATCCATTGCACATAGACGGGGTGGTTCTGGCCGACGAGTTCCATCAGCCTTGCCGTTACCTCGTCCTTGTCGATCGTTTCGCTCATGTCGAAGTCGACGCGCGATTCCTCCTCGCCGACCGCTGCACCGGTGATCGGATACTGGCAGACGACGGAAAGCAGGTGGCAGGCGGTGTGCATGCGCATCAGCCTGTAGCGGCGCGGCCAGTCGACATGCAGCGTCAGCTTCTCGCCGACGAGGAGTTGCGGCTCGCCTTCGAGCGGCACATGGATGACGATGTCCTTGGCGGCTCCGTGCTTCGTCTGGCCGAGCTGAATTTTTGTCCCGTCGGCACGTTCGAGGAAGCCGGTATCGCCGGGCTGGCCCCCCGAGGTCGCGTAGAAGCAGGTCCGGTCGAGTTCTATGCCGCCGTCCTCGTGGATAGCCGTCACCACCGCTTCGGCCGTCGAAAGGTAGAAGTCGTCGCGATAGAGGATTTCAACGGGCATAGGTCACTCGATCATCTGTATCAGGCGGTCTGGAAGGGGACGGAAATGTGCCGCTTTTGGGTAAGCCATGCGGGAACCGGCAAGCCCTTCGATTTCAGGAAATCGGGATTGAAGAGCTTCGACTGATAGCGGTTGCCGTAATCGCAGAGGATCGTCACGATCGTGTGGCCGGGGCCGAGGTCGCGCGCAAGCCGGATGGCGCCGGCAATATTGATGCCGGTCGATCCGCCGAGGCAGAGGCCTTCCTTCTCGACGAGGTCGAAGATCAAGGGCAGGGCTTCGGCATCCGGAATGCGATAGGCGAAATCGGGTGTGAAGCCTTCGAGATTGGCGGTAATGCGGCCCTGGCCGATACCCTCCGTGATGGAGGATCCTTCCGATTTAAGCTCGCCATGGGCGTAATACTCGTAGAGGGCGGCGCCCTCGGGATCGGCGATGCCGATCTTGACATTGGGTTTTTTCGCCCGGAGACCCTTGGCGACACCTGCGAGCGTGCCGCCGGAGCCGACAGCGCAGATGAACCCGTCGACCTTGCCGTTGGTCTGCTCCCAGATTTCCGGTGCGGTCGTCTCAACGTGGGCTTCCCGGTTGGCGACATTGTCGAACTGATTGGCCCAGATGGCCCCGGCAGGCTCGCTTTTGGCAAGTTCTTCCGCGAGACGCCCGGAAATCTTCACGTAGTTGTTGGGATTTTTATAAGGAACCGCAGGCACCTCCACCAGTTCGGCGCCGAATAGCTTCAGCGCATCCTTCTTTTCCTGGCTCTGGGTTTCCGGAATGACGATAACCGTGCGGTAACCGAGCGCCTTGGCGACCAGCGTCAGGCCGATCCCTGTATTGCCTGCGGTCCCCTCGACGATCACGCCGCCCGGCCGCAGCAGTCCCTTCTTCTCCGCTTCGCGGATGATGTAGAGTGCCGCGCGATCCTTGACCGACTGGCCGGGATTGAGGAATTCGGCCTTTCCGAAAATCTCACAGCCGGTCGCTTCGGAAGCACCTTTCAATCGGATAAGGGGCGTATTGCCGATCACGTCGAGGACGGAGGAATGGGAGGTCATCGGGCTACCTTGTTGTTCCATGCTGATTTAAGACCGGTCTTTTCGGCGGGCAAGCGTCGGAGAGCAAGAAATTCTGTTTCCGGAAAGAGTGGACCCCGGTAAAATCCATCTTCGGTTGATGAAAGACCGCGGGCGGGCGGTTGCCGCGCGATCGAGGGGCCGGTCGCCGCGCCCCGGGGGTCCCCTGAGATTTGAGATTTTAATATCACGGAAACAGTAATCCAAAACCGCTGCCGTACGTATATCAATTCGATTGAAGCCCATACTGAACCGTGTCATTCATGATTTTCGCGCAGCGTGAATTTCACTTACGAACTGGCCTTTGGACATGCTGCTGAACCTGGAGAGGTTAGACCTTCTTATCGCACACTACGTGGCCGGCGCTCTTCCGAAACCGGCCGATGTGCTTGTCGGGTCTTATCTGGAAATGCAAGCTGCGGCGGCGCGCCTTGCAAGTCTGCTCGAGGGAATAGCCGGTGAGGTTTTGGCCGGCAGCGAACCGCTTGCAATGTCAAATCGGGATCAGAGCCTCGAAAAGATCTTCCTCTCACGCCCGCCCGTGATCGCAAGCGAAAAGTCCCAATATTCCCGATCCGGTCTTCCCTCCCTCCTGCAATCCTATGCGGGGGGCGATCTTGCGGACATCCCATGGCGAACACGGCTGCCGGGATTCCGGCAGTATGTCATCGAAAAATCCAAGGACGTGGAAGCCAGTCTTCTCTGGCTGCGCCCGGGTAGGGCCATTCCCCACCATGGGCATAAGGGACTGGAACTGACGCTGGTGATCGAGGGCGAGTTCCACGACCATCGGGGCCGGTTTGCAGCTGGGGATGTTTCTGTCGCTGATGAAACGCTGGATCATCGGCCCGTCGCGGCAAGCCGCGCACCGTGCATCTGCTTTTCCATCCTGTTCGCGCCGATTTCTCTTTCCGGTCGGATACCGAGATTGGTGGGCGATATTCTCGGCATATGAGCGGCAAAGAAAAAGCCGGCATTCACCGGCTTGACGTCTAGTTCAGGTGAAGCTGCGCTTCACTGACTGCCTGCTCGAATTGCTGGCGCGCTTCCTCCGGTGATCTGCGGCCGTCGAGCGCGGCCCGGCAGATGCTGCGTGCCTTGACGAAATGCGGTCCGCGCATATCCGGCCACCGATCGGTCAATAAAGCCAACGCCTCGAAAGGTCCGTTGATGACCTCTGTTCCGAGATGGCCGAATGCAACGCGAACCGGCTTTTGCCAGCTTGTCTGCGGCATGTGTGTCTCCTCCCTGGATACCAACCATAACAAACGCGCAACGCCTGAAACGGTTCCTTCCGCCTACGCATAAAAATTTGCACCCGCTGATCGCTATTGTCTATCCGAAAATGCCGGCAGGCCAGTAGAGCGGGAGTAGGATGTAGTCTGACATTGCTTGCCTCTTCAGGCGCCGAGTCAGGTCCCGATCATTTCCTTGCAGGCGACGAAGAATGGTTGCTATGAGGCCCTGAAGAGTGATCGCGGGAGAGGCGCCATGCAGGAACGATTTCTCATCCAGGGACCGAGCAATTCCAGCGTCACGATCCTTTTGGCGCATGGCGCCGGCGCACCGATGGATTCGGCCTCCATGACTGCGGCGGCAGATGCTCTCGCCTCCCAAGGTTTTCGCGTCGCCCGCTTCGAGTTCGGCTACATGAGAGCCCGCCGGACGTCCGGCGAGCGAAAGCCGCCGCCGAAAGCGGAAACCCTCAATCCGGAATACGGGGCTGCGATCAACGAAATCGGCAATACGGAAAGATTGATTATCGGCGGAAAGTCCATGGGCGGCAGGGTCGCCAGCATGATCGCTGACAACCTCTATGCCGAAAGCAAGGTGGCGGGGCTCCTTTGCCTTGGTTATCCCTTTCATCCACCCGGCAAGCCGGATCAGCTTCGCACGCAGCATCTCAAGGCTCTGAAGACGCCCGCGCTGATATGCCAGGGGACGCGCGACGAATTCGGCACGCGGGAAGAGGTCTCCGGCTACCAGTTATCCGACAGCATCGAAATCCTCTGGCTGGAGGATGGCGATCACGACCTCAAGCCGCGCAAGACGATCTCCGGCTTCTCGACAGCCGATCACCTCGCCACAATGGCGCAGATGGTCCGGGCCTGGGCGGACCAGCTAAAACTTTAGCCTCAAGCAATCCGCGGTCGTCAGACATTTTTGGCAGTGATCGAACCGTGGGCGCGTTGGGTCACCGGGTGGTGAGGCGCCTCCTCGACAGACTTTGTTTCTTCCCGTTTGATGTTACGTACTATTTAGTACAAAATGTTTTGGCACGAATGCAGGCCTATTGCAGCGGCTGCGTGGCATGGCGGATGGATTTGGAGGAGTGGCGAGCGATGAAGACCTCGATAGCGACGGTATCGATCAGCGGTGAGTTGCCTGAGAAGCTTGAGGCGATTGCGAGAGCCGGGTTTGACGGGGTTGAGATCTTCGAGAACGACTTTCTGGCGTTTGACGGGTCGCCTGCGGATGTCGGGAAGATGGTTCGCGATTATGGGCTGACGATCACCCTGTTCCAGCCGTTCCGCGATTTCGAGGGCATGCCGGAGCCGCTGCGGGGGCGCACCTTCGACCGGGCCGAGCGCAAGTTCGACGTCATGCAGGAGCTCGGCACCGATCTTCTCTTGGTCTGCTCGAATGTCTCGCCGGTGTCGCTTGGCGGCATCGAGCGGGCGGCAGCCGATTTCCACGAGCTCGGCGAGCGAGCGGCCGCCCGCGGCCTGAAGGTCGGCTACGAGGCGCTCGCCTGGGGCCGGCATATCAGCGACCACCGCGACGCCTGGGAGATCGTCCGGCGCGCCGATCATCCAAATATCGGCCTCATCCTCGACAGTTTCCACACCCTGTCGAAGAAGATCGACATCAATTCGATCCGCTCGATCCCGAAGGACAAGATCTTCATCGTGCAGCTTGCCGATGCGCCGCTGATCGACATGGACCTGCTCTACTGGTCCAGACATTTCCGCAACATGCCGGGCGAGGGCGATCTTCCGGTGAGGGAGTTTACCGCCGCCGTCGCCGAAACCGGTTATGACGGCTATTTCTCGCTGGAGATCTTCAACGACCAGTTCCGCGGCGGACAGGCCCGGGCGATTGCCGCCGACGGCTACCGCTCGCTGATCTATCTCGGCGACCGGGTGCGCCGCAGCAGCCCCGGTGCGGCCAGCCTTCCGGTGCCGGCGATGCCGGACCGGGCAAGGGTCGAGGGCGTCGGTTTCGTGGAATTTTCCGCCGACGAGAAGGACGCTGCCGATCTCGTTGCGATTCTGAAGACGCTCGGCTTTCGAAGGACCGGCGTCCACAGGACGAAGAAGGTCGGCCTGTTTGAGCAAGGCGGCATCCGGCTTCTCGTCAATACCGAGGACCGGGGATTTGCCGGTGCCTCGTTTGCGGTGCATGGCACCTCGGCCTATGCGACGGCGCTTGTCGTCGACGATGCGCAGGCAGCACTTGCGCGCGCCATGGCGCTCGGCGCCGAACCGTTCATCCAGCCGGTCGGCCCCGGCGAGGTGGAGATCCCGGCGATCCGCGGCGTCGGCGGCGGGCTGATCTACCTGCTCGACGACAGAAGCGAACTCGGCCGCTTTTCCGAGATCGACTTTATCCCGGTCGACGACGAGGCAGGGGCCGGGACAAGAACAGGGGCAGGGACAGAGCCAGAGGCTGAGGCCGTGGTGCCGGCGCATCTTACCCATGTCGACCACATCGCCCAGACGGTCGCCTACGAGGAAATGCCGACCTGGCTTTTGTTCTACACGGCGATCTTCGAGATGCAGAAGACGCCGATGGTCGACATCATCGATCCGGCCGGCGTGGTGCGCAGCCAGGTGGTGGAAAACGCCTCGGGCACGCTGAGAATCACCCTGAACGGGGCGGAGAACCGCCGCACGCTCGCCGGCCATTTCATCGCCGAGACATTCGGCTCCGGCATCCAGCATCTGGCTTTTTCCACAGACGACATCTTCAAAACCGCCGAGGCGCTCAAGCAGAACGGCTTTCGGCCGCTTGCCATCTCGCCCAACTATTACGGCGACGTGGAGGCCCGCTTCGGGCTCGACCCGGCGCTCACCGAAAGGCTGAAGGCTGACAACATCCTCTACGACCGCGACGACAACGGCGAATATTTCCAGCTCTACAGCATGACCTATGGCGAGGGCTTCTTCTTCGAAATCGTCGAACGGCGCGGCTACAAAGGCTACGGCGCCCCAAACGCAATCTTCCGCATCGCAGCGCTCAAAAAACAGATGCGACCCGAGGGCATGCCGAAAGCCTGAGCCACCGTGGATAAGGTGGGCCGAAAACGACAAAAGCGCGCCATTGGCGCGCTTTTGTTCAGAAACTGGCTCCCCGGGCCGGATTCGAACCGGCGACCTGTCGATTAACAGTCGAATGCTCTACCGCTGAGCTACCAGGGATCAACCGCTCGGTGGCGGCGTGAGCGGGGTAATACAAATGCTTTGCCGTTTTGCCAAGCGCTTTTTGCAAAAAAATCGAACTTGGTTGTTTTATCCCCGTTTAAGCCCCATCTGCTCGGGAAAGCAGCCTTCAAGGAATAAGGAGAATGAGCTCTGGTGACTGAAGAGCGGAAGTCGACGAGATTCGGAATGGACCCCCAGAGCGGCAAGCTGGCGTTTGGCAGCTGGCAGATTCCGATGCCTCGCTCTCGTATCGGCCGCGTCGGCATCGGCCTGACGCTGATCGTCGGCGGAACGCTCGGCTTTCTGCCGGTGCTGGGCTTCTGGATGCTGCCGCTCGGTTTTCTGGTTCTCTCACACGACCTGCCCATCGTCCGGCGCAAGCGTCGCCGTATCGCCGTCTGGTGGGCGAGGCGAAAGGCCAGCAAGGCTGACAGGTGAAGCGGGTGGGCTCTTATCAGCTCAGCAGCGACGCCAAGCCCTGGCCGGCGCTGAAGGCCGCATAGGCGAGTACGCCGAAATAGATCACCGTGATCACGTTGAAGAGATAGCCGCCCAGCACGATCAGGCCGTCGCGCTGGATCATCCCGGTGGACAAGAGAAGGATCGCGATCCCCGGCAACGTGTTCGAGAACGGGATGAGGCCGAGCGGGAACATCAGCAATATGCCGGCCAGGGTGATCGCAAGTCCGTTCAGCCGGTTCATGAACCTGCCCGTCGTGAGCGCCGAGAGGCGCGGCTTCAGGAAACGGTCGAGCCGCGAAACGATATTGACGCCCTTTTCCAGGGCGGGCACGAGCTTCTTCGTGTCGAGCTGACGGTCGAGGATCTTCTTCGGCAGCCAGGGCAAGCGGTTTGCGGTAATCGCCAGGCTGATCAGAATGATGGCTGCGCCAAAAACGGTGCTGACGCCTGGAATCGAAACAGGAATGAGGAAGGGCAGCGAGGCGACGGCGCAGATGAGCAGAAGGCCCTGTTCGCCCACGGCATCCATCAGTTCGCGCAGTGTAACCGACTGGCCCCTGATCCCGTTGATGAGCTGCCGCAGTGTGCCGCTCAAAGAAGTGGAGGTGTCCTCAAATTCGATGCTTCCGTCCAAGCTGATGCTCCGCGCAGTCTCCGTCGGGTCGGATGCATAGCAGCATTCGGCATGTGAGCAAAGGCCGCGCACCCGCAGAGGCGGTATCGCAGGGTGAGAGCCGTGGGTTTCGTCGCGGCAGCCGTTCTACTTCGAAGCCATCCAGTGGTCATAGGCGCCGCAGGCCAGCACGACAGCAAGGATCGCCACCACGACAGGATTAAGCGCTGTCATGAATTCCAGATATTGCATGTCGGTCTCCTCCTACCGCATGTCCGCCCGACATCTCCCAATGGGCAATATAAGAATTCTAACACCCTTTTAGTCGCCTCGCTACTTTAGGATTCTTGCAACGAAAGCGGCGCATCCTCTTGGGAATCGCTGTGTAAAAGACGTGGGGCAAAGAAGATGTTCCGAGTGATCGAGGGCGGGATGGGCGCAGGCCCGTCACCGATTTCCTATGAGACCGCTGACGAGGTGCCGACGCGGGACGACGTGTTGCGGGAGGCCGAGAGGCGGCGCAGGGCAACGGGTTACGACAGGTGGCGCAACCGGGAGCAGCTCACGGGAATCCCGATCCCGCGCGAGATCAGCTACCTCGCAATGCAAATCGGCTACGCAGCGGAAGCTATCGGCAGATTGGCCGAGATTCCCGCCGACTTCCGCGCGGACATCTACTGGCCGGCGTGATCGGCGCCGGCAGGTGCATCAGAATAATGTCATGAAGAGATGACCGACATACATGATGCCGACAAGCGACGCTATGGTCGCGCACGCCGCTACGGCGTCGGAGACAGTGAGCTTCATACTGTTTATCGCCATCATGGCGATCCTTCTCATAAGGATATTGATGGCAACATCGCCATCGCTCACCGAATTTAAGCAAAACCTTTAAAGAAGCTCTTGATAACCATGGTTAACATCCGCTTCGTCGCAAGACATCCGCAACCTTTCGGCACGTGCACTCATCGCTGCCGCCGAAGCGGATCGCTTTGGGGGCTCGCTGATCAGCTCAGCATTTTTGCCTCTATGCTCGCAAGGACGAAGGTTTCCCGAACCTTTTCCAGAGGGATCTTTCGCTGCAGCCCGGCTGCGCATTCCTTGAGAGCCTGGAGGTAATACGTGCCTTCCCGGATCGGCCAGCGCCAGTTGAGATAATCAAGCGCTTCCCTGGGGCCTCGTATCATTTCAGGAAATCCGTATCCGATACGCACTCTGACAGGAGCACTCCACAGAACTTCATCGACTTCTGTTGCCTTACTCATCATTCCACACCTTGGCATTGCGGCGCGAAAACTCACGAGGCGAGGATTGGTTCCCCTACGGCGGCAAATTTTGATGCACGTGATTTGATGCTGGAGGAGGTGTCCGAAGTAATCAATTTTTGAAGACCGTGCAGGGGACACCCGCGGATCTGACGCGCGTGCAGAGGTCGGTTGCCTCGGCTCTGGTCGCTTTTCCGATTCTCGCGGCATAGCGGGGGCGAGAGCCGAAATTTCCGCCTTTTTGCCGGACGATGAGAGGACGTTCGTCGCTGAGGGCGGGTGGAAGTCTCGTTATTGCATTGGCGAAGAGCCGGTTGGCGACGTGCGGATTATAATGTGCGGACAGTTGCACGCCCCACGGCGCCCAGTCGGCTCCACTCAGCAGAACCGGCTCATTGAGGTTCCTCGTCTCGGCGAGCGTGACGCAGCCGTCCATGAAGGATTTTTCGGCCGCAAGGGGAGGGGCCGGCTTGTCGGGAGGAGCATCTCTCCAGGTCTCCACGGGATATCCCGTTATCGCAAACACATAGTCGCGCGTTTCGATCGGCAGGCGACCAAGCTTCAGGAATGTCTCCAGTCCGCTTTCGCCTGCGTTGTAGGCCGCCGCCGCCAGTCCGAGATTTCCGAACCGGTTCCGCAGGTCGTCGAGATAGCGGGAAGATGCCGTCAGCGCCTCGATCGCGTCGAAGCTGTTCTGCAGTCCGCGCAACCTGGCGGTTCCCGGCATGAACTGGGCAATTCCCTCGGCGCCCTTATGGCTGACGGCACCGGGCCTGAACAGGCTTTCGCGCCAGATAAGCCGCGCGAAGAACTCGGGTGGTAGGTTGCTGTCCGCCGCCGTATGCTCCAGGACCTTGCAAAGGTCATGATTGAAGCTTTTGGCGCGGATGCATAAAGGAGGCCCCCCGCCTTCCGCGCCTCGTTCGTAAAGGCACCGGTCCTCCGCTGCTTCCTCGGCCACAGCATCGCCGTAGCCCGGAAGCGGCACCACGCTCAGCGCCAATGCGCAGATGCTCCGCAGAACCCGAGAGCTCATAACCAACCTCAGCGGACCGCCGTCCAACGTTGACTGCGCGGCGATAATGCCAAAAGGACGGATGAAGAGAAACTACTTATCCGCAGGGCTGCTTTCGCTTGATTTTCGAGGCGTTGCGGGAAACGGGACGCGAACCGCAATCAGCGATGAAAAAACGGCGACATTCGGCATGAACCCGCTTGCGCCATCATTCGATTCGTTCTAAACGCCCGACACCACTCGCTCTTTATGCGTACGGACGGCCTCGTGGCGGAGTGGTGACGCAGAGGACTGCAAATCCTTGCACCCGAGTTCGATTCTCGGCGAGGCCTCCATTCTCCTTACAATCACAACAATCCGATCTTTCTTTTCGATCAAGTATTTACCATGCCGTTTTGTGTGCGGTGCAATATGGTTAATTTTTAACTTTCTCCCTCTAGGCTTGGAACAGAACGGCCTGTTCATTGCTTTATGCGCCGAACGGAGGGAAAGCGACATGATCACCAGACTTATCACCGTCCATCGCCAGCCGGCCAATGAGGGCGAAGGTACGGGTACCTTCGCCGATGGCATCTTTCCGCTGACCTCTGCCGAACAATCTGCCTTCGACAGGGATCACGGTCTGCGCACCTCCTATACCCGGGACTACGTCGTTGTCCGCCGTCTGGACGAGGCGCCGCGCGCCTACGCGTGACCCGTCTCGTTCCGGCCGGCGCTCCCCCGCGTTCCGAAATCCCCTGCGCTTTTTTGCCTCGAAGACCCGCAATGTCTTGAAAGCGGAACGCGCCGTCAGTAAGACGGGACACGAACCGCGCCTGGCGCCGGATGATTTGGGACGACTGAGATGATGGATTTCGAAGCAGCACGTACGAAGATGGTCGAGAACCAGATCCGCACCACCGATGTTACGTCGCATTCGGTTCTGCGGGCGTTTTACAACGTCCCCCGTGAAGCATTCGTGCCCGCCAAGGCCAAGTCTCTCGCTTATATCGATACAGACATCGAAGTGGCGCCCGGACGGTACCTGATGGAGGCTTCGCCGCTCGCCAAGCTTCTGCAGCTCGCAGCCGTGACCAAAAACGATGTCGTACTCGAAGTGGGTACGGGTAGCGGATATGCAACCGCCATCCTGTCGCAACTGGCCGGGTCGGTAATCTCGATCGAGGTCGACGGGGCGCTGGCGGAACAGGCAACCCGGACCCTGTCGTCGCTTGGCCATGACAATGTCGCGGTGGTGACCGGGCAATTGCAGAACGGCTATGCGAGTGAAGCGCCCTATGACCTGATCTTTGTCAACGGGGCCGTCGAGGAGGTGCCGCCCGCGCTTCTCGACCAGCTCCGGGACGGGGGGCGTCTGGTGGCCGTCGTCGGTTACGGGAACGCAGCCCAGGCAAAGGTTCTCGTGAAAGAACAAGGTGTGATCTCCGAAAGCTCCTATTTCAACGCGTCCGTGAAAGCGCTGCCGGGCTTTCACAAGGCGAAGGAATTCGTCTTCTGATCGGTCGGATAATTCCATCGTGAAAGCAGAGCCGAGCAAGCGGCTCTTTTGCTGTTTGGGGCAGGGTTCATTTGGCCTGTTTTAGAAGAGTGTGACATACGGGATTCACATCCCCAACAAAACTGTGTATCGGTAGAGCGCCTGGGGCACTTGTCATTGTTTCCAGCCCCCCCAACACCTTAAGCTAACCGCGATTCGAAACCCTTGCATTCGGGTGCGAATCGATTGCCGGTAACAGCGGGGATGAAAATGGCTCAGCCAAATGTAGCGCGTGAACCCTCCATGGAGGAAATCTTGGCCTCGATCCGCCGGATCATTGAAAGCAATGAACCGACCGCCGAGAACGCGCTCTCCCGTCCGCTTCCCCAGACTTATGGCGATGACGAACTGGAAGGCTCCGAAGACGAGGGCTTTGCGCCGGACGTGGCCGCGAATGACCGCGGCATGCCGGCTGACGTTCCTGCGTCGATTAGCCAGCCGGAGCGCACCCTGTCGCTCGCCGATGTCGCCGCCCGCGTTCGCGCCGCCTCCTCCCGGCAGCCGGAGCCGGCCCCAGCACGGGTTGCTCCGATATCCGAGCCGGGTGGAGCGCCCGCTCAGCAGGCTCGTCAGGAGGAGGCTCCGCTTCGCCCTCTGACGCCGCGCATGCCGGAACTCCGCGGGCCGCGTCCGGAACCGGCGCCTGCGGCACAAGCGGCCCCGACACCGGCGCCGACTCAGCCCGAGCCGGTTCAGCGTGTCATGCCCGTTTTCGATCCGCCTCAGCCAGCCCCTACGCGGCTTGACGCTGCCGATCGGCAAGCGCCGAAGCCGGCACCACAGAGCCTGCCGGCCAAGATCGAGGAAACGGCCAATCTGCTGTCCCTCGAAGCAGGCGCCCAGGTTGCAAAGTCCTTCGGCGAACTGGCGGCTGTTTTCAACGGTATCGAACGGCGTTCGCTGGAAGACATGGCAGGCGATATGCTGCGGCCGATGCTGCAGGAATGGCTGGACGACAACCTGCCGACATTGGTCGAGCGTCTCGTGCGCGAGGAGATCGAACGCGTGGCCCGCGGCCCGCGCCGCTGATCCGTACCCGAGACCGATGATGCTGCCGCTCCGGTGACGGGGCGGCTTTTTTATTGACTTGGAACACCCCATCCTATTTACACCGCGATACCTCTCAAAGAACAGAACCGGGTCAGGAAATGCTCGAAAAGACCTATGATTCCGCAGCCGTAGAACCGAAAATCGCGCAAGCCTGGGACGAGGCGGACGCCTTCCGCGCCGGGGCGAACGCAAAACCGGGGGCGGACACCTTCACGATCGTGATCCCGCCACCGAATGTGACCGGTTCGTTGCATATGGGGCATGCGCTCAACAACACGCTGCAGGACATCATGGTCCGCTTCGAGCGCATGCGCGGGAAGGACGTGCTGTGGCAGCCGGGCATGGACCATGCGGGTATTGCCACCCAGATGGTCGTCGAGCGGCAGTTGATGGAGCGCCAGCTTCCCGGCCGACGCGAAATGGGCCGCGAGGCTTTCGTCGAGAAAGTCTGGGAATGGAAGGCGGAGTCCGGCGGCCTGATCTTCAATCAGCTGAAGCGTCTCGGCGCCTCCTGCGACTGGTCGCGCGAACGCTTCACCATGGATGAAGGTTTGTCCGAAGCCGTTCTTGAAGTCTTCGTGACGCTCTACAAGGAAGGCCTGATCTACAAGGACAAGCGTCTCGTCAATTGGGACCCCAAATTGCTCACCGCGATTTCCGACCTCGAAGTCGAACAGGTCGAGATCAAGGGCAATCTTTGGCATCTGCGCTACCCGCTCGAGCCGGGCGTCACCTATCAGTATCCGGTCGCCTTCGATGAGGACGGCAAGGCTACCGAATACGAGACGCGCGACTACCTGGTCGTAGCGACGACGCGGCCCGAAACCATGCTGGGCGATACCGGCATTGCCGTGAATCCGGAAGATGAGCGCTACAGAGCGATCGTCGGCAAGCATGTCATTCTGCCGATCGTCGGTCGACGCATCCCGATCGTCGCCGACGGCTATGCCGATCCGTCCGCGGGTACGGGGGCGGTGAAGATCACGCCTGCCCACGATTTCAACGACTTCGAAGTCGGCAAGCGGGCGGGACTCAGCGCCATCAACATCATGAACATCGACGGCACGATAGCCATCAAGGAAAACGAGGACTTCCTCGAAGGCCTCGATCATCCGGCTGCGCTTCACGGCGCCTGGGATCGCCTCGAGGGCCAGGACCGCTTTACCGCGCGAAAGATCATCGTCGAAATCTTTGAGGAAGCGGGCCTGCTCGACAGGATCGAGCCGCACAAGCACATGGTGCCGCATGGCGACCGCGGCGGAGTGCCGATCGAGCCCCGGCTGACCGAGCAGTGGTATGTGGATGCCCATACGCTTGCTCAGCCGGCGATCGCTGCGGTTCGCGAAGGCCGCACCAAATTCGTCCCGAAGAACTGGGAAAAGACCTATTTCGAATGGATGGAGAATATCCAGCCCTGGTGCATCTCGCGCCAGCTCTGGTGGGGACACCAGATCCCGGCCTGGTATGGCCCGGACGGCCAGGTTTTCGTCGAGAAGACGGAAGAAGAGGCGCTACAGGCGGCCATCCAGCACTATCTTGCTCATGAGGGGCCGATGAAGGCCTTCGTTCAGGATAAGCTCGAGAACTTCAAGCCGGGCGAAATCCTGACGCGCGACGAAGATGTGCTGGATACCTGGTTCTCCTCGGCCCTATGGCCGTTCTCGACCCTCGGCTGGCCGGATCAGACGATTGAGCTTGAGAAATATTACCCGACCAGCGTTCTCGTCACCGGCTTCGATATCATCTTCTTCTGGGTCGCCCGCATGATGATGATGGGACTTCATTTCATGAAGGATGAAGAGGGCAATCCGGTCGAGCCATTCCATACGGTCTATGTTCACGCGCTGGTGCGGGACAAGAACGGCCAGAAAATGTCGAAATCCAAGGGCAACGTCATCGACCCGCTGGAACTGATCGATGAATATGGCGCGGACGCCCTGCGCTTCACGCTGGCGATCATGGCCGCTCAGGGCCGCGACGTCAAACTCGATCCGGCGCGTATTGCGGGCTATCGCAACTTCGGCACCAAACTCTGGAACGCCACGCGCTTTGCCGAGATGAATGGCGTCAAGGGCGATGCGGCATTCGTTCCAGAGACGACGACGCTCACCATCAATCGCTGGATTCTCACGGAGCTTTCCGCAACGATCAGCGACGCGACCGAGGCGATCGAGAGCCAACGCTTCAACGAGGCGGCCGGCGCACTCTACCGTTTCGTCTGGAACCAGGTCTGCGACTGGTATCTCGAATTCCTGAAGCCGATCTTTGCGAGCGATGACGAAAAGGCCAAAGCGGAAGCCCAGGCCTGCGCGGCCTATGTTCTGGAAGAGACCTATAAGCTCCTTCATCCTTTCATGCCCTTCATGACGGAAGAGCTTTGGGCCCATACCGATACCCGCGATGGCCTGCTCTGCCACGCCGATTGGCCGGCGCCAGAATTTTCCGACACGGCGGCGGCCGAAGAGATCAACTGGTTGATCGATCTCGTGACCGGCCTTCGTTCGGCGCGCGCCGAGATGAACGTTCCGCCTTCGGCCGTGGCTCCGCTGATCGTCGTGGGCGCCAACGAGACCAGCCAGACGCGGCTCAAGCGTCACGAGGCTGCGATCCGCCGTCTCGCTCGCGTGGAAAGCATCGACCTTGCGGATATTGCGCCCAAGGGGGCCGCTCAGATCGTCGTGGGAGAGGCTACGGCCTGCCTGCCGCTCGGCAATCTGATCGACCTGACTGCCGAACGTGCGCGGATCGAGAAGGCCATAGGCAAGACGGCCGACGAAATGGATCGCATCGGCAAGAAACTGGCGAACGAGAAATTCGTCGCCAATGCCGATCCCGAAGTGGTTGCAGCCGAACGCGAACGCTTCGCCGAACTCGAGGTGCAGACGGCCAATCTGAAAACGGCGCTTCTCAGAATCACCGAAGCAGGCTGATTCGCCCCACATCGCTTTGAGCAAATGCCGCGCCGAAACAGGCGCGGCATTTCTTTTTCAGGCTTCGTCAATCTGTCGCAAAAATGTGCAGCCGCTTGCTTTCGAGAAAGCCGCAATGTTGCCACATTGACACATAATCCAACCGAAAAGTAATAAATTTCTAATATTCTGGATCTGTATTACTAGAAGGCAGAAAAATTTTGCGACATATAGTCGCTTCGGTCTGGTTCCTCAGTTTTTTACGTAAATCATGACCTTCCACCCCCGGAAGGTTCAGGACAGCTGAAAGTTGTCAATCAGAGGGAAACATTTAGAGTGATTCCGATCACTTACCAGGGAGTGGGAGCAATTATGGTAAGAACAATAATATCGAGGGGTCTCTTGGTTGTTGCCGCAGGTTGCGGACTGCAGTCGACGGCCCTAGCGGGAGGACTTGAGCGGGGCGGTTATAATATCGACCTGCTTTTCGATCCTTCGCAGTTCGCAGTGGAGTCGAGCGCTACCTTCGTCATGCCTCAGCGCAAGGTGAAGAACGTAGTCGATACAAATACTCTCCCGATCCCTGCGCCGAACCTCAATACGCTCGGCTACTCGACGTCTGCCGACGATAGTGAAAACTATTGGTCGCCCCGGATCGGCGCAAAGGCTGGGTATAACGGCCTGGATTGCATGTTCGACTATTCGCAGCCCTATGGCGCCCACACGAAGCCTGGTGCGCGCTGGGCGGGTGCCTACGACAACATCGAGACGAAAGTTAACAGCGATAACTATGCTCTGACTTGCTCTTATCGTTTTGACGTGGGCCCGGGACAGCTTCGCGTCATCGGTGGTGCCAACTACCTTCAGATGGATGGCTTTAAAGAGCGCCTGCTTGTAGCTCCGGAACTGATAGGTTTTGCCGCTAGCGGCGTCGGTCGTCTTGATCTTGAAGCGGACGGATGGGGTTGGCGCGCCGGCCTCGCCTATGAAATTCCGGAATATGCGTTTCGCGCAACTCTTATGTACTACAGCGAAGTGAAATTGAAGGAAATCACGGGCACGGTCGACCTGACTCAGGTACCTGCCATAGTCAGCCCTCTCGGCGGCCTGATATTGCCGGTAGAGGGATCGACGTCCATGCCGGACGCTCTCGAATTGAAGGTTCAATCCGGTATCGCTCCCGGTTGGCTCGCATTCGGTTCGGTCAAGTGGACCGATTGGAGCCAGTTGCAGCGTATTGCGTTCTATAACAGCGGGGTCGAAATCACGTCTCTCGATCTCGGTTATCGGGACGGCTGGACGGTCACCGGCGGTATTGGCCATAAGTTCAACGATCAGTGGAGCGGCGCTCTGAGCGTTACCTGGGATCGCGGGACATCCCAGGAGTTTGGCACCCAGACCGATAGCTGGCTCTTCGGTGCAGGCGTTGCCTATTCGCCAAATCAGAATGTCGAGATTCGCCTTGGTGGTGTGGTCGGCATTCTGACTGGGGGAGATTCCAGCGGCACGGTGATCGATGGAACGCCGGCCGGTCACAGGGCGACCTATGAGTACGACGACGATCTGGTTGCGGCTCTGTCGACTTCCCTCAAGATCAAGTTCTGATCTTTCCATCATCAAGAAAAAGCCCGGTTGCGACCGGGCTTTTTTGTGGCCGCGCGCAAATTGCGACAGATAAAGTCGTCGTTCCGATTGTGACGATTTGGCAACATTTTTTTGGGACGATCGTCAGGCGCATCGAGAGGATGCGTTCTGTCCATTTCCCGCCACAAACGAAGCGCAGCGATAAACGGACAGCAGGGGCGGACCGCGGGGGCGGGGCGCAAGTTTGGAGTATCATGGGCGGGTTTTCCAAAGAAATGCCGGGGCTCTGGCACAACGGCAGCCGTGTATCGGCGCCGATATGCTTCGCCGTACTTCCACCGGCAATGGGTCCAAGTGTTGCCGAAAACGGCACGTACAGTTTCCGACGCCTGTCAGGAGGAGTGGCCGGTGGACATGCCCGTCAAAGCCTCTCTGCAAAGACACGGAGTGCTCGAGCTGCGGCCGCCTGCCGCGTAGCTTCGCAGCAGAGTGAAAGAAACTGAAACATGCCGAAGTCTGACATCGGATCCATGAGAGTATTGCTTCTTGGAATGTCGCTCGCCTCGCTATTGGCGGGTTCGGCCTCGGCCTTTGACATCAAGTCCGGCGTGACCAAGGAGTCAGGCCCGTTCGATCTCTTCAAGTTTGGCTTCAAGGCCTATAAGAACGGCCAGAAGGAAGACGCTGTCGAGGCCTATCGGTATGCGGCCGAGAAAGGCCATACCGGCTCGCGCTGGGCGCTTGCCAATATGTATGCCTATGGCGACGGCGTGGCGAAGGATGATTTCGAAGCCTTCAAGATCTACAACGAGATCGCCGCTCAGGGGGTGGAGCCCGGCTCGGAAGATACGAGTTTCTTCATCAACGCGCTGTTGTCGCTTGCAAATTATTATCGACGCGGCATTCCCGGCAGCCCCGTGAAGCCTGACCTGTCGCAGGCGCGTCAGCTCTATTTCCAGGCGGCATCGACCTTTGGCGTGGCGGAAGCCCAGTTCCAGCTGGCCAAGATGATCCTTGCGGGAGAGGGCGGCACCGCCAATATCCAGCAGGCCAAGAAATGGCTGAACCAGGCCCGCAAAAACGGCCACGCGGGCGCGATGTCCGTCTTCGGCAACGTGCTCTTCCAGGAGGGCCAGACCGTGCGTGGACTGGCTTTCATGACGGCCGCGCTCGACAAGTGTTCTGCCAAAGAGTGCAACTGGATGCAGCAGCTGCAGGAGCAGGCTTTCTCCGTCGCCGGTGAGGAGGACCGCCGCGGAGCAGTCGCGCTCTCGCAGCAATTTGCCCAGGGCGCCGACTAGACCCGCACTGCTTCAGCCAAAATCGAAGATACCGATGACAGGCACGTGGTCCGACGGCTTTTCCCAAGCCCGCACATGCTTTTCGATCGCGGTGGACTTCAGCCGGTCGAGGGCTTCCGCCGAGAGGAGCAGGTGGTCGATGCGGATGCCGTTGTTCTTCTGCCAAGCGCCGGCCTGATAATCCCAGAAGGAATAAAGCTTCGTCGCGTCCGTCGTTGCGCGCACGGCATCGACAAGGCCGAGATTTTCCAGGCGCCGGAAAGCCGCGCGAGTTTCGGGCAGGAAGAGCGCGTCGGTCGCCCACACCGCCGGGTCGAAACAATCGTGCGGTTCGGGAATGACATTGTAGTCGCCGGCCAGGATCAGCGGCTCTTCGAGTAATAGGCACTCCTCAGCATGCCGCCGCAGCCGCTCCATCCAGGCAAGCTTATAGGGGTATTTAACCGGATCCTCGGCCGGATTGCCGTTCGGCAGGTAGATGGACGCCACGCGGATCGCCCCGCCTGCAACGGAGAAAACACCTTCGATATAACGGGACTGCTCGTCGCCTTCACCGCCAGGCAGGCCGCGAAGCACCTCGTCGGGACGGGTCTTCGACAACAGGGCTACTCCGTTGAAGCCTTTCTGCCCATGCGTCTCGACGTGATAGCCGAGCGCCTCGATTTCCAGCCGCGGAAAGTTCTCGTCGACCGATTTGATCTCCTGAAGGCAGACGATGTCGGGTTGGGAATCGGCAAGCCATTGACGCAAATTGTCGATGCGCGCCTTCACGCCGTTGATGTTCCAGGTGGCTATCTTCATGGGCCGTCCCTTCCTCTTTCGCTTCCTCTTTTAGCGAAAGAGGAAGCGTTGGGAAGGGCAAAGATCGGTGTCAGACCGAGAAGCTCGTACCGCAGCCGCAGCTTGCGACGGCATTCGGGTTCCTGATCTGGAAGGACTGGCCGAGCAGGTTATCGACGAAATCGATTTCGGAGCCGGCCATGTAGACGAGCGAAAGACTGTCGATCAGCACCTTGGCTTCCCCATTGGCGACGACGACATCGTCGGCTTCCGGCGCTTCGGCGAGATCGAACTTGTAGGAAAAGCCGGAACACCCTCCGCCTTCGACGGAGACACGCAGCGCCTGCTTGCCTTCTTCGCTGGCGACGATTTCCGTAATGCGCTTTGCGGCGGCATCCGAAAGAGTTACATTTATGTCCATATCCGTCTCCTGCCGGGTTCAAGGCCCGGTGAGTTCCGGGCAAAATCCCGGAGATTCCCGTCACCGGCGTTGCGCACGGCTTCACTATAGGTATGAAGGCTTGAACGGCGCGTCAATGGCCGGCTTGGAACGAAGAGACAGGTGAACGAATGACGATTGATACCGGTGCCCTCGGCTTTGGCAGCGGCGAACGGGCCGCCTATGCCGCCAATCCCTGGGCTTCGCGCGGCCGGCTCTTTCCGGAGCCGAGCAGTCTGACGCGTTCGGAGTTCCAGCGCGACCGCGATCGTATCGTCCACACGACTGCATTCCGCCGTTTGAAGCACAAGACTCAGGTCTTTATCAGCCCCGACGGCGATCATTACCGTACGCGGCTCACCCACACGATCGAAGTTGCTCAAATTGCCCGAGCGCTCGCGCGTGCCCTCAAGCTGGACGAGGATTTGGCCGAGGGCGTCGCGCTCGTTCATGATTTTGGCCATACGCCCTTCGGACACACGGGGGAGGACGCACTCCACGAATTGCTCGAACCCTATGGCGGCTTCGACCACAATGCCCAATCGCTCAGGATCGTCACCAAGCTGGAACGCCATTATGCGGAGTTCGACGGCCTTAATCTCACCTGGGAAAGCCTGGAGGGGCTCGTCAAGCACAACGGCCCACTCCTGACCAAAACGGGTGAGGGTACCCGCGGGCCCGTTCCGCAGCCGATTCGTGACTATTGCGAACTGCACGATCTGGAGCTGGCGAGCTATGCGAGCCTTGAAGCTCAGGTCGCCGCGATTTCAGACGATATCGCCTACAATACCCACGATATCGATGACGGCCTGCGTTCGGGGCTTTTGACCTTTGAGATGCTGGAGGATGTCCCTTTCCTCGCCAAGGTCATGGCGGACGTAAGGCAGCGTTATCCGCATCTGGAAGCAAGCCGCTTCACCTACGAAATCACTCGCCGGCAGATCACCCACATGGTGGAGGACGTGATCGGCGTCACGCAGGACAATCTGCGGAAGCTGCGGCCGCAGAGCGCCGACGATGTTCGCAACTCCGATCAGGTCATGGCCACTTTTTCCGGCGAAGTTGCCGAGACCGATCGCTGTATCAAGAAGCTTCTGTTCTCGCGGATCTACCGGCATCCCGAAATCATGCGAATTCGTGCGGGCGCGGCCCAGATTCTCTCCGATCTCTTCAACGCCTACATGAACGATCCGACCCTTATGCGCAGCCACTATTGGGTGAACCACATTGCCGGCCTGAACGAGGGTGCAAAAGCCCGCCATGTGGCCGATTATCTGGCCGGCATGACCGACACCTATGCCGTCAGGGCGCATGGCGAGCTGTTTGACCAGACTCCCGATTTGCGATAGGCAGCCGCCAACAACAACGGCTTTTCAAGGGCCCGCGCGGCAGTCTTGCGCGGATGAGTGATATGAATCTGTTTGCCGACTTCGAAAATAGAATTAAGAATGCTTTGGAAGAACTTGATATTATCAAGGAAAAGCGAAGCGAAGTCGATTTCGGGCGTGTTGCGGTCGAACCCCCGCGCGACCAGAGCCACGGCGACGTAGCAACCAATGCGGCCATGGTGCTGGCCAAGCCGCTTGGCACGAATCCACGTGCGCTTGCCGATATTATCGCTGTAGCGTTGCGTGACGATCCTGATATCAGCGAAGTGTCCGTTGCCGGCCCTGGCTTCATCAATATCCGTCTTTCCACCGGCTATTGGCAACGCCTGCTGGCTTCGATGATCGAGCAGGGCACAAGCTATGGCCGTTCCACTGTCGGCGCGTCCAAAAAAGCAAATGTCGAATATGTCTCGGCCAATCCCACCGGACCCATGCATGTCGGTCATTGCCGTGGCGCGGTGGTGGGCGACGCGCTTGCCAACCTCATGGCATTCGCCGGCTACGATGTCACCAAGGAATATTATATCAACGACGCGGGCAGCCAGATCGACGTGCTGGCGCGTTCGGTCTTCCTGCGCTACCGCGAGGCGCTCGGAGAGACGATCGGCGAAATCCCGTCGGGTCTCTATCCGGGAGACTATCTGGTTCCTGTCGGACAGGCGCTTGCCGAGGAATATGGCCCGCGTCTGCATAACATGTCGGAAGAGGATTGGCTGCCTATCGTCAAGGACAAGGCGATCGACGCTATGATGACGATGATCCGCGAGGATCTCGATGCGCTGAACGTTCACCACGACATCTTCTTTTCCGAACGCGCACTGCATGCCGGTGGAGCGCAGCGTATTCGCGCCGCCATCAATGACCTGACCTTCAAGGGGCATGTCTATCGCGGTACCCTGCCGCCGCCGAAGGGGCAGCTGCCCGAGGATTGGGAAGATCGCGAGCAGACGTTATTCCGTTCGACCGAGGTGGGCGACGACATCGATCGGCCGCTGATCAAGTCCGACGGAAGCTATACCTATTTTGCAGCCGACGTTGCTTATTTCAAAGACAAGTTCGACCGCGGCTACGACGAGATGATCTATGTGCTCGGCGCGGACCATGGTGGGTATGTAAAACGCCTGGAAGCGCTGGCGCGTGCCGTTTCCGGCGGCAAGGCCAAGCTGACGGTGCTTTTGTGTCAGTTGGTCAAGCTGTTCCGCAATGGCGAGCCGGTGAAGATGTCCAAACGTTCCGGCAATTTCGTGACCCTGCGCGAAGTGGTCGACGAGGTCGGCCGTGACGCGGTTCGTTTCATGATGCTCTACCGGAAGAGTTCAGAGCCGCTCGACTTCGACTTTGCCAAGGTGACGGAGCAGTCGAAGGACAATCCGGTCTTCTACGTGCAATATGCCCATGCCCGTTGCGCGTCGGTGTTCCGGCAGGCGCAGAAGGCATTTCCGGATCTCGATATCGAATCACTCGATCTGGCGGCCCACGCAAACCTGATCTGCGAAGAGAACGAGTTGCGGTTGATCGCCAAGCTTGCAGAATATCCACGGGTTGTTGAGGCTGCGGCCGTTGCGCAGGAGCCGCATCGACTTGCATTTTACCTCTATGATCTGGCAAGTTCTTTCCACGGCCATTGGAGCAAGGGCTCCGAAAATGCCGACTTACGCTTTGTTAACGATAAGAACCGACAATTGAGCGTCGCCAGGCTTGGGCTGGTGCATGCTGTCGCCTCTGTTTTGAAGTCCGGACTTGCTATAACAGGCACAGCAGCACCAGAAGAAATGCGCTAGAATCGCCACCATTTCCCCACATTGCACTGGCATATGCGTTGTAATGTAGGTGAGTGGACGAGGTAATGGCAGACAACAACCTTGCGCGTAGCCGGAATGATTTGCCGGATTTCTTTGCCGATGATGACCCGCTGGCCGAACTTGCCCGCATTGTAGGTTACGAAGATCGGCCCGTCACTAAGCAGGCGTCGCCGTTTGGCGATGATGCTTATTCGTCTCGTCGCGACCCTGCTTTTAATCTGGAGGACGAACTCCTGCAGGAGTTCGAACGCTACGATGCGCCGCGTCTTGACCCGATTCACGACATAAGCATTGACGACGCGCCGCGTGCGGTTTTGTTTGCCGAGCCGGAATTCGATGGCGCCGTGGAAACTGCGGCGGAATATCCTCCGGCATTGCTGCCGGGCGACCGTGACAGCTTAGACGGTGAAGCTTTCTCTGTTAGCGATGACGAGCCGTCGTATCCGGCCGGAAGCTATCGCGACGTATCCGCCTCGGAACCGGCTGCTGCCGAAATTTCCGATGCCGATCGCATCGAGCCGGTCTTCGACCTGCCCGATCTGCCGGCCGTCGAAGCCGTTTCCGAAGCGCCGTCGACTGGCGTAGCCGGGGCCGTCGATGGATTTGATGATGAATTCGACCTAGCTGCCGAGCTGGAGACTTCCATTGGCTCCGAGCCCGCCGTTGACAGCGAGCCGGAGGTAAAGCCGGAGCCGAGAGCCAAGACCGGCTATATTCCGGGCTTCCGCATGCCGCTGGCAAATTTCAACGTTGCGCGGGCACCGGAGCCGGCTCCACGTGCGCAGCCTGTGGCGCCCCAGCCGGTCGAAGAAGCCCTGGACCTGCCGGTGCTCGAGGATCTGCCGGTTCTGGGCGCTACCACGCCTGTCCACGAAGTGCCGGTCACGGCGTCGCAGACGGAGAAATTTGAACAGGCAAAAGCTCCGGCTTCCGCTGCCGTCTCGCCCGTCGCCACTGAGCCCGCTCCGCCGGCTTCGATCGAGCCCTCGGCTGTCGCATCGTCTCAAGCCGAGGTTCGGTCCGAACCGGAGAGCCGGTTTTCGGAACTTGACGAACTGATCTACGACGTTCAGCGATATTCGCTTGCTGCCACCCGCGAGAAACCCGACTCACCTGCCGTTGTCGAGGACACGGCGGCTGTCGCCGCTGTGCCCGCCGCGAACCCTGCGCCGGAAACGATTGTTCCGGTAGCTGTTGCCCCGGCCATCGAGGCGCGGGCCGCAGAGGACGCAGCGATCGACGAATTCGACCCCTTCTCCGACGACGAGTTCGAGATCGCGCTCGATGATCTGGAGCTCGACCTTGCCGAGTTGATCGTCGAAGAAACGAAAAAACAGCCCGAACAAACTGCCAGGCCTGCTCTGGAATCAGAAACGGTGTCATACGAGCCGGAAATTGCCGCTGCCCGTACCATGCCTTCAGCAGTGGCAGTTCCGGCGATGGAACCGGAGGCGAGGGAGGAGACGGATCTTGTCGCCGAGCTCCCCTTCGATCCGGCCCAGATTGCCGATGCGGAAGACCATGTTGAGGCGATAGCCGAGCTCGACGTTCCGTCGCTGCCGGCCGAGGAGCCCGAGCAGGCGCCGGCCTATCGTCCGGACTACGACCTCGATATCGACGCCGAATTGGCGACGCTCCTGATGACGCCAGAAAAGGCGCAGCCGACGCCCGCGCGCAAGCCGGAAGTCGATATTGCTTCCATGGCGCCGGCGACGGCAAACCGCTCTGTTCAGGCGAGCCAGCCGCCGAGCTATTCCGACCTCGACGACTTCGAACGGGCGCTGGAAGAAGATTTCCGCCGCAGCCTTTCGGCTCCGTTGCAGCCGGCCGCACACGAAGAACTGCACTACGGCGAGGCCGATTATCTGGCAACCGTGGAAAATGCGCGTCGCTCTGCGGTCGGCCGCTTTGCCGTTCCGCTGGCTCTGGTGGGTGTTGTCATTCTCGGCGGCATCGGTGCCTATGCGTGGTTGGGCAGCAGTGCGCCCGGTAACGTCGCAAGCGGCGAGCCGGTCGTTATCGCCGCTGATACGGACCCGATAAAAGTCGCTCCGGAGAACCCGGGCGGCAAGACTGTTCCGAACCAGGACAAGGCCGTCTACGACCGCGTTGCGGGTGTATCGGCCCAGGATCCGAAGCAGCCGACATTGATTTCCTCCAGCGAGGAACCGGTGGATGTCGTCCAGAAGACCCTGATGCCGGATTCGCTGCCGCTTGAAGGTGAGAACGAGATCGAACCGGTGGAAGTGGCGGACACAAAGGATGCGCGCCTGCTGCCGCAGGACGAACCTCAGGAGACCGCCGCGGCAGAGCAGCCGCCGGTGACCATCATGCCGCGCAAGGTCAAGACGATGATCGTGCGGCCCGACGGCAAGCTTGTCGAACAGGAAGTTCCTGCCCCGGCGCTTGCCGCCCCGGAGACCGAAAAGCTGCCCGCGGCCGGCACGAAGCCGGTGGAGGTCGCAGCCGTTCCCGCCAATTCTCCGGTTTCCGCTCCCGCAACGCCGGTTCAAACTCGGCCGGTCTCGGCAGCGCCGAATGCGAATGTCGCACCGGTTGCCGCACCGACAACGGCCGCGCCCGAGCCGATGAATACCGGTACGCCAGCTCCGGCGTCGCCAGTTGTCGACCCGGCTGCCACCCAGGCGGCCGCACCCGCTGCCGTTCCCGCCGTTGAGACGTCGGCGCCAGTCATCAAGGCCCCTGTTCCGAGGGCACGTCCGGCGGAACAGCCGGTCAATGTGGTTGCTGCGGTGACCGATCAGGGCAATATTCGTGCTCCTGGCCAGCCTGCCTCTCAACAGGTTGCCTCGGCGTCCGCCCAGGCGGCTCCCGTCGGCGAAGGTGGCTACGTGATCCAGATTGCGTCGCTGCCGTCGCAGGCCGAAGCCCAAAAATCCTACCAGAGCCTGTCAGCGAAATTCGGCAGCGTGATTGGCGGCCGCGGCGTCGATATCAAGGCCGCGGAAGTTGCCGGCAAGGGTACGTTCTATCGCGTTCGCATTCCTGCAGGCGGCAAGAACGATGCCGTGGCGCTCTGCGAAAAATATCGCGCCGCCGGCGGAAGCTGCCTTGTCGCAAGATAGGCAACAGCAATGAATGGAAAGGCGGGGCGCTTGGCGCCCCGTTTTTCGTTTGGGCTTCCATCGACTAAGATGGCGCCATGACCGAATCAAAAGCCATGATCCTGGGCTCGAGCGGCCCGACCCTCACCGCCGACGAAATCGCGCTTTATAGGGATGAACGTCCCTGGGGCTTTATCCTGTTTGCCCGCAACTGCCTCGAGCCGAAGCAGATTTCCGATCTCGTCGCAGCCATGCGCGACGCAGTTGGGAGGCCTGAAGCGCCGGTGCTGATCGATCAGGAAGGGGGCCGCGTGCAGCGCATCCGGCCGCCGATGATCGAGCGTTATCCCTCGGCCGCCGCACTTGGCGAGCTCTATAGACGGGACCGGTCCAAGGGACTGCGCGCCGCATGGCTGATGTCGCGTCTGCATGCCTTCGACCTCATGAAATTTGGTATCAACGTCGATTGCCTGCCGGTACTCGACGTGCCGATCGAGGGGGCAAGCAACGTGATCGGCGATCGTGCCTATGGGTTCGATCCGAAGACCGTGTCGGACATGGGCCGGGCGGCGGCGGCGGGACTGAAGGCCGGCGGCATGCTGCCGGTCATGAAGCATATCCCAGGCCACGGACGCGGCATGGCGGATTCTCACCATGAACTGCCTGTTGTCGCCGCCTCCCGGGCCGAGCTCGAAGCGCACGATTTCCTGCCGTTCATGGCGCTCAAGGACGAGCTTATGGCGATGAGCGCGCACATCGTCTTTACGGCGATCGATCCAGCCGAACCGGCGACCATTTCTCGAAAGGTGATCGAGGAAGTCATCCGCGGCCATATCGGCTTCGACGGCCTCTTGATGTCCGACGACACCTCGATGAACGCTCTGAAGGGCACGATCGGAGAGCGTGCAGCGAGAATCGTTGGGGGTGGTTGCGATATTATCTTGCATTGCAACGGCGTCATGGAAGAAATGAAAGCCGTGGTGAAGGAGGCGATCCCGCTCGCCGGCGAGGCGCTGAGGCGCGCCGAAGCGGTAGAGCGAGCCTTCGGGCGGGGTGATGGGGCTGACGAATCGGCTCTGCGCGCCGAGTTTCATGGGCTGCTTGCCGTCTCCTGACGGCGACGGACAGAGTGAGGTTGGGAATGGCCGTGACGACATCGCAGAATGCCATTCCGATGGACAAGCTGTGGCAAGAACCGGAACGGGCCGCAGACGATCCGGCGCTGGTGATTGATGTCGGTGGTTTCGAAGGTCCGCTCGACCTGCTGCTTCATCTTGCCCGCAACCAGAAGGTCGATCTTGCCCGCATTTCCGTGCTGGCGCTGGCAGAGCAATATCTCCAGTTCATCGAGAGTGCCAGACGGGTGCGCATAGAACTCGCGGCCGATTATCTCGTCATGGCTGCCTGGCTGGCGTATCTGAAATCCAAACTCCTCATACCGCAGCAGGCAAGGGGCGATGACGGCCCGAGCGGCGAGGAGATGGCGGCAACGCTCGCCTTCCGTCTGAAGCGGCTGGAGGCGATGCGGGAAGCGGCAACGCGGCTTGTCAATCGCAATCGCCTCGGCCGTGACGTATTCGCCCGCGGCGCGCCGGAGCATATTCCGCATCGGGTGCAGTCTGCCTATGACGCCACGCTTTACGATCTCCTCTCGGCCTATGCCAATCTGCGGCAACGCGGCGCGGTTACGCAGGTGACGATCGAAAAGCGCAAAGTCTGGTCGCTGGCCGACGCTCGCAACCTGTTGACCCGGATGCTCGGCGAAATCGCCGATTGGACAGCGCTGCAACACTATCTGTTGCCTTATCTGCCGCCGGAGGACCGGATCACCGCAACCGCGAGCGCCTTTGCCGCATCGTTGGAACTGGTGCGCGAGGGCAGGCTCGAAATTCGCCAGGATGGGGCATTTCAGCCGATCTATTTGCGCAAGGGGCAATCCTCGGGAACGACGAACCCCCTGCTGCAAGCCATGGCAGGAGACGTCGATTGACGCCTGACGAGGATGACGATCTGCCGGTGATGGAAACCGAAGAAGGCGAAACCGAGCCGATGTCGCTGATCGAGGTCGAGCGGATAGCGGAGGCGCTGGTCTTTGCCTCCTCCGAGCCGGTTCCGGAAGCCTTTCTTTCCGAACGCCTGCCGCGCGGCACCGATGTCGGCGCTGTGATGCGTCGGCTGATGGAGGCCTATGCGCCGCGTGGCGTTAACCTCATCAGGACGGGCGATCGGTGGGCCTTTCGTACGGCGGCGGACCTCTCGTTCGTCATCCGCAAGGATGAGAACGAGGCAAAGAAACTATCGCGGGCGGCGCTCGAGGTGCTGGCGATCATCGCCTATCACCAGCCGGTCACGCGTGCCGAGATCGAGGAGATCCGCGGCGTCCAGACATCCAAAGGCACGCTCGACGTGCTGATGGAAGCCGGCTGGGTGCGCTTCCGCGGCCGCCGTCGAACGCCGGGGCGCCCTGTGACGCTCGGCACGACCGTGGAATTCCTCGACCATTTCGGCCTTGAGGAGCTGCGCGACCTGCCGGGTCTCGAAGAATTGAAGGCGGCCGGCCTTCTCTCCGGTCGCATCCCTCCGGGCTTTGCCATACCGATACCGCAGAATGTCGACGAGCTTGCGGAGGACGAGGATCCGATCACGCAGCTCGACCTCGAGGAGCTTGGGCTCTTGACACCCGGCGGGGAAGCGGACGAATAGCGTCGAACTGTCGAAACAGCCCGAACTGCGGGTGCAAACGGGCATTGTCATGACCACACAGACGGCCAGCGGGGAGACCAGACGAAAGACGGGCGTCACTTTCGCGTCGCGCCTGGCGTTCGAGGATATCCGGCATTCCTACCATGGCAAGGAGACGATTCGCGGGATCTCGCTCGCGGCGGAACCCGGAGAAGTCCTGTGCCTGCTCGGTCCCTCCGGCTCCGGCAAGACGACCTTGCTGCGGATTGCCGCGGGTTTAGAGGCTCAAAGCCATGGCCGGATCGTCATCGACGGCCGCGAAGTTGCTGGTCCGCAAGGTTTCCTACCTCCGGAAAAGCGCGGCGTTGGGCTGATGTTCCAGGATTTCGCACTCTTTCCACATATGACGGTGCTGGAAAACGTTCGCTTCGGGTTGACGGCGCTCTCTGCCAAAGAGGCAATCGCGGAAGCCGGAGCCGCATTGGAGCGCGTCGGCTTGTCGCACCACGCGGCAAAATATCCCCACGCGCTCTCGGGCGGGGAGCAGCAGCGCGTCGCGCTTGCCCGTGCGCTGGCGCCGAGGCCGGGCGTACTTTTGATGGATGAGCCCTTTTCCGGCCTCGACTCCAGGTTAAAGGATACCATCCGGACTGACACATTGACGATCCTGAAGGAGAGTCGCGCAACGGCGATCGTTGTCACGCATGATGCCGAGGAGGCTATGCGGATGGCAGACCGGATTGCGCTTCTAAGGGACGGATCCCTTGTGCAGCTAGGCGCGCCGGCCGATCTCTACAACCGCCCTTGCAGCTTGTTTGCCGCCGCTTTCTTTTCGGAAATCAATGAGTTGTCGGGTGTCGTCAAGGATGGTGCAGCCCAGACGCCGTTAGGCACGGCGCCGGCAGAGGGGTTGGCTGAAGGCAGTCAGGTCTCCGTAGCAGTAAGACTGTCTGATGTCGATGTCGCTGCTGAAGGGGGCGCGGTCGAAGCCCGCATCCTGTCGCGCAGGTTCCTGGGGATTGTAGAATTGCTCACCCTTGCGGTTGCCGGAAGCGACGATCCCATCCGCGCCCGGGTGCGCGCCGGTCGAGTTGCGCCGGGGGTTCACGACGTCTCTGTAACGGTCGCGCCCCGAGACATTTTGGTGTTTGAAAAAGCACCATAAAGAGCTTACATCGATAATACGGTTCTAATGGAGTAGACTATGGGTTCTTTTAGTGTGTGGCACTGGCTGATCGTTCTGGTCATCGTGCTCGTTCTCTTCGGACGCGGCAAGATTCCGGAATTGATGGGCGACGTCGCAAAAGGCATCAAGAGCTTCAAGAAGGGCATCACCGAAGACGATGCTCCGGAGGCAAATGGTACGACGACTGCGAAGACAGTCGATCACAAGCCGGACGAGGCCAAGGAAACCACCCGGTCTTGATAACGGTGGCCGGGCTCCAGGAGCCTCATTAGCATGCTTGATATCGGCTGGACCGAGCTACTTGTCATTGCGATCGTTCTTATCGTCGTCGTAGGTCCCAAGGACTTGCCGCCCATGCTGAGGGCGTTTGGCAAGATGACAGCGAATTTGCGCAAGATGGCGGGTGATTTTCGAACGCAATTCGACGAGGCATTGCGGGAGTCGGAACTTGATGACGTCCGCAAGACGATCTCCGACGCCCAGCGCCTGAACCCGTCCAACGCGCTACGGGATGCAATCAATCCGCTGCGGCAGATGGGCGAGGAGATCAGGGCGGATTTGCAGAAGACGACGCATGTGCCAACACCTGACGTGGTGCCGACCGACATCGAGGCTCGGCAGGCGGTCGAAGGTGTGACGACGGGCGAGGCGGCCGCTGAAGCAAAAAACGCGGCAAATGTGTCGGCGCCCTCTTTGACCCTGCCGTCAACCGCGCCGCCTGTCTCCGCTCCGCTCTCGGGACCTGACCGGCCTCCGTCGGCGGCTGCCGGATCTCCAGCCGAGAAGCCGAAGCCCTCTCGTAAGACTGCTGCCAAGACCAAGCCTGCTGCCGCGCCTGAACCCTCGGCGGGGGCGGCCGAAAAGCCGCAGCGCGGCCGCGCTGCAAAGCCCGCTCCCCGGGTTGCCGAAGAGGTTGCCGCCAAGGCGCCGGCTCGCAGACGTGCGGCGAAGAAGACTGATACCCCGAAGGGTGACGCATGAGCGGTGATTACGAAGACAAACCGCAGCCTCTGATGGAGCATCTGATCGAGCTGCGTACCCGCCTGATGTGGTCGATCGGGGCGTTTTTCGTTGCTTTCGTGATCTGCTTCTTCTTTGCAAAGCAGCTCTTCAACCTGCTCGTCGTCCCTTACAAATGGGCGGTCGTGTGGGCAGGACTCGATCTCGCGAAATCCGAACTGATCTACACGGCGCCGCAGGAGTTCTTCTTCACCCAGGTGAAGGTGGCAATGTTTGGCGCGCTGGTGATCGCCTTTCCGGTTATCGCCTCGCAGCTCTACAAGTTCGTGGCGCCTGGTCTCTATAAGAACGAGCGAGCGGCCTTTCTGCCGTTCCTCGTCGCGTCCCCGATCCTGTTCCTGATGGGCGGTGCGCTGGTTTATTTCTTCTTTACGCCAATGGTCATGTGGTTCTTCCTTGCCATGCAGCAGGCGCCGGGGGAAGGCGATGTCGCCATCTCGCTGCTGCCGCGTGTTTCGGAATATCTGAGTCTGATCATGACGCTGGTCCTGTCTTTCGGCCTGGTCTTCCAGCTGCCGGTCGTCACGACGCTGCTTGCGCGGGTCGGGTTGCTGACCAGCCAATGGCTGAGGGAAAAGCGCAAGTTCGCGATCGTCATCGCTTTCGTGGTTGCCGCCGTGCTCACGCCGCCGGACCCGATGTCTCAGATCGGCCTTGCGCTGCCCACCATCCTTCTCTACGAGATTTCCATCTACGCCGCACGACTCGTCGAGCGCAAACGTGCTGACCAAGCCCTTGCTGAGCAAGCCTCTTCGGACGTTGCGGAGACGGAAAAGGCTTGATCCTTCCGGTCCTGCTTGCGAGTTGGCGGCATCACGCTTCAAAGGCAAGGAACGATGCTCGATATCAAGTGGATCAGGGAAAACGAAGCAGCTCTGGACGAAGCGCTGAAGAAGCGCGGAGCAGAGCCTATGGCGGCAACGCTTCTGTCGCTTGACGACAAGCGCCGTTCCGTCATCCAGAAGCTGCAGGACATGCAATCCCGCCGTAACGCCGCCTCCAAGGAGATCGGGATTGCGCTCGGACAGAAGAATTCCGAGCTTGCCGAGAAGCTGAAAGCCGAAGTCGCGCAGATCAAGGACACCATGCCCGCCGCCGAACAGGAGGAGCGGGAGGCCGTTGCTGCGCTTGACGATGCACTGTCGCGGGTCCCCAACATTCCGCTTGATGACGTGCCGGTCGGCAAGGACGAGCACGACAATGTCGTGAAGCGCGTGGTGGGCGAGAAGCCGCGCTGGAACCACGCCGCCAAGGAGCATTTCGAGATCGGCGAGGTGCTCGGTTATATGGACTTCGAGCGTGCGGCAAAGCTCTCCGGTGCTCGTTTCACCGTGCTGACCAGCCAACTCGCCAGGATGGAGCGCGCGCTCGGCCAGTTCATGCTCGACATGCATACGACGGAGCATGGCTATACGGAGGTCTCATCGCCGCTGATGGTTCGTGACGAGGCCATGTATGGTACCGGGCAACTGCCGAAGTTCGCCGAGGATTTGTTCAGGACGACCGATGGCCGTTGGCTGATTCCGACCGCCGAAGTGACCCTCACCAACCTGGTCTCGGGGGAGACGCTGGAGCAGGAAAAGCTGCCGCTGCGCTTCACCGCACTCACCCCGTCGTTCCGCTCGGAGGCCGGTTCGGCCGGCCGCGATACCCGCGGAATGCTGCGCCAACATCAGTTCTGGAAATGCGAATTGGTGTCGATCACCGATGCCGACAGCTCGATCGCCGAGCATGAACGGATGACCGAATGCGCCGAGAATGTATTGAAGCGGCTCGGATTGCATTTCCGCACGATGACGCTCTGCACCGGCGATATGGGATTCGGTGCCCGCAAGACCTACGACATCGAGGTCTGGCTGCCCGGTCAGGACACCTACCGCGAAATCTCCTCCTGCTCCGTTTGCGGTGATTTCCAGGGCCGCCGGATGAACGCCCGCTATCGTGTCAAGGATGACAAGAACCTCAGGTTCGTGCACACGCTGAACGGTTCCGGCGTCGCCGTCGGGCGTTGCCTGATTGCAGTCATGGAGAACTACCTCAACGAAGACGGATCCATCACCGTTCCCGACGCGCTGCTGCCTTACATGGGCGGCATCACCAAGATCGAGCGGGCGAACTGATGCGTATCCTCCTGACCAATGACGATGGCATCCATGCGGAAGGTCTCGCGGTGCTGGAGCGCATCGCAAGGCAGCTTTCCGACGATGTCTGGATCGTCGCGCCGGAAACGGACCAGAGCGGTCTTGCCCATTCGCTGACGCTGTCCGAGCCGCTGCGGCTCCGCAAGATCAGCGAAAAGCACTTTGCCTTGCGCGGCACGCCGACCGATTGCGTCATCATGGGCATCCGCGAAATCCTGCCGGAAAAGCCGGACCTCGTGCTTTCCGGCGTCAACGACGGGGCCAACATGGCCGACGACGTGACTTATTCGGGAACGATCGCGGGCGCGATCGAAGGGACGCTCCAGGGTGTGCGTTCTTTTGCTCTGAGTCAGGCCGTGCGCCGCGAGAACGGTCGCTTCGCGCCATGGGAAGTGGCGGAATCCTTTGCTCCGGACTTGATTCGGAAATTGAGCGACGTGGAATTGCCTGACGGCACATTCCTCAACCTCAACTTTCCGAATTGCGAACCGAAGGACGTTCAGGGCGTGGAGGTGACCTCCCAGGGCAAGCTCGATTTCGGCCTGACGATCGATGCTCGAAACGACGGCCGAGGCCTGCCTTACTACTGGTTGCGTTTCGGCGAGCGGAAAGGCCATTTCCGCGATGGAACCGATATCCAGGCCCTCAAGGAAAACAAGATCTCCGTGACGCCCCTTAAGCTGGACCTGACCGATCATTCGGTTCAGGATCGTGTGGCCAAGGCATTGGGATTTGGAGCGGCCGATTGAAATCGGGCATGGTCGAAAAGGAAGGCTTCGCGGCGCTGGTGCTGCGTCTCAGGTCGGAAGGTATTTCCGACCTCGATCTTCTGACTGCCGTCGAGCAGACGCCGCGTTCGCAATTCGTGCCCGCCCCCCTCGCGGACGATGCCTATTCCAGCCGCACCGTCCCGATCGACTGCGGATCTTTCATGGAAGGTGCCGATCTTGCCGTCAGGCTTTTGCACCGCCTGCAGGTCAAGCCCGGACACCGTGTGCTCGAAATCGGCACGGGCAGCGGTTTTACCGCAGCGGTCATGGGTCGCATCGCGGAGCGGGTTCTAAGCGTCGAGCGTTACCGCACCCTGGTTGCCGCCGCGCAGGAGCGCATGGATGCCCTGGATCTCCGCAATGTCGTCGTGCGCCAGGCCGACGGCAGCAATGGCATGCCGGGCGAGGGCACCTTCGATCGCATCTTCGTGACAGCGGCGTTCCCGTCGCTGCCGCGCTTTTATGCCGAGCAGCTTACCCATGGTGGCTCGATGGTGGCGCCGCTGATGATTGATGACGAGACCTGCATGATGACGCGTCTCACCAAGACGGGCAGCCGGTTCGAGCGGGAGGACCTGTTCACGGTGCCCTACCTGCCGATCATTCCGCATGTGGCCGCGGCGCTCTGAAGATCTCGATCCAGCCGATTGTTCCATGGCTGCGATAGCTCTGGACGTCATGGTTATCAATTTGACAAAAAAATCGATCTAAGCCGGCCGCTTTAACCGGGCGGTAAGACTAACGCGGTTTAATGACTCACACGATGGTTGCGTATCTGTAGGTCGAGTCATGCGTCATAAGAGTTCTCCGAAATTCGGAAAGTCCGTTGCCAAGTTCGCCGTTGCGGGCCTTCTCGCCAGTGTGGCGACGGGGTGCAGTTCGGATGCGACCCGCTTCTCCGGCCTCTTCTCCAAGTCCGATAATATTACCACGGCATCGATCCCGCAGCGTCAGGGCGGCGGGGCCTATGGTCAGGCGCCCACTCCCAGGGCCGAACTTGCCGGCGGCCAGGCTCTGCCTCCGGTCCCGCAGGGTGACTATGGCTCGCGGAACACGGCTATGAACCAGCCTTATCCAGCAAATTCCGGTGGTTATTCTTCGCCGGCTCGCGCGGCCTCAGCGCCCGTCGCAGTCCAGCGTGCAGAGCTTGCGGCTCCTGGCGCGACGCCTCCAGCTCGCGATCCGGCCAACCGCCAGCAGGCCCTTGCCCAGCCATTCCCAAGCAGCCAGGCCTCAGCGCCGAAGCTCGCGGCTCCGTCGGCTGCGTCAGCCAAGGCCGACAGCCTGACGACCGGAACCGTCAAGCCGATGTCCGGCTGGTCCACGGTCAACGCGCCGAAGGTGACGTTGAAGCCCGGCGAGACGGTGGCGACACTGTCCAAGCGTTACGGCGTGCCGGAAAAGGAGATCCTGAAGGCCAACGGCGGAGCTGTTGCCCCCGGCCAGAGCGTCGTGATCCCCACCTTCGGGCCAGCGCGCAATTCGGCCAAGGTCGCCGCCGGGGATATCGACATTCAGAACAAGGCGCCTGCGCCGGCACAGCAGCCGGAGCAGAAGGTCGCCGTCCTTCCGTCCCAGGCCCGCGACAAGACGCTTGCCGAGCCCGCCAAGCTCACGCCTCCGGGTGGGAAGCCCATGGGCGGCACCTACACGGTCAAGCCAGGCGATACGCTTACCAAGATCGCACGGGAGACCGGCACCTCCGTCGACCAGCTCAAGGCTGCCAACAATCTTTCCGCCGGTGGTATCCGGGTGGGGCAGACGCTGAAGGTCGCAAACGGTGCCGCAGCGCCCGCAGCCGATCCGGTCAAGACGGCATCCATTCCGCAGCAGCCGACTGAAAAGGCGGCCGCGTCGCCGAAACCTGCCGTCGCCGCAGCGCCCGCCGCCGCTCAGCCGGCAACGCCTGCTTCTGCGCCGGCCGCCAAGGCTCCCGCGGAGACCGCATCGGTCGCCGATGTCGAGAAGAAGTCGGATGTTGCTGCCGCTGCACCACAATCCACGGGCATCAGCAAGTATCGCTGGCCGGTGAACGGCGCAGTCGTCGCGGGCTACGGCCAGAATGTCGACGGAAACCGCAATGACGGTATCGATATCTCGGTCCCGGAAGGCACGCCGATCAAGGCTGCCGAAAACGGCGTAGTCATCTATGCCGGCAACGGCTTGAAGCAGCTCGGCAACACGGTTCTCGTGCGTCACGACGACGGCAAGGTCACCGTTTACGGCCATGCGGGCAACATCAACGTGACGCGCGGCCAGAAAATCACCCGCGGCCAGACGCTCGCCTCTTCCGGCATGAGCGGTGACGCCAAGCGCCCGCAGGTCCATTTCGAGGTCCGCAAGGACGCGACCCCGGTCAACCCGATTACCTTCCTTGAATAATGTAGTGCGTTTCAAGGGGACGGCGGAAAAGCCCGGCAGTGCCGGGCTTTTTTGCGTTGTGCGCCCAGCATGGGCGCATTCTTGTGGGTGGAAGTCCCACCGTAAGCTGGTCATGGCGAGCGAAGTGAAGCGCAACTGCGGAAGGGCGA
>NZ_SOEM01000025.1:0-54393 GCF_004368875.1 Neorhizobium sp. R1-B
CGCTTAGCCTCAATCTCTCAAACCGCCCGGTGCGGACCCGCATGCCGGGTGGTGTGGCAGGGGTGCGATTGATTAAATCGCCCCCTATGCCGATTCAGGCTGCCGCTGCTGCGGTTACTTCTTCTTCTCTCTTCAGCCGGCCAGCATATTTCTGGGCGATGACGGCGCAGACCATCAGCTGGATCTGGTGGAAGAGCATCAGCGGCAAGACGATTGCGCCGATCGAAGAGGATTGGCTGGCGAAGATGGCGTTGGCCATAGGCACGCCGCTTGCCAGCGACTTCTTCGACCCGCAAAAGGTAATGGTAATCTCGTCCTCTTTCGAGAAACCGAGCGCCCGGCTGCCGAACATGGTGAGGCAGAGGACGATCGCGAGCAGTGCTACGTCGAGGAGGATGACGACGCCGATATCCGCTGCGGAGAAGGTATGCCAGAGACCTTCAACCACCGCTTCCGAGAAGGCGAGATAGACGACCATCAGGATCGAGCCGCGATCGACGGGCGCAAGTATCTTCTTTTTCGAGCGGATCCAGCCGCCGATCCAGGGCTGCAGGACCTGCCCAGCCACGAAAGGCGCGAGGAGCTGCAGCAGGATCTTTTCCAGCGCATCCATGGAGAAGCCGGCCTCGCCGGTGGTCGACAGCAGGATGCCCGCGAGCAGAGGCGTCAGGAACATGCCGAGAATATTGGAGCCGGAGGCCGCGCAGACCGCTGCCGGCACGTTGCCGCCCGCCATGGAGGTAAACGCGATCGAGGATTGGACGGTGGACGGCAGAACGCAGAGAAAGAGGATGCCCATGTAGAGCGGCGAGGGGAGGATGCTCTCCGGAATGAAGCCGATTGCCAATCCCAGCAGCGGGAAGATCGCGAATGTCGTCACGAGGATAGTCAGATGCAGGCGCCAGTGCAGGACACCGGCCACCACGACATCCCGCGACAACCGCGCGCCATGCAGAAAGAAAAGGAGGCCGATGGCGATATCGGTCGCGGTGCCGAACCAGTCCGCCGCCTCTCCCTGGATAGGGAGGACCGAAGCAAGGATGACGGTGCAGACGAGGAGGACCGTAAAGCGGTCCGGCAGAAAACGGGTCATGAGGCAGCATTCCTTGAGTGGACTTTGCAAATCGCTCATCATGAAGCACGATGCAAACACTAACAGTTATCACGAAGTGCGATTTAGATGCTCAACCTCCATCACCTCAACAGCTTCGTCATGCTGCAGCAGACCGGGAGCTTCACCGAGGCGGCGATCCGGCTGGGGATCGGGCAATCGACAGTGACGCAGCATATCCAGCGGCTTGAAAAATCGCTCGGGCGGCAGCTGGTTTTTCGCGACACGCATCAAGTGAGGCTGACGGCGGAGGGCGAGGCACTGCTCGGTTATGCCCGCGGCATGCTCGACCTCAATGGGCAGGTCGCATCGCTTTTCGGCGAAAGCCGGTTGCGGGGGCGGCTGAGGCTCGGGGTGTCGGAGGATGTGGTCGCAAACAGGCTCACCTCCATTCTGGAGGATTTCATCCGCCTCTATCCACTGGTCGACCTGGAACTGACGGTGGCGCTTTCGGCCGTGCTCTATCAGATGCAGGATGCCGGCGACCTCGACCTCGTGCTCGCCAAGCGGCATATCGGCGAAACGCATGGGCGGCTTCTCTATCGCGAGCCGCTCGTCTGGCTGGCGCGCGATCCCGAGCATGTGCTGTCGCGGGGAGACGCGCTGCCGCTGATCGCCTTTCCGCCGCCTTCCATCACCAGACGGGTGGCGCAGGAGGCTCTCGACCGGGAGAAGATGGCGTGGCGGATCGTCTGTACCTGCGGAAGTCTCAGCGGGCTGACGGCGGCGGCCCGGGCAGGCATGGGCGTTCTGGTGCAGCCGCGCAGCATGGCGCCTGCGGGCCTCAAGGAAGTGCCTGCCGACCGCCTGCCGGTCCTGGAGGACGTGGAGTTCGTTCTGGTTCCGCGGCGCGGCGCCGATGCCGCACTCACGGAAGCGCTGTCGGATCTCATTGCGGCGCGGATCGCGCCACAGGGGCAACCGTAGAGGGAGATCGGGATCAGCCCCGGCAGATTGACAGGAACTGGTCGATATCTTCCTCGGTGGTGGCGAAGGAGGTGACGAGGCGGATCAGCATTTCGCCCTCCCTGACTGGTTCCGGCATGTTCTTCGGTTCCGGCCAGTCGTAGAATTTTGCGCCTCTGGCCTGCGCCGCTTCGGCGGAAGCCTTGTTGAGCACGGCAAAGACCTCATTCGATGTGGTTTCCCAGGCAAGCCTGGTGCTGTTCAACGAACGGATGCCGGCGCGCAGCCGATCGGCCGTGGCATTGGCGTGGCTTGCCATGTTGAGCCAGAGATCATCCTGCAGATAGGCTTCGAACTGTGCCGAGATGAAGCGGGTCTTGGAGAAGAGTTGGGCGGCGCGCTTGCGGATGAAGGCGAAATCCTTCGCGAGATCAGGATTGAAGAAGATGATCGCTTCAGCGCACCAGCAGCCGTTCTTGGTGCCGCCGAAGGAGAGGAGGTCGACACCGCGCTTCCACGTCATTTCCGCCGGCGTTGCATCCAACGCAACAAGGGCGTTAGCAAAACGCGCGCCATCCATATGGACCGGCAGGCCGTTCGCCTTGGCGACGGCGGTGATGGCGTCGATCTCGCCCAGAGAATAAACGGTGCCGCTTTCGGTGGCCTGGGTAAGGGTGACGGCAGCGGCACGGCCGTGATGAACGGAGTCCTGCGGGAAGCCAGCAATGCGGGCCGCGAGCTTTTCAGGGTCGATCTTGCCGTTTTCGCCTTCGACCGGAACCATGCGCATGCCGCTGAAGAAATCCGGCGCGCCGCATTCGTCCTCGATCACATGCGCTTCCGAATGGGAAAAGACAACGCCCCCGACGCGGGCGATGCTGGCGAGCGCAAGGGAATTTGCCGCCGTGCCGGTCGAGACGAAATAAACGGAGACGTCCCTCTCGAAGATTTCGTTGAACCGGGCTTCCACGGCCTTGTCCAGATCGCTGGTGCCATAGGCCGCGGCAAAGCGTGTCGATTCCTTCGACAGGCGTTCATTGATGGCGGGATGGGCGCCGGCCCAGTTGTCGGAAGAAAAAAACATGGAGGAACCTTGAATGGTCTTTGAAAGGCGAGTGGAGCTTAAGCGTTTTGGTCCGGTAATCAACGGCCAAAGGCAAGGTCACACAGTGGACCTATGCGGAGGGCAATGAAATGAATCCTTCTTGTTATTCGGCGTAATTAAATTTCGTCGAATACGCGTTATCCCGCAATGTAGTGTCGTTTACGCCGCAGATTTTCCAGACCGGCTCTTGTTAAGAACTCATATCTATGGCATAGAAACTGAAAATTAGGACAGAATGACTGACCTAATTTGCGGAAATTGACGGGCCTTCTGCCCCTCTTTTCCGCTGACGGGGACGCCGATCCGGGTTATGCTGCGGTTGCTAAGGCTGCAGCGGACGCTGGAGCGGCGCCATCGCATGAGTAGGGATGGCGGAAGCCCTGTCATCCAGACGAGACAATAAAGAGCCACTTTGCCCGCCGGTCGGCGGCCAACAGGAGGAATGACGATGACGAAGATGATCTCCGAGATATCAGGCGCCGAGCCCCAAGTCTCTGCCGAGACGAAAGCTCGCGCTCCGTTCGTCGCCTCCGGGATTCCGGCTGCCCAGGGGCTTTACGATCCGCGCAACGAGCACGATGCCTGCGGCGTCGGCTTCATCGCCCATATGAAGGGCAAGAAGTCGCACCAGATCGTCAAGGACGGTTTGTTCATCCTTGAGAACCTGACGCATCGCGGAGCCGTCGGCGCCGATCCGCTGATGGGTGACGGCGCGGGCATTCTCGTGCAGATTCCCGACCGCTTCTTCCGCGAGGAGATGGCGAAGCAGGGCGTCACCCTGCCGAAGGCCGGCGAATATGCGGTCGGCCATTTCTTCCTGCCGCGCAATGGCGAGCAGATCGAGCATTTCAAGAAGGTGATCGTCGAAACCATTGCGGAAGAAGGTCAGCAGTTCCTCGGCTTCCGCGAGGTGCCGGTCGACAATTCCTCGCTGTCAAAGGCGCCCGATATCGCCGCGACCGAACCCTATCATCTGCAGGTCTTCATCGGCGCCGGTCGGGATGCCGCGACGAACGCCGAATTCGAGCGCCAGCTCTTCCTCGTCCGCAAGGTCATCTCCAACCGCATCTACGACCAGTTCGGCGGCCAGGAGACCGGCTTCTATCCGGTCTCGCTGTCGTCCTCGACCATTGTCTACAAGGGCATGTTCCTGGCCTATCAGGTCGGCGCTTACTACAAGGACCTGTCGGATCCGCGGTTCGAGACGGCGGTGGCGCTCGTGCACCAGCGTTTCTCGACCAATACCTTCCCCTCCTGGAAGCTGGCGCATCCCTACCGCATGGTCGCCCATAACGGCGAAATCAACACGCTGCGGGGCAACGTCAACTGGATGGCGGCGCGTCAGGCATCTGTCTCCTCGCCGCTTTTCGGCGACGACATTTCAAAGCTCTGGCCGATCTCCTACGAGGGCCAGTCTGACACGGCCTGCTTCGACAACGCGCTCGAGTTCCTGACGCGTGGCGGCTATTCGCTGGCGCACGCGATGATGATGCTGATCCCGGAAGCCTGGGCCGGCAATCAGTCCATGTCGAAGGAGCGCAAGGCGTTCTATGAATATCATGCGGCCCTGATGGAGCCGTGGGACGGCCCTGCTGCCGTCTGTTTCACCGATGGCAAGCAGATCGGCGCGACGCTCGACCGCAACGGCCTGCGCCCGGCTCGTTACATGGTGACCGACGACGATCGCATCATTCTCGCCTCCGAAGCCGGCACGCTGCCGGTGCCGGAGGAAAGCATCGTCAAGAAGTGGCGTCTGCAGCCCGGCAAGATGCTGCTGATTGATATGGAGAAGGGCCAGATCATCTCCGACGACGAGCTGAAGCGGGAGCTTGCCACCAAGCACCCGTACAGCAAGTGGCTCGATCGCACCCAGCTCATCCTTGAAGACCTGAAGCCGGTGGAACCGCGGGCGCTGCGCCGCGATGTGTCGCTGCTCGACCGCCAGCAGGCCTTCGGCTACACCTCCGAGGACACCAAGATCCTGATGTCGCCGATGGCGACGACCGGCCAGGAAGCCGTGGGCTCGATGGGCACCGATACGCCGATCTCTGCCATGTCGGCGAAGTCGAAGCTGCTCTATACCTATTTCAAGCAGAACTTCGCGCAGGTCACCAACCCGCCGATCGACCCGATCCGCGAAGAACTCGTCATGAGCCTCGTGTCGTTTATCGGCCCGCGTCCGAACATTCTCGATCACGAGGGCGCGGCGAATGCCAAGCGCCTCGAAGTTCGCCAGCCGATCCTGACCAATGGCGACCTAGAAAAGATCCGCTCGATCGGCCACACGGAAGACCGGTTCGACACCAAGACGCTCGATTTCACCTATGACATCGAGCGCGGCGCCGAAGGCATGCCGGAAATGCTCGACCGGCTCTGCGAGCGCGCGGAAGCGGCGGTCAAGGGCGGCTACAACATCATCGTGCTTTCCGACCGCCAGATCGGCCCGGACCGCATCGCGATCCCGGCGCTTCTGGCGACGGCGGCCGTGCACCATCACCTGATCCGCAAAGGGCTGCGCACGTCTGTCGGCCTCGTGGTCGAAACCGGCGAGCCGCGCGAGATCCATCATTTCTGCTGTCTGGCCGGATACGGCGCGGAGGCGATCAACCCCTACCTCGCCTTCGACACGCTGACCGACATGCATATGCGCGGCGAATTCCCGAAGGAAGTGGATGCGAGCGAAATCGTCTATCGCTACATCAAGGCCGTGGGCAAGGGCATTCTCAAGGTCATGTCCAAGATGGGCATTTCGACCTACCAGTCCTATTGCGGCGCGCAGATTTTCGACGCCGTCGGCCTGTCGTCGGAACTGGTCGAGAAGTATTTCTTCGGCACTGCCACGACGATCGAAGGCATCGGCCTTGCCGAGATCGCGGAAGAAACCGTCGCACGCCATCATGCGGCTTTCGGCAAGGATCCGGTTCTTGCCTCGACGCTGGATATCGGCGGCGAATATGCCTATCGCATGCGCGGCGAGAGCCATGCCTGGACGCCTGATGCGATTGCCTCCCTGCAGCACGCGGTGCGCGGCAACAGCCAGGACCGCTACCGCGAATTTGCGGAGATGGTGAACGAGACCTCGTCCCGGATGAACACCATCCGCGGCCTGTTCAAGATCAAGACCGCTGACACGATCGGCCGCAAGCCGGTGTCGGTGGACGAGGTCGAGCCGGCCGTCGATATCGTCAAGCGCTTCTCGACGGGCGCCATGTCCTTCGGCTCCATCAGCCGCGAGGCGCATACGACGCTCGCCATCGCCATGAACCGGATCGGCGGGAAGTCGAACACCGGCGAGGGCGGCGAGGAAAGCGACCGCTACATGCCGTTGCCGGACGGTAGCCAGAATCCTGAGCGCTCGGCCATCAAGCAGATCGCTTCCGGCCGCTTCGGCGTGACTACCGAGTACCTGGTCAATGCCGATATGCTGCAAATCAAGGTGGCGCAGGGTGCAAAGCCCGGCGAAGGCGGCCAGCTGCCCGGCCACAAGGTTGACGCGACTGTCGCCAAGACCCGTCATTCGACGCCGGGCGTCGGCCTCATTTCGCCGCCGCCGCACCATGACATCTATTCGATCGAAGACCTGGCGCAGCTGATCTTCGACCTGAAGAACGTCAACCCGACTTCGGACATTTCCGTGAAGCTCGTCTCGGAAGTGGGCGTCGGCACGGTTGCGGCAGGTGTCGCCAAGGCGCGCGCCGACCATATCACGGTTGCGGGCTTCGACGGCGGCACGGGCGCTTCTCCGCTCACCTCGCTGAAGCACGCCGGCAGCCCCTGGGAAATCGGTCTTGCCGAAACCCAGCAGACGCTGGTGCTGAACGGACTTCGCTCGCGCATCGCGCTGCAGGTCGACGGCGGTCTGAAGACTGGCCGCGACGTGATCATCGGGGCGCTGCTCGGGGCCGACGAGTTCGGCTTCGCCACCGCACCACTGATCGCAGCCGGCTGCATCATGATGCGCAAGTGCCACCTGAACACCTGTCCGGTGGGCGTCGCGACGCAGGACCCGGTTCTGCGCAAGCGCTTCAAGGGCACGCCGGAGCACGTCATCAACTACTTCTTCTTCGTCGCCGAAGAAGTGCGCGAAATCCTTGCTTCGCTCGGCTTCACCAGGCTCGACGACATCATCGGCATGTCCGAGCTTCTGGAGAAGGACGAGATGATCGCCCACTGGAAGTCGAAGGGCCTCGATTTCTCGAAGATCTTCCACAAGGTGGAGGCTCCGAAGCAGGCGACCTACTGGACCGAGCGGCAGAAGCATCCGATCGACGACATTCTCGATCGCAAGCTGATCGAGAAGTCGCAGGCGGCACTCGACAGCAAGGAGCCAGTGGTCTTCGACGTGTCGATCAAGAACGTCGATCGCTCCGCCGGTGCGATGCTGTCGGGCGCGCTTGCCAAGCGCTGGGGGCACAAGGGGCTCAAGGACGACACGATCCATGTGACCTTGACGGGTACCGCGGGACAGTCGTTTGGCGCATTCCTCGCCCGTGGCATCACCTTCGATCTGGTGGGCGACGGCAACGACTATGTCGGCAAGGGGCTTTCGGGCGGCCGGATCATCGTGCGTCCGCCGGAAAACTCCAAGCTCGTGGCGGAGAACTCGATCATCGTGGGCAACACGGTGCTCTACGGCGCAATCAGCGGCGAATGCTACTTCCGCGGCGTCGCGGGCGAGCGCTTTGCCGTGCGCAACTCCGGAGCGATCGCCGTCGTCGAGGGCGTTGGCGACCACGGCTGCGAATACATGACCGGCGGCATCGTCGTCGTGCTCGGCGAGACGGGGCGCAACTTTGCGGCCGGCATGTCCGGCGGCGTGGCTTATGTGCTCGACGAAACGGGCGATTTCGCCAAGCGCTGCAACATGGCGATGGTCGAACTCGAGCCGGTTCCGGAAGAGGACGACATGCTGGAGAAGCTGCACCATCACGGCGGCGACCTCATGCATAAGGGACGTGTCGACGTTTCCGAGGACATGACGCGCCACGACGAGGAGCGCCTCTACCAGCTCATCTCCAACCACCTGCACTACACGGGCTCGACCCGCGCCAAGGAGATCCTTGATCGCTGGACCGAATACCGGCCGAAATTCCGCAAGGTCATGCCGGTCGAATACCGCCGTGCATTGGTCGAGATGGAGCGGATGCGGATGGGGATCGCGGCGGAGTGATCCGTTTTGCAGTCGTTCACCGGCTGATTTCGCTGATCGTTGCCATCGCCGTTCCGGCGGCGGCATTCATGGAGAGCGGCAACGTCGCATTGGAATTCATCGTGCTGGGGGCGGTTCTAGGCTTCGCTTACTGGTATTGGGGTCCTACGGGCACCCTGCTTTGAAAAGGGTAAAACATGGGCAAGGTAACGGGTTTCCTGGAAATCGACCGGCAGGTGGCGAAGTATCAGCCGGCGTCCGACCGCATCCGCCATTTCCGCGAGTTCACCATTCCGATGTCGGATGCGGAAGTCACCAAGCAGGCCGCGCGCTGCATGGACTGTGGCATTCCCTATTGCCATGGGCCGACCGGCTGTCCGGTTCACAACCAGATCCCGGACTGGAACGACCTCGTCTACAACAACAAGTGGGAAGAGGCGATCCGCAACCTCCATTCCACCAACAATTTCCCGGAATTCACCGGCCGCGTCTGCCCGGCGCCGTGCGAGGAAGCTTGCACGCTGAACCTTGAGGACGCGCCGGTCGCAATCAAGACCGTCGAACAGGCGCTTGCCGACAAGGCTTACGAACTCGGCTACATCGCACCGCAGCCGGCGACGGTCCATACGGGCAAGAAGGTGGCGATCATCGGCTCCGGTCCCGCCGGCATGGCAGCTGCCCAGCAGCTCGGTCGCGCCGGTCACGAAGTGCATGTCTACGAGCGCGAGTCGAAGCCCGGCGGCCTCCTGCGCTACGGCATCCCCGACTTCAAGATGGAGAAGAACTTCATCGACCGTCGTGTCGAGCAGATGAAGGGCGAAGGGGTGACCTTCCATACCGGCGTCAATATCGGCGTCGACCTGGCCGTCGAAAAGCTGATGGCGGAGCACGATGCCGTGCTCTATTGCGGCGGTTCGGAAACGCCGCGCCCGGCCGGCATTCCCGGCGCCGACCTGCATGGTGTCTACGATGCCATGCCCTATCTCGTGCAGCAGAACCGCCGCATCGGCCGTGAAAACATCGAGAGCGTCGCCTGGCCGTCCGATCCGATCCTCGCCGGCGCCAAGCATGTGGTCGTCGTCGGCGGTGGCGACACGGCGTCGGACTGCGTCGGCACGGCCTTCCGCCAGGGCGCCGTCAAGGTGACCCAGCTCGACATCCGCCCGCAGCCGCCGGAAAAGGAAGACAAGCTCGCCGTCTGGCCTTTCTGGGCGACGAAGATGCGCACGTCTTCTTCGCAGGCGGAGGGGGCGGTTCGTGAATTCCAAGTGGCGACGCTTGAATTCATCGGTGAGGACGGGCAGCTCACGGGCGTACGCTGCTGCGAAGTCGACGAACGCCGCAAGCCGATCGCCGGTACCGATTTCATCATCAAGGCGGACCTTGCCTTCATCGCAATCGGCTTCTCCGGCCCGCTCGCCGACGGCGTTCTTGCCGAACTCGACGGCAAGCTGACGCTGAATGTCGACCGCCGCGGCTCGACAAACGTCGTCGCCAACGATCGCGACTACAAGACCTCGGTCGACAAGTTCTGGACAGCAGGGGACGTGCGCCGCGGCCAGTCTCTGGTGGTCTGGGCGATCCGTGAAGGCCGCCAGGCGGCGCGGGCGATCGACGAGGCCCTGATGGGGAGCTCGGTCCTGCCGCGGTAAGCGGGGTCTCTTTGCAAGGCCGACGAATAATGTGAGGCATGCGGCATGCTCCCAATGATCTCCCCTCAAGGGGGAGATCGGAGTGCCGCGCCGTTTTCATCTCATCTCCAGCATCGCGCAGAGCGAGCCTCTTCGCTTGCGGCGAGGTTGGCGCTTATCGCTAACGTGTCGCCGCACCCGCGGCCGGAATCCGATAATCGTCTATCCTGCCCGCCGGCGGCGGGGCAAGTTCGCCTCGTTTGACCAGCTTGTCGCGCGGGGTTTCCACCATGACGGTCGGTAAGGGACCGGCGCCAAGCAGGTCCTTGCCGCCGTCGAGTTCAGGATCCGACAGGCTGATCGGATGTACCGGCACGGCCTGGCCCGGTGCGGCCGGAAGCGTGACGAGCGGCGGCAGATTGGTGCCGTCGAGCTTGACGAGATCGGGACTTGCCATCTCGCCCAGGTATCGGCGAACGAATTTTTCGACATAGAAGGCAAGCTTCTGCTTGCCGGCCTTGGTGAAGGTGATGCCGTCGGAACCGCGCAAGCGCACCTGCTGGCCGTTGACGTCCGAGCCGGTGATGACGAACTTCCCGTCTTCATCGACGAAGCCATCCCAGATATCGACGAATTCCCCGCCTGCCTTTTCCACCTGGTTGCGGTAGATGGCGTTCAGCGTCACCGCATCCGATGTCATCGACGGAGACTGGAAGGAAGGCAGCCCGACCCACAAGAGGGGGACTTTGCGGGCGGCGACAATGCCGGCAAGTCCGGCGACGCGCGCCTCGTATTCCTTGAACCAGGCGTCGGTGCGGAATTTTTCCTTTCCGCTGCCGATCGACATCTGCTGGCGGTCGTTGGCGCCGAGCATGACCACCACGACCGTCGGCTTCAGCTCGTCCAGCATGACGGGAAGCTGCCCCGGCCAGTCGAAATGGTCCTGGCGTACGAGACCCGAAGAACCGTCGCTGCGCTCGCTGATCACGACGCCCGGAGACATTGCAAAAGTGTTCTCGAGCTCGCTGCCCACGCCACCCGCCATGAAGTCGCCGACCACGAGGACCTGTTTGGCGTTTTCAAGCTTGGCTACCGGTTCCGGCGCAGGCGGCGTAATCGCTTGCTGCTGCGGGCGCGGCGGCGCCGCGCGGCCGGCAGTGCCTCGATTGCGCGGCCGCGGCCGCATTTCGATGACCGAGCCATCCCGTTGATAGCGTCGGCGCGGGCGAGGTTCGTAGGGTTCGTAACGCTCATAACGCTCGTAGCGGGGGCCGCCGAACAGCATGTCGAAGATATTCCGGCGAGGGGCCGGTTCCTGAGCCGTGGCCGTCCGTAGCTGGACCGGCAGCGCGATCACCAACGCCAGCAGAAACAGGAAGGCTCGAAGCCATGTCCTGTTTTGCCGGGATTCCTGCAAAGTCTTCACGCCTCTACCGCGCCTCATACGCTCTGGCATTCTCATCCGAAGGATGTGGGGCAAAACGCCGCCCTGTCAACGCAAAGCTTCGAGAAGCTGTCGTGACGGTTCGCCGTTCGGCTGCATGCCGAGACGCTTCTGAATGACGGAAATGGCAGCTTTCGAACCGGAGCCGAAATTGCCGTCGACTTCGCCCTCGTAATAGCCGAGTTCCTTCATGCGCGACTGGAGTTCGAATTTCTGCTTGATGTCGAGCGTGCCGTTCGGCCGCGGCCAGCTCTGCTGCACGCCGCCATGGCCGGCCAGTTCGTCGGCAAGCAGCCCAACTGCGAGCGCGTAGCTGTCGGCGGCGTTGTAGCGCTTCACCACGAAGAAATTCTTCAGCATCAGGAAGGCAGGGCCGTTCGCGCCTGCCATCAGCTTCAACGTCGCGCGATCGGTGCCGCGCGGAAAATTCTTGCCGTTCGGGCGCGCAAAGCCGAGCTTTGCCCATTCGGCGAGTGTCTTGGTCTGGCCCTCCAGACGGGCACCGTTGGCCGGAAGCACCGCCTCGTAACCCCAGGTCTTGCCGTTCTGCCAGCCGTTCTTGGCCAATAGATTGGCGGAGGTGGCCAGCGCATCGGGCACCGAATGCCAGATATCGCGCTTGCCGTTGCCGTCGGCATCGACTGCATAGAGCAGGTAGCTCGTCGGAATGAACTGGGTATGCCCCATGGCGCCGGCCCAGGATCCGGTCAGCTGTTTGGGCGCAACGTCGCCGGACTGCAGGATCTTCAGCGCCGCGATAAGCTGGGTGCGGGCAAATTTGGAGCGGTTGGGATCGCCCCAGGCGAGAGTTGCGAGCGCCTGCGGCACGTGATGCAGCCGATCCGGCTTTTCCAGGACCGCGCCGTAATTGGACTCCATGGACCAGATGGCGAGCAGGATGTGCTTGTCGACGCCGAAATGCCGCTCCAGAGCGTTCAGGGTGGAGCCGTATTTCGCCGCCATCTCGCGGCCGATGCGCACAGTGTACGGGTTTACACGGGAATCCAGATATTCCCAGATCACCGACTTGAATTCCGGCTGGTAGGCCGCCTTCTCGAGCACATCCCGGTCCGGCTCGGTAATGCCGGCAAAGGCCTTTTCATAGGTGGAACGGCTAATGCCGCTCTTGGCGGCGGTCTCGTAGAATTTTACGATCCAAGTCTTGAAAGCGGTGTCAGCCCGCGCATCTATCGGCATGCCTGCGGCAGCAAGACCGAGCAGCGGGATAAAAAATCCGCGCAGGAGGTTGGTGCGAAACGTTTTCATCGGCAGTCGAGTCCATTCTTCTAACCAAGCCTGACGGCGAGAGTGGCAAGCGGCTTAACGATGTAATAACAGAATAGGGTCAACAAATTCTTTACCATAGAAATCCGGCCAGCGGCAGTCTTTGCGAAACGGTAGTAATTCGCCGCTAGAGGCCGAGGGTCGCAGAATTCGCACAATGAAGTGCTTCAGGAGGCATGAGTGGCACAACAACAGAAGATCCGTAAGGCAGTCTTTCCGGTAGCAGGGCTTGGTACGCGCTTCCTGCCTGCGACCAAGGCAGTGCCGAAGGAAATGCTGACGGTGGTCGACAAGCCGGTCATCCAGTATGTCGTGGATGAGGCGGCGGAAGCAGGAATCGAGCATTTCGTCTTCGTGACAGGTCGCGGCAAGGGCGTGATCGAAGACTATTTCGACATCCAGTACGAACTGGAGCAGATGCTGCGCGAGCGCAACAAAAATGCGGAACTGACGCTGCTTGCCGGACTTCTGCCGAAAGCAGGCACCGCGAGCTTCACGCGCCAGCAGGTGCCGCTCGGACTCGGCCACGCAGTCTGGTGTGCCCGCGACATCGTCGGCAACGAACCCTTCGCCGTGCTTTTGCCCGACATGATCATGTCGGCCGAGAAGGGCTGCTTGAAGGGCATGGTCGATCTTTATGCCCAGACCGGCGGCAATGTGCTGGCCGTTCAGGAATGCGATCCGGAACAGGCGCATAAATACGGCATAGTCGGCGTCGGCGACGCCGTGGGCGAAGGCTTCAAGATCACCCAGATGGTCGAAAAGCCCGCCAAGGGGACCGCGCCGTCCAACCTCTACATCAACGGCCGCTACATCTTGCAGCCGGAAATCTTCAAGATCCTGGAAACGCAGGAGCGGGGTGCCGGCAACGAAATCCAGCTCACCGACGGCATGCTGGCGCTTGCCAAATCCCAGGAGTTTGCCGCCTATCCCTTCAAGGGCGACACGTTCGACTGCGGCGCCAAGGACGGCTTCATCCTGGCGAACCTTGCATTTGCGCTGCAGCGCGCCGACATCCGCCCGGCGATCGAGGGGCCGATGAAAGCGCTGCTCGCCTCGCTGAAATAGGAAAGGCTGCCGATCGACTTAACGGCCCTAAGAACCCCTGATGGGCAGATCATCAGGGGTGCTTTTCATCTTTTGTTCTCTACGATCCAGACAATCGCCGGAATACAGGCCAATACGATCGGCAAATATGGCAGGAAGACAAAAGGTTTCCTCAAGAGAGACCAAAGCACTGCGGATTTGCCGTACCAGCGGCCATATTCCTCCATCCACGCCCTTCTTATCTGATAAGGCCTGAGCGCTCCGTCTTCGATCTCTCCCCGGAAATAGCTCTCCAGAAGATCTATTCTATGGATGTAGCTGTATTGGAAGGATTTCCATATCCCTTCAAGGAACCAAAGGCACAGGGCGACCAGAGCTGTCGCCAACACCAGCCCGAGAGAGCCCTCCTTCAGCGCGATCCCCAGACCGCCCGCCAGAAGGGGTGCTGACCATGACTTGATCGTCAGTGCCCGGGTGTCGAACGTCTCGTACTGGTTTTGCAGCATGGTATATTCTGCAGCTAACTGATCTCGGAGTTCCGCCATAGTTCTTTGCTCGCTATAGGTGTATGGCGAATTCATCACACCCATCGGCGAAATGCAACAGAAAATTGCATGTATCCCTGCGCTCTTACATCTTGGGAATGTGCCACTGGTATTGGGTGGCTGCGACCTATCGCTTAACAGTGAGGCCGACGCCGGCGCGGACGATGCGATTGTCGGAGCTGCCGCCCTCGGCGCGTTCGTATTCCACGTCGCCAGTGAGATCGAGATAGCGGTTGATTGCCCAGCTGAGGCCGGCGCCTGCCACCCAGACGGTTTCGTCGCTCTGGCCGCTCGGAAAGTCTCGCAGCGTCGTGCTGCCGGTGAGGCGGGCCACCACATTGTCGCGCAGCTCATGGGCGACTGCAGCAGTCAGCTGATATTCGACCCAGCCGCTCTGGCCGGGTGCAGTCGAATCCTGAACCGTGGTGCGCAGGCCGAGATCGACATCAGTGCCGCGCTGCGGCGACCATATGGCGTTGCCGTTGAAGGTGATGGCATCGACCGACTTGAGGCGGCTGTCCTCGTAGTCGACAAGTTCGTAGCCGGCGCCGATTTCGCCCCGCAGCTTCTCGCCGAGATCGAATTCCACGCCGGTGCGCGCCGCATAGCTCTGCGAGGAGCGGGCATAACCTGAACTGTCTCGCTTCAGGTCGTAGAATGTGTGGCCCGTCGCTACTTCCACGAAGGGAATGAGCGCGGGCGAAAGCTCGTAGCCGAGCCGCAGCCTTCCGTCGATGCCGGTGCGGTTGCGGTCCTTCATGCTGATGGCCGTGCCGTCGGAGAGTTCGGCATCTGTGTAGATGGCACGGGAGAGGTCAACCGCTGCCGTGCCGCGGATCTTGCCGAAGTCGCGCTCGACGGACAGTCCGCCGTTCAGTTCATGGACGCCCGGCTGCGTCGCTGCGCCGCCGACGGCATTCGGATCGTAGTCGTCTTCCCGGCTGAAGCGATAGCCGCCGGTGATATGGGCTACCGTATCGTCCGCCAGATCGAGCCTGAGGTCCGCGTCGACCTGGGCCTCCGGCTGAACGTCGTCCTGGCCGCCATGAACGTTGCGTTCGAATATGCCTTCGCCGGTGACGGTCAGCGAATGGCGCGACCAGTCGGAGGACAGGGTGCCGCGGATCGCGGTGGAGAGATAGTCGCGGCGGGTGCTGGCGCCGTTCGATCGGGTCCGCTCGGTCTCTATGCTGTTGTTCACCGACGGGCGAAGAAGAAAACTCCCCAGCCGTATGCCGGTCGGGTCACCCGGTTCGCGCGGCTGCTCCTGGGCTTCGAGCGGTTCGGCGCCCGGATCAAGAGGCTGCTCGTAGGGTTGGTTCAGGTCCTCCTCGTAACGGGGCTCTTCATCCGGCCGGCCGGTGTTTGCCGGCAGCGAGCCGGTCGCCATGTTCGGATCCGCCTGGTCGGTGGCGGAAGCCGGATCGGAAGCATTGGCGCGCTGCTGTGCCGACGTTCCGGTTGCGGGGTGGGCCGCCGTGGCAGAGGACGCGGTGTTTGTCAGCGACGGCAGGGAGCCGTTGCGCGGCGGAAAAGGGCTGGCCGTCTGGGCGATGGCAGGCGAAGCAAGCGCCGAACAGGCCAGCAGCAGGCCGACCGCCGCGCGGCGCCGGTCACGCGTCCTGCCTGTCTTCGTGGTGATGGTCATGGGCCTGCCTGGGCGATCGAATGCTTACCCAAACGTAAAGCCATGTGGTTAATGTTTGGTTGCGGCAACGTGTCCGCCAGCGTACTTGGCCGCGGGATGCCGAACCTGATGGACTTGGCAGGCGAAAGGCGCTAAGGCTTCGCCATGATCAAGAGAGCTTTGCAACTGGTCGAAAACGACGTCGTAGATTCCGCATTGAGGACAATTTCCTTCGGGAAACAGGGGCTTAATGCGCTTGAGATCGCCCTGCAGAACGGCCTCGGCGACAGTTTCCGGAAAGCGGTGGAACTGATCGGCGAGATCGACGGCCGAGTGGTCGTGACTGGTGTCGGCAAGAGCGGACATATCGGCCGCAAGATTGCAGCCAGCCTCGCCTCCACCGGCACGCCCTCTTTTTTTGTACATCCGGTTGAAGCCAACCACGGCGATCTCGGGATGATCGCGCCCGGCGACGTGGTGCTCGCGCTGTCCTGGGGTGGCGAAACGGCTGAACTTCAGGGCATCGTTTCCTTTACCCGCCGCTTTTCCATCCCGCTGATCGCCTTGACCTCAGGCGCAATCTCGACGCTCGCTCGCGAAGCCGACATCGTTCTGCTGCTGCCGCGGGAACAGGAAGCCTGTCCGCATGGCCTGGCTCCCACCACGTCGACGCTGATGCAGCTTGCCATGGGCGACGCGTTGGCGGTGGCACTCCTGGAAGCGAGGGGCTTTTCCGCCACCGATTTCCGCGTCTACCATCCGGGCGGCAAGCTCGGAGCGATGCTGTCGCATGTCAGCGACCTCATGCATACCGGAGACCGTCTTCCGTTGGTCAAGAAGGGCGTTTCCATGCCCGAAGCGATCCAGGAACTGTCACGCAAGCGCTTCGGCTGCGTCGGCGTCGTCGATGAAAATGGATGCCTTTGTGGCGTCGTGACGGATGGCGATATCGCCAGACACCTGCATCTCAATCTCGGCGAGACGCTCGTCGACGACGTAATGACCGAAAATCCGAAGACGGTCGGCAGAGAGACGCTTGCCACGGCCGCCATGGCGATCCTCAACAAGCACAGTATCGGTGCGCTGCTCGTGGTCGATGACGAGCGCCGGCCGGTTGGTATTGTGCATTTCCACGATCTGTTGCGCGTCGGCGTCGCTTGACGCCGGGTTCGGCTCCCAGCGATTCTCGGGCGAGATGAACTACGCTACTTCGACCGTGAGGTCGCGTCCACTTGCCGCCACCACTTTCACCTGCGTGCCGGCGGGCAGATCAGGACCCATGACCGACCACCATGTATCGTCGAGCCGGATGCGGCCGCGGCCCTCAGTAATTGGCTCATGAAGGGTCGCCGTGCGCCCGACCAGGCTTTCGCCGCGGCGGTTGAGCATGGGTTCGTCACTCGTCTGGCTGCGCTTGGCATAGAATCGGCGGCCGGCAAGGGCGAAGGAGATCGACAGCAGCGCGAAGAGGACGAGCTGGAGCTGCCAGGTCCAGAAGCCGGAATCCCATAACAGCAGCGACAGCGTGCCGATGACGATGGCGGCGGCCCCGATCCAGATCAGGAATACGCCGGGAGCCGCAAGCTCTGCCGCCAGCAGAACGAGGCCGAGAATCCACCAGCTCCAGAGGCCGAGACCCTTTACCAGTTCTTGAAGCATGTCGTCAGGTCTCAGAAGGTGTCGAGGGCTGGGCGAAAGGGTTGGCGGGCGATGTCGTCAATTTAGGCCCTGTCGGCGTACGAGGAGGCGCGGGCGCGCGCGGCGGCGCCTGCGGCGCTGGTCCGTCACCGAAGACTTCCCGGGCGATGGCGCCGATGCCGCCGAGCGAACCGATCAGCGACGAGGCCTCCATCGGCATCAGCACGATCTTCGAGTTGGGGGCCTTGCCGATTTCAGCCAGGGCCTCTGTGTATTTCTGGGCGACGAAATAATTGATGGCCTGGACGTCACCAGCGGCGATCGCCTGAGAGACGGACTGGGTCGCCTTGGCTTCCGCTTCGGCAAGACGTTCGCGTGCCTCCGCTTCCCGGAAGGCCGCCTCGCGCTCGCCTTCCGCCTTTAGCACCGCCGCCTGCTTGGCGCCTTCCGCACGCAGGATCTGGGCGTTGCGCGAGCCTTCCGCCTCGAGGATCTGAGCCCGCTTTTCGCGTTCCGCCTTCATCTGGCGGGCCATGGATTCGACCAGGTCGGCCGGCGGCTGGATATCCTTGATCTCGACGCGGGTGACCTTGATGCCCCAGGGGCCGACCGCCTCGTCCACCACCCTCAGAAGCCGCTCGTTGATCACTTCGCGGTTGGAGAGCAGCTCGTCCAGATCCATCGAACCCATGACCGAGCGGATATTGGTCATCGTGAGATTCTGGATAGCGTTTTTGAGATCGGAGATCTGGTAGGCGGCCTGGGCCGGATTGAGGACCTGGTAAAAGGCGACGGCGTCTGCGGAGACGCTGGCATTGTCACGGGTGATGACTTCCTGCGTCGGAATATCCAGCACCTGCTCCATGACGTTCATGCGGGCGCCGATGCGATCTATGAACGGCGTAATCAGGTTGAGGCCCGGCTCCAGCGTGCGGGTATAACGGCCGAAACGCTCGACGGTATAGCGATAGCCCTGCGGCACGGTCTTGATCCCGGCAAAAAGGATCAGAATGATCAGCAATACGAAGCCGATCACCACAATATCGAACCCACCCAGCTCCATTTGACCCTCTTGTGCTTTCCCAGTCCGCCTGTTCGGACGCTGCCGATCCTATTCAACAGCTCACCTATTCACAAGCGGCGGCGATGGTTCTAGAACGCGCTCTGAAAATTCCGGTCGCAGCCTACCCGGTCAAAACAAGGACACCATAGATGAAGGTTATTGTCGTCTGCTCAGGCGGACTGGATTCCGTTTCTCTCGCCCACAGGATGGCGGCGGAGGAGCAGTTGTTGGGATTGATCTCCTTCGACTACGGCCAGCGCCACCGCAAGGAGCTCGACTTCGCAGCCGCCTGCGCCACGCGGCTCGGGGTCTTTCACGAGATCATCGACATGCGCGGGATCGGTGGCCGGCTTACCGGTTCGGCCTTGACCGATGACTTGGATGTGCCGGACGGGCATTATGCGGAAGAGACGATGCGGATTACCGTCGTGCCGAACCGCAATGCCATCATGCTGGCGGTCGCCTTCGGGGTTGCTGCGGCAAGACAGGCGGAGGCGGTGGCGATTGCGGTGCATGGGGGCGATCATTTCATCTATCCGGATTGCCGGCCGGGCTTCATCGATGCCTTTCAGGCGATGCAGGACCATGCGCTCGACGGTTACGCCTCGGTCAAGCTGCTTGCGCCTTATGTCCATGGCTCGAAGGCGGATATCGTCGCCGACGGCGCGCGACACGACACGCCGTTTGCCGAAACCTGGTCCTGCTATAAGGGCGGCGCGCGCCATTGCGGCCGCTGCGGCACCTGCGTCGAGCGGCGCGAGGCCTTTCACCTGGCCGGCATCACGGATCCCACCGAATACGAGGATCCGGATTTCTGGAGGGCAGCGACGGAAGGGTTCAGGGCGGAGGAAACCAGCTGAATGCCGGAAGTTATGGAAAGGCAGGGCCCTCCCATCTAAAACCGTCATTGGATCATCAGCGCCGATCGGTCTAGGTCTCGATGTCCTGCAGGAGGTGCCTCGATGAAGCTTCAATTGATCCGCAATGCGACGCTCAAGCTTACTTATGCGGATCGCACCATTCTGATCGATCCATATTTCGCGCCCCGGCACAGCCTGCCGTCCTATACCGGCAAGTCTCCCAACCCACTGACGGACTTGCCGCTTTCCACGGAGGAGATTTTGCACGGCGTCGAACTGGTGATCGTCTCGCATCTCCATTCTGACCACTTCGATTCGGTGGCCAAGCATCTTGTCCCGAAACACCTGCCGCTGATCTGTCGGCCGGGGGATGAGGCAGCGATCTCCGGCGAAGGTTTCGTCGATGTGACGCCGCTCAAGAATGAGATCGTCTGGCAAGGCATCACGATCACGCGCTGCGAGGGCAGCCACGGGCTTGGTCCGGTTCTGGAAAAGATGGGGTCGGTGATGGGACTGACGCTTGCCGCGCCCGGTGAGCCGGTAATTTATTGGGCGGGCGATACAGTCCTTTATCCACCGGTGCTGGAGACGGTGGAGCGTGTCGCGCCCGATGTCATCGTCAGCCATTCGTGCGGCGCTCGCTGGGACGGCGACCTTATCGTCATGGATGCGGCGGAAACCGTGGCGCTCTGCCAGTCGGCGCCGGAGGCGACCGTGATCGCCGTGCATATGGAGGCGCTCGATCACGCCACCGTTTCGCGCGCAAATCTGCGCCAGGCGGCTGATACGGCGGGAATCGGCCCGTCGCGCCTGCTGATCCCGGCCGACGGCGATATGATCGAGCTGCCGGTTCGCTGGAAGCGCTGACCCGGGACGGTATCAGGAGGATGGGATGCGGAGCCGGGTTACACCCAGCCCTGCAGTTCGCGGCGCACCACTTTTTCGAGCACCGTCATGCCGCCTTCGCTGTCGTTCAAACAGGGGATATGCACGAATTTTTCGCCCCCGTGATGATGGAAGATCTCGCCCGCTTCGCCGGCGATTTCTTCGAGCGTTTCGAGGCAATCGGATACGAAGCCGGGATTCATGACGGCGATGCGCTTGACGCCTTCTTCCGCCAGCTTCTCGACCGTCTTGTCCGTATAGGGCTGCAGCCATTCCTCCGGCCCAAAGCGGGACTGGAAGGTGATCATGAAATTCTTGTCGGTGAGCCCCAGCGCTTCCTTCAGCAGCCGCGCGGTCTTCTGGCAGTGACAGTAATAAGGATCGCCCGCCTTGAAATAGGATTGCGGGATGCCGTGGAACGAGGCGATCAGCATTTCCGGTTCCCAGTCGAGGGTCGCATAGGTCTGCCGAACGGAGTTCGCCAGCGCTTCGATATAGGCCGGATCGTCGTGATAGGGCGGGACGGTACGCACGGCCGGCTGCCAGCGCAGCTTCATCAGATGTTCGAAGGCCTTATCGTTGACTGTTGCGGTCGTGGAGGCTGCGTATTGCGGATAGAGCGGAAAAAGAACGATCTTTTCGCAGCCCTTTTCTTTCAAGGCATCAATACGCTCGGCAATTGAAGGTTTGCCGTAGCGCATGGCCCAATCCACCACGACATCAGGCAGATCCTTGAGCCGTTCGGCCATCAGCTCACCCTGGTTGCGGGTGTAGGTGCGCAGATAGCTCTCGTTCAGATCCTTGTTCCAGATTTCCTCATAGGCCTTGCCGACCTTCTGAGGCCGCTTGTTGAGCACGATGCCGTAGAGGATCGGGTACCAGTAGAGCCGTGACCATTCGATGACGCGCCGGTCGGAGAGGAATTCGGCGAGATAGCGCCGCATCGACCAGTAGTCCGTGCCGTCAGGCGTGCCGAGATTGACAAGCAGCACGCCGACCTTACCGAAACTCACTTTGGGATGATCAGGAGGCATGTGGGCGTATGATGATGACATGCGGATACTCTTGTTCCAATGGCTAGGCGCCGGTGAATTGCACGTTATCTAGAAACAAATGCCGGCCCGGAAAAGCCCGGACCGGCATTTTGACAAGAGACAAATTGTCCAGTCAGGAGGATGGCCTATTTCGCCGGCAGTTCCAATTCCTTGCCGACCTGGATGAGGTCCGGATTGGAGAGCGAATTGGCCTTGGAAATCTTCGTCCACTCTTCGCCATTGCCATAGGTGCTCTCGGCAATCTTCCAGAGCGAATCGCCCTTGACGACCGTGTATTTGGTCGGGCCTGCCGGCTGGGGAGCAGCCGGTGCCGCCGGAGCGGGTGTCGCCGGGGCTGCTGCTGTCTGAGCGGGAGCCGGGGCGGCGGGGGCCGCAGGTGCAGCTGGAGCGGCAGCAGAAGGAGCCGGTGCCGTCGGGGCTGCAGCGGTCGGCGCCGGCGGAGCGGCCGGAGCCGGCTTCGGCGGCGGCGTGTAGCTCGCCGGCGTCAGGTCGGTGATGCGGCCATCGGTGTAAGGCTTGTACGGGTTGTGGGCGCCGAGATAATCGGCCAGCGCCAGTTCCAGGTTCGGGCCGAAGTCATAGGCATTCTGGGCGCCGGTGGCGAAGACCTTGTAACCGTCACCGCCGCCGCGGACGTAGTTGTTGGTGACGACGCCATAGGTCTTGTTCGGATCGATCGGAACGAACTTGTCGCCTTCCTTGACCTGCACGTCGCTGACCTTGGATCCGGCCGGCTTGGACTTGTCGAAGGAATATTTGAGGCCGGAAACCTGCGGGAAGCGGCCGGCGCCGTCATCGATCTGGCTCACGCCGTTTTCCAGCGCGGCGACAACGTCGGAGCCTTTGAGCTGGAAGGTCGCGATCGTATTCTGGAAGGGAAGAACGGTCAGGACTTCACCCATGGTGATTTCGCCGGCGTCGATCGAGGCGCGTAAGCCCCCGCCATTGGCGATCGAGATGGTGATGCCCTGGTCCTTCACACGGTCGAGCTGGGCATCTGCCACGAGATTGCCCATGAAGCATTCCTTGGCACGGCAATTGCGGCGATCGCCGTCGATGACCGCTTCGGATGCTCCGACGACCTTCTTCTTGAGGTCCTCGATCGGTGCCTTCAACTCGTTGATCCGGTTGGTCATGGCCTGATCGGGCTGGAACTTGGAATCCATCAGGATGGGTTCGCCGCTCGCTTCCTTGACCATGCCATTGTCATCGAAGACGACCTTCAGGTCGCCGAGATACTTCGAATACTGGTAGGCCTGGACAACCGGAACCTTGTAGCCGGCGGGGTTGTCGGACCAGGTCGGATACGGACCCGCGGCGTCCTTGACGGTGTTGGAGAGCAGCGTGTGGGTGTGGCCGCCGACGACAACGTCGACATCCGGGATCTTGGCGATAGCTGCAAGATCGCGCGGATAGCCGACATGGGTCAGCGCGATGATCTTGTTGACGCCTTGGCCTTTCAAGGCCTGCACGGCTTCGGTGATCTTGGCGACGTCTTCGGCGATCTGGATATTCGGGCCCGGATTGGCAATTTCCGGCGTGTCGTTGGTGACGGCGCCGACGATGCCGACCTTCTGGCCGCCGACTTCGAGCACGATCGACGGCTTGATGCGGTCGCCGATCTTGGCAGCTGCAGTCGGCACGACATTGGCGGTGACGACCGGGAACTGGATCTTGTCTAGGAAGGTGGCGAGGACGTCGTCGCTGTCGTCGAATTCGTGGTTGCCGACGGTCATGGCGTCGAACTTCATGGCGTTCAACACTTCGGCTTCCGTCGCACCCTTGTAGGTGGTGTAGAAGAGCGAACCCTGGAAGTTGTCGCCGGCGTTCAGCAGGATGACATTCTTGTTCTCAGATTTCAGGCCATCGCGGGTCTGGTTGATCGCCGTCAACAGGCGGGCTGCGCCACCGAAGCATTCGTTCTTTCCGGCCTCTTCCGCCGAGCAGGTGGAATCGCTCTTGTTGATGGCTTCGATGCGCGAATGAAAGTCGTTGATGTGCAGGATATTGAGCTCGTAGTCGGCGAGCGCCGCGCCGGTTGAAAGGGCGATGACCGAAGCGGTCGTCAACCCAAATCTCAATGTCTTCATCATCTGATTTCTCTCTCCTATTTTTACCGGCCGGCTTCTCGCCGCCTCGCCCCGATTGTTCTAGCGTCCCACCGTGACAATCGTTGTGCAGCGCATGTTTTCATCAAGACCAAGCGGTTTCAAGGGAAATATGACAAGGTTGTGCGAGCGCGTGGTTCTTCCCAAACGCGAAAACCCCGCCGAGGCGGGGTTCCGGAAAACTAAAAATACCGACTCTTAGCTGCGGCGCGTCAACGAGAACTGGGCGCCGCTGTCCTGCGTGCAATTGAGCTGGCTCGGATTGACCAGCGCGCAATTGACGCGCGACTGGGTCTTTCTCACCAGCGACGTCATGTTGATCTCCACCAGCGTTGGCGACAGGCTGGTATAGGTGCCCGAGGCGAGCAACGTGTTGCTGTCACTGGAACGCGTGTTGAACGTGCCGGCCTGGAACGAGGAGACGATGCCGTTCGGATCGACCCAGGTGCCTTCGACGCCCTGAGGCTGAGCCGGCGCCGATACGCGGGTCGGCTGCGGAGAGGAAACGCAGGCGCTCAGGCTGGCAGCGGCGATGAGCACAAGGCTCGCTTTGATTTTCATGATCTGTCTCCCGCGACTCGGTCGTCCCATTCGGCAAAACATGCCGTTCGGAACCTATGTAACGCAAGATGTGGCGTTGAAAAGGCAGAAGTTTCGAGAGGCAAAAACCGCCTGTCGATAACAGGCGGTTTTGCACATGCGAGCGTCAGCGGACGAGGATGTTCCTGAACTGCCACGGATCCCTCTCGTCGAGGTCTTCCGGGAAGAGGCCCGGGCGGCCGTCGAGCGGGGTCCAGTCGGTGTAATGGCCTTCGACCGGGCCGAGATAGGGAAGCTGGACTTCCAGGCAACGCTTGTAGTCGATCTCGTCGGCTTCGACGATGCCGGCGCTCGGGTGTTCGAGCGCCCAGACCATGCCGGCAAGAACGGCCGAGGTGACCTGCAGCCCGGTGGCGTTCTGGTAAGGCGCGATGCGGCGGGTTTCTTCAAGCGACAGGCGCGAACCGTACCAGTAGGCATTCTTCTCGTGGCCGTAGAGCAGCACGCCGAGTTCATCGATGCCGTCCTCCAGCTCGTCCTCGTCGAGAACGTGGTGGACCGGCTGCGGATTGCCGCCATTGCCGAACATCTCGTGCAGCGACAGCACGGCGTCGTTGGCCGGGTGGTAGGCGTAGTGGCAGGTCGGGCGGAAGGTGACTTCGCCGTCCTTGTCGCGAACCGTAAAATAGTCGGCGATCGAGATCGATTCGTTATGGGTGACGAGGAAGCCGTATTGCGGGCCGGGCGTCGGGCACCAGGTGCGCACGCGGGTATTGGCGCCGGGCTGTTCGAGATAGATCGCCGCCTGGCAGCCCTTCTTGTGCCGCTTGGCGTTCTTCGGCATCCACTCTTCATGGGTGCCCCAGCCGAGCTCGGCCGGCTGCATGCCTTCGGAAATGAAGCCTTCGACCGACCAGGTATTCCAGAAAACGTTGAGCGGCTTCGGATGTTTCGTGCGCTGGGTGTCGCGTTCGGCGATATGGACGCCCTTGACGCCGAGCTTCTTCATCAGCTTTGCCCAGCCTTCGCGGTCATGCTGGCTCGGCTCGTCGAACTTCAAGCCGATGTCGTTGGCAAGGTTGACCAGCGCCTGCTTGACGAACCAGGAGACCATGCCCGGATTGGCGCCGCAGGTGGAAACGGCGGTTGCGCCGCCCGGGTTCTTTTCCTTTTCCTTGCGCACGGTTTCACGCAGGGCATAATTGGTGCGGTCGGCATTTTTCATGTTCTTGTCGAAATAGAAGCCAAGCCAAGGCTCGACGACCGTGTCGATGTAAAGAACGTTCAGCTTGCGGCAGAGCTTCATCAGGTCGAGCGAACCGGTGTCGACCGAAAGGTTGACGCAGAAGCCCTGGCCACCGCCCTTCGTCAGAAGCGGCTTCAGGAGATCCTTGTAGTTGTCTTTCGTCACATATTCCTTGATGTGACGGACGCCGTGCTTGGCCAGGATGCCCGTCTCGTCGTCGCGAGGATCGATGACAACCATCCGGCTCTTGTCGAACTTGAAGTGGCGTTCGATCAGCGGCAGCGTGCCGCGGCCGATCGAGCCGAAACCGATCATCACGATCGGACCGCTGATTTCGGCATAAACCGGATAGTTAGGCTCTGACATATCTTTCTCCTTCGGATCGGCAGCCGAACGGCCGCTGGCCCGCTTCTTCGGCAGTGGACGGATGACCTTTGCGCACGCGCAATTCGCGGCGCTCTAGATCATAAAACCGCGTCACAATAAAGAGGCTGCCGGCCTTTCCGGAAAAATCTGGGATTTATCCAACTGTCGCGGGATTGGTTGCCATTTTTCGCAGCATCGCGATTAGGCTGTCGCGTTTCCGGAGCAGACCCTTGTAGTCAGCCTGCTCCGGTGTCAGGGCTTCGAGCTGATCGGCGAACGACGAGGCAAGTTCCTTGCCGTTCGGCTGGCCCGCCAGCGCGGTGACCGGATCGAGATAGATACGGATGGTGAAGAGGATATCGCCCGATACGGGCATCTTCCGCAGCGTCTGGCGTTCGACGCGGACGAAGGCATCTCGCGGTTGCATCGGATCAGTTTCGTGGGCGGGTTGAGAGGCCGGTCGATAGAGGGCATAGCCCCAGTTCACCGACCAGTTCCAGCGCACGACGAAGCGATCCGGCGACAGGTTGTCGAACATGCGGTTGATGAGGCCGGCATTGCGGCTGCCGCCGGCAAAGTCCGGGACCGGCGCATGTATCTCGTCCATCACCTTGCCGAACTTGTCGGCGAGCGACCAGGAGGAGGGGAAGGCCAGGAAGGCGGCAGCGATGCGCCAGCCGTTATCGCCCTTGCGCATGATGACGAGATCGTCCTGTACCAGGAAGCCGGCCGAAAGAAGCGGCGGCGAGCGGTCGTCGGCAAGATCAACGGTGTGGCCGGCCATTTCCATGAGGCTGCCGGTCCGACGATAGATGGCCGGATGGTGGGCCGGGAGATATTCTGCAAGCGCGTCGATGATTTCCTGCTGGGCTTGCTCCGTGCCGGGCTCGGCGCGGAAAACCCGTTCCCCATGCTCCGCGAACAGCTTCTTCTTTTTCGAAAGATGATAGGCGAGATCTCCGTCTGGCTCGATCCAGCGCGCAGGATCGAGTTGCAGAAGCCCGATGGTGAAGGGCGTCGAGGAGCCGTCATAGGGCGTGTAGCTGAGGTTTTTTTCCATCATGCCGTTCGATTGTCGTTTCAGCATCGGTTTAAGCCATATTCACTCAGTTGTAAAAATTGCCCGCGGGGACTTGGAACAAGAAAGCGCAGCCCTACAAATTATACTGCAGTGCAGCATGCGGGGCGTAATTGGATGAGACTATCCAGCAGGGCGGTTTATATCGTCGCGGAAATGTTCAGGGCATGGGGGCCGCGCGAGGCAGCATTGAAGGCCTGGACACGGATATCGCCGCTGCAGGAGGAGGCCCAGAGAAGCCGCAGCGAGTGGCGCACGTGGCTCCTTTTCTGGGTGGTCTTTCTGATCGGTTGCACCATGGCGGTCATAGTGGCTTCCTCAAAGGAGCGCGGCGGCCCAGGGGCGGCTTTCCTTCCGATCCCCGAAATGCCGGAAAGTCTCTAGGAGCCCGCTATTCCGTCGCCGTGCCCTGATGGAAGACCATGCGCCATTTGCCATCCGCATCCAGACGCCAGATGGAGCTGCGGTTGGTAAACTGCCTGTTGCCGTCCGCATTGAGCCGCGTGCCGCGATAGGTGGCAAGCGCTATCGTCTCGCTCAGCATCGAAGCGGCAAAGTTCGAAATCGAACTGTTGGCCGGTCCATCCTCCACCACCAGACGGGTCATGATGTCGTTGAACGTATAGGCAAGGCCGGAACGCCCGAACTCGCGGAAGTCGGGCGCCAGGAGCTCGCGCAGCCTTGCCTCGGAGCTGCGGACCTCGCGCGTCTGCAACGCCGTTTCGAGTGAGAGAAGGTGGTCGGTAAGTGATTGCGGCGGCGCGGGCATCGATGTCTACCCCGCGTTTCGGCGGGCGACCTTGTCGTCGCTGACGCGTTCGGCCTGTTTTTCGCGACCTGCGAGCTCGGCGGCGATGAGGCCGCGAAGCGAATTGCCGACGAAGAGACGGCGACCATCGAGGTCTTCCGCGCGAAGTATCTGATTGCGCGCCTTTCCCTCGCGGATCAGCTCGGCCCGCAATATGCCCGGCAGAAGTCCGCTCATCAGCGGCGGCGTGAGCAACTGTCCGCCTGCATCCTCGACGAAAACGTTGGTGATCGTGCCTTCGCAGATTTCGCCGCGCTCGTTGAGGAGGATTACCTCGTCGGCCTCATCAGGCGAAAATTCGGAGCGGGCCACTTCATAGGGTTCCCGCCGGGAGGTCTTGTGGCGGAACAGGGGATCGTCCGAAGTAAGTCTTGTGGCCGCAACCCGGATACGCCACACCGTCCCGGCCGGAGCGGGGATGAAAGGCGTTGTCGTGATCTCGACCTTGCCGCGGTAGGTCATGACGAGGCGAACGCGCAGGGCGGCGTCGCCACCGGTGGCCGCCTCGAGCTGCCTGAGCGTATCCGGCGGCGGCGGGCGGAATCCGAGGGCATCGGCCGAGCGCTTGAGCCGGCGCAGGTGCTGTTCCAGGCGCAGAAAACCCGAATCCGGTTCCCAGCGCATCGTTTCGATCAGCGAGAAATCCATTGATCGCCTACCGCAAAACGTGCCTTCAGAAGACACTCATCATACTCGGCCTTGGCCTCGGAGTCGAAGACGATGCCGCCCCCGACATTGAAAACTGCCTTGCCGTCATTGAAAAGCGTGATCGTGCGGATTGCCACCGAAAAACGCATGGGGCCGGCGGGATCGCAATAACCGATCGCACCGCAATAGACATCGCGGGGGCGGGCCTCCAGCCGGGACAGGATCTGCATGGCCCACATCTTCGGTGCTCCCGTGATGGACCCGCAGGGAAACAGCGCCGCAAGGATCTGCGGGAAACCCACCTCGGGCAGGAGTTTTGCCCGCACATGGCTCACCATCTGGTGGACGGTCGGATAGGTCTCGATCGCGAAGAGTTTCGGGACGGACAGCGTGCCGACCTCGCTGACGACAGAGATGTCGTTGCGCAGGAGATCGACGATCATGCGGTTCTCCGCCTGGGTCTTTTCGTCCGCAAGCATGGCTTCGACGATGGCTGCGTCCTCTTCGGCGGTTTGGCCGCGCGGCGCCGTCCCTTTCATCGGATGGGTTTCGATGAAGCGCTCGGCATCGACGGAGAAGAAGAGCTCCGGCGATCGCGACAGGACGATCGGACCGCCGAGGTGGACAAGGGCGCCGTAGCGAACGGGCTGGCGGGCGACGAGAGACCAGAAGGCCTGACGCGGATCGCCCTGCCAGGCGGCGGTGATCGGCATCGTCAGGTTCGCCTGGTAGCAGTCGCCGCGACGCAGATGCTGATGGAGGCGGTTGAACCGTTCCTCGTAGGTTGCGAAATCCCACCCGGCGCGCGGTTCGCTAAGGAACGAGCCCTCGGAGGAACCGTCGTCGACGATTGCGCCGGGCGGTCCTGCTAGCGGATGCTCGCTGCCGGAAGGCTTGTCGAAGATGCCCATGGCGATCAGGGGCGTTGCCCGGTTGTCGACGATCAGCGGCCGGAGCTTTTCCTCGAACACATAACCGGCCTCATAGGAGATATAGCCCGCGAGCCAGCGGCCGGCGCGGCGTGCTTCTTCCAGATGCTGCAACGCCGGCAGAACCTCGGCGGCAGTGCGGGCAAAGACGACCTCCTTCGGCCGGTCGAAGACGAGGCTCCGGCCGGCAGGATCGTCGCGAAAGAGCGCGTAGGGCGCCTTCTGCTCCATCGGGATACTCAGGCGCCGTTGTCCAGAGCCTCCAGCTCGTCGATCAGGCTTTCGATCATCGACAGGCCCTTCGACCAGAAGGCCGGGTCGGTGGCGTCGAGGCCGAACGGCTCAAGGAGTTCCGAATGGTGTTTGGTGCCGCCCGCCTTCAGAAGCTCGAAATACTTCTGCTGGAAGCCCGGTGCGGCGTTCTGGTAGACCGCGTAGAGCGAATTCACCAGGCAGTCGCCGAAGGCATAGGCATAGACGTAGAAGGGCGAATGGATGAAGTGGGGGATATAGGTCCACCAGCTTTCATAACCCTCCGAAATCCTGATCGCCGGCCCCAAGCTTTCGGCTTGGACCGACAGCCACAATTCGCCGATCTGTTCGGCCGTCAATTCGCCTTGCTTGCGGGCGGTGTGGACCTTGCGCTCGAACTGGTAGAAGGCGATCTGGCGCACGACCGTGTTGATCATGTCCTCGACCTTCTGGGCAAGCATCGCCTTCCTCTCGCGCTTGTCCCTGGTGTTTTCGAGGAGCGCGCGGAAGGTCAGCATCTCGCCGAAAACCGAGGCGGTTTCCGCGAGCGTCAGCGGAGTCTGGCACATCAAGGCACCCTGATCGCCGGCGAGCACCTGATGCACCCCGTGGCCGAGTTCGTGGGCGAGCGTCATCACGTCGCGCGGCTTGCCCATATAATTGACGAGCACATAAGGATGGGCAGAGGGCACGACCGGATGCGCGAAAGCGCCCGGTGCCTTGCCCGGTCGTACCGGGGCGTCGATCCATTCCTCCTCGAAGAAGCGGCCGGCGATCTCGGCCATTTCCGGCGCAAAACGCCGATAGGCGGAAAGCACTGTTTCCTTTGCATCGGTCCAGGGAATAAGGGCAGTCGGGGCCTCGGGCAGCGGCGCATTGCGGTCCCAGAAATTCAACTGCTCCATGCCGAGCCATTTTGCCTTCATCGCATAATAGCGGTGCGACAGCCGTGGATAGGCATCCTTGACCGCAGCGGCCAGCGCATCGACGACTTCACGCTCGACGCGATTGGCGAGATGCCGGCTGTCGGCAATATCCTGGAAGCCCCGCCAGCGATCGGAGATTTCCTTGTCCTTGGCGAGCGTGTTGGTGATCAGCGTGAAGACGCGGAGGTTTTCGTGGAAGGTCCTGGACAGCGCGACTGCGGCCTTGGCGCGGGTTTCCGGCTGCGGCTCCTGCAGCATGTTGAGCGTCACTTCGAGCGGCAGCTTCTCGCCGTCCACCTCGAAGCGCAGCTCCGCCATGGTTTCGTCGAACAGCCGGTTGAAGGCGGCGGCGCTGGTCATCGATTTTTCGAGGAAGAGCTGTTCCAGCTTGTCGTCGAGCTGGAAAGGCTTGTCCTTCCTGAGGTCGACGATCCAGGGCCGATAATGGCCGGCGGCCGGATCGCGATCCATGCAGACATCCATGACCGCGTCCTCGATGCGGTTCAGCTCGAGCGCAAAGAAAAGCAGATGCGACGACAGATCGGTCAGCTTCGTCTGCACGTCGCCGTAGAACTTGCCGTTGGCCGGATCCGTCGTGTTGGAAAAATAGGTGAGGCCGGCAAAGGAGCCGAGCTTGCCGAGGAGATCGTCCAGCGCCTCGTATTCTTTCAGCGCCTCGCCGAGCCCGCCGGCGCCGGTCTTTGCCGCGGCACCGGAAAGCTTACCCTTCCACTTCTCCTCGAAGGCGAGCGAAAGTGCCTCCGCCTTTTCCATATCTGCCGCGAAGGTCGGCGCGTCCTTGGCAGGATAGAGATCCGAAAGCTTCCAGACCGGCAGCAATCCGAGCGCCGGGTCGGAAGCGGCGCCGCCTGCGGCAATCGCGGCGGGAATCTCACGGCACACGGTTTCTGGTCGTCTCATCGCCTTGTCCTTCTGATATTACGGTCCGGTTTATGCGAAGTTGTTTTCATCGCCCTCAGTTAAAATGCAAGCTTTTCTCAAAAGGGGATGTTCAAGCCTTTCTGACACAACCGGCTACATAAGAGCCCGAAAGGGGGCACGATGAACGTAGCCGGGAGCCGAGCATGATTGCGCAAATCCTCGTTGTCGATGACGATCCGATTCAACGCCGCCTGTTGAAGAATGCTGTGGAGCGATATGGCCACGCCGCCCACCTCGCCGAAAACGGTCTCGTTGCGCTTGAGTTCCTGAAGCGAACCGCGGTCGACATCAACGTCATCGTGCTCGACCTGATGATGCCGGAGATGGACGGCTTGACCTTCCTCTCGGCGATCCGGGAGCTCGGCATCGAGACGCCCGTGATCGTCCAGACCGGACAAGGCAGCATCGATTCGGTCGTCCAGGCGATGCGGGCCGGGGCGTTCGATTTCGTCGTCAAACCAGTTTCGCCGGAGCGGATCGCGGCTTCGGTCGCCAATGCGCTGAAGCTCGACCAGAAGGAATCCAAAGCCCGTGCCGGCAGGCGCCAGCGCCCCGGCACCGTCGGCTTCGGCGATATCGTTTCGGCAAGTCCCGACATGCTGCGGGTCATCGATCTTGCACAACGTGCCGCTCATTCGAACATTCCAGTGGTTCTGGAAGGCGAATCGGGCGTCGGCAAGGAAATGATCGCTCGCGCCATCCAGTCGAACGGGGACAGGGCCGGCAAACCATTCATCACCGTCAACTGCGGCGCCATTCCGCACAATCTTGTGGAAAGCATCCTTTTCGGCCACGAGAAGGGCGCCTTCACCGGCGCCTCGGAAAAGCATACCGGCAAATTCGTCGAGGCGGACGGCGGCACGCTTTTCCTGGACGAGATCGGCGACCTGCCGCTCGATGTGCAGGTGAAGCTGCTGCGCGCTGTGCAACAAGGCGAAATTGAGACAGTCGGCGCCGCCAAAGTGCAGAAGGTGAATGTCCGCCTCATTTCGGCCACCAACAAGGATCTGATCGAGGAAGTGCGTGCAGGCCGCTTCCGCGAGGACCTCTATTACCGCCTCAACGTCTTCCCGATCACGATCCCGGCGCTGCGTCGCCGCAAGGAGGACATTCCGCATCTCGCCCGCGTCTTTGCCGAGCGCTTCTCGACCGAGCAGAAGCTGTCGAAGACGCTGACAGTCGGCCCAAGCGCTCTAGCGCTGCTGACGGCCTACGACTGGCCGGGCAATATCCGTCAGCTCGAGAATGCGGTTTTCCGGGCCGTGGTGCTCGCAGAAGGCGACGAACTGACCGACGCGGATTTCCCGCAGATCGCAGCGCAGGTGCCGGAATTCCATTCGGCGGAACTGGTCGCAACCGCTGCCGCTCCGTCGCCTTCCGTCGCCGCCGACCGCGCCATGCGCGAGGCTCTCGCCGAATCGCCCGTCTTTGCCAACAGCGAAAAAGCGCGCGCCGGAAAGCCGGATCCGAAGGCCATGCTGGCGGCGGCCTATCCGACGGCTGACAATATCATCGTCAGCACCGACGAGACCGGCGAGGTGCGAAAGCTCGCTGACGTGGAGGAAGAGCTCATCCGCTTTGCGCTCAAATTCTATCGCGGCCAGATGAGCCAGGTCGCCCGCAAGCTCGGCATCGGACGATCCACCCTTTACCGGAAACTCAAGGATTACGGCATCGACCCTGACGATCCGTTGAAAGAAGCAGCGTAGGAACAGTGCATTAGAAATGATTAACCTTCGCGCAAGGAAGTCCTGTCAACCTCTGTCAATCTCCTATTAGTCAATTGTTGACTATACGGAATAAGGTTGTACATGTGTGGCACATTTGCCATCGTGTCACCGCAATTGACAGTCATTTGAGGCAACGTGGGACGTTGTCGACAGGACGGGGATCGTTTTGCCGGATCAGTATGCAAAAGAAACGCCTTCGGGTGAGAAGGCGCCGGGCGGCAAAGCCGGGCTTATGGGAACTTTCACCAAGCACGTCGTTGCCGCAGCGTTGCTGCTTTTGACGGCGTTTCCTATTCTTTCCGGCTCAGCCACCCAAGCTGCTGCCGAAGATCGCAGCCTGAAGCTTTATTTCGTGCACACAGGCGAAAAAGCAGTCATTACCTTCAAGCGGAATGGCAGATACGACCAGCGCGGCCTGCAGCAGATCAACCAGCTCCTGCGCGACTGGCGCAAGAATCAGCCGACCAAGATGGACCCGCGGCTTTTCGACCTCGTCTGGGAAGTCTATCGCCGTTCCGGTGCCTCCGATTACATCCACGTTGTCTCGGCCTTTCGTTCGCCTGAAACCAACGGCATGCTGCGTTCGCGGTCCCGAACCACGGGCGTTGCCAAGAACAGCCAGCATATGCTCGGCAAGGCCATGGATTTCTACATACCGGGCGTGAAGCTTTCTACGCTGCGCGCGCTCGCCATGCAGATGCAGGTCGGGGGCGTGGGCTTTTATCCGAAATCCGGTTCGCCCTTCGTGCATCTCGACGTCGGCGGTGTTCGCGCCTGGCCGCGCATGTCGCGCCAGGAACTGGTGCAGATCTTCCCGAAGGGCAATACCGTTCATCTTCCCGCTGACGGCAAGCCGCTGCCGGGTTATGAACAGGCGCTTGCCGACTACAAGAAACGCGTCAGCTCCAGCTCGATCCAGATCGCCAGCACCGCCGGCGGCGGCATCCGCGGCGAGGAGACCGGCCGCAAGCGGCAGCCTAACCTGCTGGCCTTCCTGTTCGGCGGCGGTGGTGCCGACGAGGAGGAGGACAACGAGGAAAGCAGCACGCCGGCCACCGCGCAACGTCCGGCACCGGCCGCAAAACCGGCACCGGAAGAGGAGCCTGCGGCTCCCGTGATGGTCGCTTCGGCTGCGCCGCAGCCGCCTCAGGCCGATATCGCAGCACCCGTTCCGCTTTCGCGTCCGGCCTTCCGCTCGGATGCGGCCCCTGGCGGCTTTGCGACCGCGCTTTATTCGCCGGCACGCAATCCGGCGCAGGAAGCTCTTGCGATCCAGGCCTCCGCTCAGGCCAATATGCAGCAGAACGGCGAGAACTTTGCGGATCTTTCCGCCTATGAGATCCCGGTTCCGACCCTGCTCGGGCCACGTGGCCTGAAGGGCGATGCCGACAACGGCGTGATGACGGCCTCCGTCGGCCCGATGCAGCCGCCGCAGGAGATGGCCGCTATTCCGCTGCCTGCTCATCGCCCTGCCGCGGCGGCAGCTGCTCCGGCTTCGCGGCACGATGCCAACGAACAGGAACTGACGCCCGAACTCGTGGCTGCCCTTTCGCAGAGTGTCGAGCCTGCGCGCCAGGCAATGCCATCGGCGCCTTCGGCCGCCGTTCCGGTCCCGGCGCAGCCCAAGGCCGCGGCTCTACCCGCACCGCCAGCCGTGCCGGTCCAGAAACCGGTCCAGACGGCTGCCGTTTCGCCGAAGGTCATCCAGTCGTCTTCCGCCAGGAAGGGCATGCAGTTCGGCGACGGGTTCGATGCGCCGAAGACGCCAGTCGCTGCCTCCACCGGCGCCTTGCCTGCGCCGACCAAGGGCGGCCGTACAGCCCAGCCTGCCTCCCAGGCATCCAGCAAGGGCCTGACCGGCGATATGGTTGCGAAGTGGGCTCTCAACAATAATCGCGCCGAAGAGGTCGCTTCCATGAAGGCGCCGCGCGTGACGAACCGGACGCTGAATGCCGACTATTCGGCAGCCTATTCCGGCGGCGGCTTCAAGCCGGTTGCCGCAGCGGTGGCGATCGATCCCAACCGCTTCAGCGGCCCCGCGAACTGAACCGCTCGAGAATTCGCAGCAAGAAAAAACCCGCCGAGTGGCGGGTTTTTGGTACTCTCGGATCCGGGAGCTTCAGGCGGCGTCCTGATCGGGAGCTGACTCGATCATGCCCAGCGCCTGCAGGTAGGTATCGAGGATCATGTCCTCTTCCATGCGTTCCTGGTCGTCCTTCTTGCGCAGCGCAATGACCTTCTTCAGGATCTTGGTGTCGAAGCCCATGGACTTGGCTTCGCCATAGACGTCCTTGATATCGTCGGCGATCGTCTTCTTTTCTTCTTCCAGTCTTTCGATGCGCTCGACAAATGCGCGGAGTTGGTCGCGGGCGACGCCATGAGCATCAGACATCGGGATCTCCTGATGAAAATTTGAATGAGTGGTCGTCAACTGCCGAAAAGCTGCCGGAAGGTCAAGACAAATCGCCTGTCGATCAACCGTGCGCGGGCTTGTTCACTTCGAATGCGGCTTTTTGAGCGTCGCTCGCTTCGGCCTGGTGGAGATTTTTCCACTCCTCGTAAGGCATGCCGTAGACGATCTCGCGCGAGGCGTCCTTGGAAAGGTCGACGCCCGCTTCCGTTGCGGCGTCGCGGTACCAGTTGGACAGGCAGTTGCGGCAGAATCCGGCGAGATTCATCAGATCGATGTTCTGCACGTCGGTCCGTTCGCGCAGATGCTGCACCAGACGCCGGAAGGCCGCGGCCTCGAATTCGGTCTGCTGTTCCTTCGAAAGTTCGGTCATCGGAACATCTCCTGGTTCTCTTCAAGTCGGATAGGGACCCGTACGCGACGGGAAGATCCTGTATTCGTGCAATGTGGGGTCGGCATTCAGCGTCTTGAAGACCGGCGCCAATCTTTCGGCCCAGGCATCGACGCCACGCTCATCGCCAATCAGGTCCTGCCGCACCTCGAGGAGGGCATGCGGCGTGCCTGATATCATGCAGTGACGGTACATGGTGTCGCCCTTCAACGCACCGTCATAGGGTTCGTTGTCGCCGACGAGGATATCGCCCGGTTGCCGCAAAAGTTTAAGAAACGGAAGGACGGCGCGGTGATCGCTGTCCCAAAGTACTGCCGCGTGCCAGGGTCTCGGCACGCCCTTCCAAAAGGGCGTGAAGGAATGCAGCGACAGCACGAGCGGAGCCCGGCCGGATGCGCCCGCCTTGGCAATCGTCCGCTCGACCGCGCGGTGATAGGGGCGGTGATATGTATCGAGCCGGAGCGCCCATTCCTCTTCGGTGATCGGATGATTGCCGGGAATGATCGCACCGTCGGAAATCTTCATGACCAGGGTCGGATCGTCCTCGCCGCGGTTCGGGTCGATAAGCAGGCGGGAGAAGCAGCCGAGCACGGCCGGGACATCCAGCATGCCAGCGAGCCGGCGGGTCAGCATCTCGATGCCAATATCGAAAGCGATATGGCGCTCGAATGCGCTCGGCGGAAGTCCCAGGCTTCCGTATCGGGCCGGCAGCCGGTTCATGGCATGATCGGCAAGCAGCACCATGCCGGCGTCATAATCGCCTTCTATGATTTCGAACGGAATGAAGTCCTGCATGTGGCGCGGGGAGTAGCTGTCGTTTCGTCGATATCGGTGATGGCATGCGCAGCCGCCGGGCGCAAGCGGCGCTGGACCAGTTAAAAGGCACTGGTTGGTGGCGTGAAGGTTGGCTAATCGATTAGACTTTCGTTGACTTTCCGATTCCGGCGCGCGAAGAAAGTGCTTCACGAATAACCATGGAGTCCTGACGGAAACCGTGTCGAAAAAATCCCCGAAAACCTATCTCCGCTCCCTCTTTTCCGCCCCGGCACTGTTCGCCATGGCGGCGGCCGGAGCGCCGCTGCTTGCGGCGGGCGCTGCGCATGCAGATTTCCGCGTCTGCAACAGTACGCAGAACCTTGTCGGGGTGGCCATCGGCTACCGCGCGACGGAAGGCTGGACCACCGAAGGCTGGTGGCAGGTGCCCGCCTCCACCTGCGCGACGCTGATCGAGGGCGAGCTGCAGTCCCGCTATTATTATCTTTATGCGGAGGATGCGGCCCGCGGCGGCCGCTGGACCGGCAATGTCAACATGTGCGTCGCGGAAAACGAGTTCAAGATCGTCGGCGTCAACGATTGTTTCGCCCGTGGCTTTCAGCGCATGGGCTTCAAGGAATATGACACGGGCCGTCAGGGGAGCTGGATGGTCCAGCTTTCGGACACGCCTGGCACACAAGAAGGCCAGAATTGATGAGGCGCTACCGCAAAGTTAAGATCCTTGCCACGCTCGGACCGTCCTCCGCCGATGAGGAGATGATCCAGAAGCTGCACGAAGCGGGGGCCGATCTTTTCCGGATCAACATGAGCCATGCGAGCCACGACCTGATGCGGACGCTCATTCAGCGCATCCGGTCGGTCGAGGCGCGTTGCGGGCGACCGATCGGCATTCTCTGCGACCTGCAGGGCCCGAAGTTGCGGGTAGGCAAGTTCGCGGCCGGCAAGGTGACGCTCAAGGTGGGGCAGACCTTCACGCTCGACAATCGCGACGAGCCAGGCGACGAAAATCGCGTTTTCCTGCCGCATCCCGAAATTCTTGAAGCCGTGAAGCCGGGTCATCGCTTGCTGATCGATGATGGCAAGCTGGCTCTGAAGGCGGAGAAGGCCGATGGCAAGAGCATCGTCTGCACCGTGGTTGCCGGCACCAGCATTTCCGACAAGAAAGGCGTCAGCCTGCCCGATACGCTGCTCGGCGTCGGGGCACTGACCGACAAGGACCGCGTCGATCTCGATGCAGCGCTTGCAACCGGCGAGGTCGATTGGGTGGCGCTCTCGTTCGTGCAACGTCCCGACGACCTGGCCGAAGTACGCAAGATCGCCCGGGGCCGTGTTGGCGTGATGTCGAAGATTGAAAAGCCGCAGGCGATCGAACGCATCGACGAGATCATCGAGCTTTCCGATGCGCTGATGGTCGCCCGCGGCGACCTCGGCGTGGAAATGCCGATCGAAGCGGTGCCGGGCATCCAGAAGCAGTTGACCCGCGCCTGTCGCCGTGCGGGCAAGCCGGTCGTCGTCGCGACGCAGATGCTGGAATCGATGATCTCCTCGCCGGTGCCGACCCGCGCGGAAGTCTCGGACGTCTCGATCGCCGTGTTCGAAGGCGCCGATGCAGTCATGCTGTCGGCAGAATCGGCATCGGGCCAATATCCGGTGGAAGCCGTCTCGATGATGGCGTCGATCGCCACGACCGTCGAACAGGACCCGCTTTATCCGAGCATCATCTATTCGCAGCGCGCGACACCGGAGGCGACAGGCGCCGACGCCATTTCGCTTGCTGCCCGCCAGATCGCCGAGACATTGCGCCTTTCGGCGATCGTCACCTACACGTCATCGGGAACAACGGGCCTGCGCGCTTCGCGCGAACGGCCGCAGGTGCCGATCATCGCGCTGTCGCCGATCATCCAGACGGCACGCCGGCTTTCCATCTGCTGGGGCACCCATTGCGTCGTCACCCACGACGCGGAAGATCTCGACGACATGGTCAATCGCGCCTGCCGTATCGTGGTGTCGGAAGGTTTCGGCAAGCCGGGCGACCGGATCATCATTTCGGCCGGTGTTCCGCTCGGCACGCCTGGTGCCACCAACATGTTGCGGATTGCCTATATCGGCTCAGACGGCCAGACGGGTATCTGAGGTTTTCGCCAGCAACCAAAAACGGCCGGAGCGATCCGGCGGTTTTTTGCTGAGCAGTTTCCCTCGGCGGATGGAGCGCTAAATCGTGATGCTGACCGTTGGCAAAGCGGAGACCGTGCTGGTCAGGGCGTTGACGGAGGCGTCGAGGTTCTGGGCACCGGACAAGGCGGCGGTGCCGTTCTGCTCGCGCAGCTTCCGGGCGGCCTCTTCCAGCAATGCCTTGATCTGGCGTGCGACGGAGCTGAATTCCATTGCCGTCTTGATGTCGTCCGGGGAGAGCCGGGGCGTATTTCGCGGTGTTTCGCCCATCTCCTCGAGATAGGCCCGCTCTGCGTGGGAGACGGGTCTCGTGTCCTCAACTGACCTGTCGCCTGACGCAGCCTGCTTGCTCTGATCCAAAACCGGATCGGCTGTATCTCCTGTGGACGGAGTATCGGCAGGCGCGGATGACGTGAGCCCGCCGGCTCCGGGCAAAGCCTCGGCAAATTCGCGGGCAGCACCCGCAACGATCACGCTGAGCTGGGCCGCCTGCTTGGCGATCACGTCCGGGTCGAAACCCCAGCGGCGCATGAATGCGAGCTGCTGCTTGGCGTCCTCGAGCTTTCGCTTGGCGCGCGCCTTTATCTGTTCCTCCGCTTCCTCCGTCGCCTTGGTCAGCGATGTCAGGCTATGAACCAGGGGATTGTATAGCTCTTCTTTTCGACCGGATGAACCGGACGATGCCTCTGTGGCGGCGTCTGTCCGGGGGGATGCCTCACCCGGCTTCGCGGACCGTGCCGGGTAGTCCCTGCCAATGCTGCCGATTTCCATCACGTGTCTCCGATTCCGTTTGGTCGGAGGTTGGGATGGGCACCTTGCTTCGGGCTGGCGTAATTCTACTGGGTGTCAGGTCTTCTCGATCGACAGGTCCATTTCAACCGGTGCTTCCTGGACCCGAGGCGCGATGCGTGCTTCCGCCAGGTGGGCGGCTGCCTGCAGGTCGCGAGGCAATCCCGCAAGCTTCTCGATCGCCGCCACCACGACGTCCGTCACGACGTAATCCGGTTTGTGGCCGAGATGACGGATCCAGACGAGTTCCGACCCCTTGATGTCGCGCGCCAAACCACGCGAATGGATTTCCTCCGCAACGATCGCGTCCGTGTCGCCGGTGATGATCACCGTCGGCGCGACAATCTCGCGGTAACGCTGCGAGATGCGTGTCACATACGCATTCAGATTGGCGACATCGATCGCGTTGTGGCGAAAGTTTCGCGGACGCAGGACAAGAGCCGGCGCCCCGTCATTGAGGTAGGTCTCGGGCCGGGGATTGGGATGAAACACCGATCGGGTTGCGGTTTCCATCAACGCCAATCCCGCGGGGAGGGCCAGGAGATGGCTGAACAATCGCCCGAGAATGGGTCTCGCAGTGAGATTGTAATACCAGTCGATGCTGCCCGGCCAGGGATGAGTGGCCGGCGCCAGCAACAGCAGGCCGGTCGTCTTCTCAGGGTGGAACAGCGCAAAGCTTGCGGCGATCGCTCCGCCGAACGAATGGCCGGCGATGATCGCGCTCTGGATGCCGCGCTTTTCCATCAATCGGGCGATCGCGGCGGCCTGACCATCGGGAAAGTCGTTTTCCGGGCCGCCGCGTTCGGAATAACCATGTCCGGGCCGGTCGATGAACAGCATCTCCGCGCGGCCTTCCAGCGCTTTTCGGAAGGCGATCTCCTGATCGCGCAGATTGCCGCTGGCGCCGTGGATGAAGACGATGGCCGGCAGATCGGCGCCGGATGGTCCGGGTATATGCAGCGAATTCATACGGAAGCCGCCGACGTCGATCAGTTCGCCGGCATTCGGGAATTGGGCCTCGATCACCTTCGCTTTCCAGGCGGTGAAACCGAAAGCGGAAGCGACGATGCCGATGAGAGCGAGGAGCGGGATCAGCATGGGAGGAGGGAGGTCAGGTCCGGTTTCCGGCGATCTTTTCTGAAAGCTTCGTCACTGCTTCCTGCGCCTCTCGATCTGCCGGATAGATGGCGAGATAATCTTCCCATGCCTTGAGCGCCAGTTCGTCCTTGTCGGCTTCCATGAGAATGCCGGCCATTCCGGCGAGCGCCCCGAAATGACGGGGCTCGCGCTTCAGGACTTCGGCAATGTCGGCCATCGCCTTGCGGGCATTGCCCATGGTGTAGTGCAAGGTGGCCCGCCGGTTCCAGCCCTCGGGATAGGCTGGGTCAAGCAGCGTTACCCGGTCGAGGAAATCGAGGGCCGCGGCGTTGCGCTTCTCCTTGATCGCGTCTGCCGACCACTGCATCAGCAGGTTGACCGTGGCGCTGCCCGAATCGCTCATGTCCGAGGCGATCTGGCTAGCGATCCCGCGCGCCTTATCCGGGTCGCGTTCGCGCCTCAGCGCATCAAAGAGAGGATCGAGGGAATTGGCCGGTCTTGCCGCCGAAGCAGGCATAGTCGACGGCGCGGTTGGCGCGGGCGTCTGCGCAATCGCAGGCGAGGCGATGAGGGCCGAGGCCAGAATCAGGGAGTTCAAACGAAAATAGCGCATGCGGATAAGGTAATCCGCATGCGCCGAAGGTCAAACCCGATTTGCCGGTCTGTCGACAATTTGATCGGCCGGCAGATGCCGAAGCCGAAAAAATCGTATCAGCCCTGACGAGCCTTGAAGCGCGGGTTCTGCTTGTTGATGATGTAAATGCGGCCCTTGCGGCGAACCAGACGGTTATCGCGGTGACGAGCCTTCAGCGCCTTGAGCGAGTTCTTGATCTTCATTGTACTGATCCAGCAGTCTGTGGGCCGTTAAGCCGCTTGTCCTTATCAATCAAAAGCGCGCCGCCTTTTTCTTGGAGGGGCGCGCTCTCAAGTTGGCCGTGCAGATAACCCGAGCTATTGCCTATGTCAACCTTGTGACGACGTTTTAAGCTCCGTTACATGGCCCATTTTCCTGCCTGGCCGGGATTCCGTCTTGCCGTAGAGGTGGACGAACACGTCCTTTTTCTTCAGCCAGCCGGGAAGGTCGAGAATATCGTCGCCGATCAGATTGGTCATAACGCAGTCCGAATGGCGGTGCGGATTGCCGAGCGGCAGACCTGCAACGGCGCGGATGTGCTGCTCGAACTGCGAGACGATGCAGGCCGCTTCCGTCCAGTGGCCGGAATTGTGGACGCGGGGCGCGATTTCGTTGGCGATCAGCACACCATCGGCGAGAACGAAGAATTCCATGCCGATGACGCCGACGTAATCAAGCGCGGCGAGCAGCTTTTCTGCAGATTCCCGGGCGACGCTTGCCGTTTCACCGGAAATGCGGGCGGGTAGGGTAGAGGTGTGAAGAATGCCATTGCGGTGGACGTTCTCAGCCGGATCGTAGCATGAGACCGTGCCGTCGCCGGAGCGTGCGGCGATGATCGATATCTCACGATCGAAGGGCACGAAGCTTTCGAGAATCAGCGGTACGCTACCCAGCGCCTCGAAGGCGCCGGCCGGGTCGTCTTCAGGCGAACGGAAGACGCGCTGGCCCTTGCCGTCATAACCGAGCCTGCGGGTTTTCAGGACGCCCTTTCCGCCAAAATCCGCAAGGGCCGCTTCGAGATCCTCCTGGCTGTCGACGGCATGGAAACGGGCGGTTTCGATGCCGCAGCCATTGAGGAAGCGTTTCTCGGTGAGGCGGTCCTGGGCGACTTCGAGCGCCTTTGCCGGCGGATGGACGGGCACGGAACGCTGCAGCGCTTCGGCGGCCGAAACGGGCACGTTTTCGAACTCGTAGGTGACGACGTCGCAGCGAGCGGCGAGCTCGGCCAGGGCAGCAGGATCGTCGTAGGCCGCTGTGATCTGCGTGTTCGCGACCTGGGCGGCGGGACAGTCTTCCTGCGGCTCCAGGATGATGGTGCGGAAGTTCAGCCGGGCTGCGGCCATGGCAAGCATGCGGCCAAGCTGTCCGCCGCCGATGATGCCGATCGTGCGGACGGTCATGGAGCCTCGTCTATCGGGTAGTCAGCGACTGCGGTGGACTGGCGGGCGCGCCATTCGTCCAGCCGGTCGGCAATATCGGCGTCGTTGAGGGCAAGCACGGCGGCAGCCAGCAGCGCGGCATTGATGGCGCCGGCCCTGCCGATCGCAAGCGTTCCGACTGGGATGCCGGCCGGCATCTGGACGATCGAGAGCAGGCTGTCCTGGCCGGAAAGCGCCTTCGACTGCACGGGCACGCCGAAAACCGGCAGCGGCGTCATGGCGGCGGTCATGCCGGGAAGATGTGCGGCGCCGCCGGCGCCGGCAATGATGACCTGAAAACCTTCGGCGCGGGCGCCCTTGGCAAATGCCATCATTCGCTCCGGCGTGCGGTGTGCGGAAATGATGCGGGCCTCGTAGCCGATATCCAGCGCGTCCAGCGTGTCGGCGGCATTTTTCATGGTTTCCCAGTCGGACTGGCTACCCATGATTATGGCGACGGCAGGTCTTTCAGCCATGTCGGAAGCCCCTCAAGCGATGATGTCGGGAATGATCTGATCTTCGAGCTGGCTCATCTTGTCCTTCAATGCCAGCTTCTTCTTCTTCATGCGCTGGATCCTCAGGGCATCGCAGCCGACCTCGATCATGGCGTTGATGGCGGCGTCATAATCCTCGTGCTCCTGACGGAGTTTCGCGAGCGCCAGCCGGATATCCGCCTGTTCCTGATCAGCCATATTACGGTCCCCATTCTCCATGCCCGGCTATTCTTGAGCGGTTGCCGGCAATGTCCGCAAGCCTCTACCATCAAACCACGTTAACTGGAAGTTAGCCGATGCCACGAATTTGCCCACGAGAAACCACGATTTCTCCTTCGACAAACCAGACCGATCGTGTCACACTTCTGTCGCAAACCTGAAGCCTCGGCAGAAGGGAATGTCGGGGCAGGTTGACCAAGGAAGGAACATGCCACATGACCGTCCAGGCTCATATCGCATCGCTTGAAAGGAAGCACGGTGATCTGGAAGAGGAGCTCCAGTCCATTCTGGCGTCGCCCTCTGCAGACGACCGGGAAATTGCCGAGCTCAAGCGCCGCAAGCTGCGTCTCAAAGACGAAATGCAGCGCCTTAAGGCCTCTACGCGTCACTAGTTCTCTAAAGGAGAAGAACGCCGCGCGCCTCAGGTTCATCATCAGTACGAGGCAACATTAAAAGCGGCACCAAAACCCAATCCAGAAATATGAAAATGCAGTTCTGGTCGTGGTAGGAGATCACGACCAGAACTGATCGAGCCAAAGATTGAGCCTGTCGAAGCCCTTGCTGTTGACGGCATAGATGCGCCGCGTGCCTTCTGCGGTGACCGTCACCAAATTACTTTCAAGCAAAGCTTTCAGATGCTGGGAGACCGCCGGCCGACTTATCGGCAGGCCTTGGGCGAGTTCGTTGACGGTTCTCGGCGAACGCCGCAGTTCCTCCAGCAGATAACGCCGGTTGGGATCAGCTATGGCTGCGAAGGGATCAACTGTCGTCATGGCGCAAACTTACGGTAATCCGGCCGTAACGGCAAGATTTATTGTGCGTTGCAGCAAGGTCGAGAAATTTATTCCCTTGTCCGAAACCACGCTTCAGATGGGCAATCCATCCCAGAGCAGCTTCAGCCCAGCTAGAAAGGCGAGGCCGTAGGTCATGGGATAGAAGAACTCTGCCTTCAGATGCTTGACGATCGTCGCACCCAATATCGTCGCTATCAGCGCCACCGGCAGCAGCGTCGCCGAGATTGTCAGGTTCTCCCGGTCAAGGGCGCCGAGGAAGAAATAGGGGATCACCTTCACGGCATTGACGATCGCGAAAAACCGGATGCTGGCGCCGGTGTAGGATCGCGGGTTGAGCCGCATCGGCAGGACATAGATCTGGAATGGCGGGCCGCCCGCATGGGCGACAAAGCTCGCATAACCTGAAAGCGCGCCCCAGAACGTCGCGGCGACCGGGCGGTGCGGCAGAGGATCTGCGGGCCTGCTGGAGTGCGGCCCATAGACCTGCCAGAAGTAACGGACGGTAAAAAGAATGGTGGCTATGGCGATCACCAGGCGCAGCGCATCGTCCGAGACATAGGCCGATGTCGCCCAGCCGAGCGCGATGCCGATGATGCCGCCCGGGAGGATCATCAAAAGCGTCGTCGGGTCGTTATACTTCCGCCACGACCACAGCGCGACGATATCCATGAGAATCAGGATCGGCAGGAAGATCGCCGCCGCCTTGACCGGATCCACGGCCATGGACATGAGAGGCACGCCCATCAGGCCGATCGCGCCTCCGATTCCCCCTTTCGAAAGGCCGACAAGCAAAACGGCAGGCACCGCAAAGGTAAAAAAGGTCAGGCTGAGGGTGTCGGGCATGAAGCTTTCGGAGGGGAGAGGCGGTTGATCCTTCAATCGGTCCGGTCTATCGAATTTGCAGACAGAAAACGAGTGCGGATTTCACTGAGCCGAATCCGCGAACAGGATTTGAGATGACCCAACCGGAAGACCGCTGCCGCCTCGTGCTGATCTTGCCGGAGAGCGATGATACCGCCGGACAGGCGCGACAGCTCGAAGACGCGCTTGCAGGGGGGGATGTCGCATCGGTGATCATACCCCAATACGGTCTCGACGATCAGGCCTTTCAGAAGCGCGCCGAGCTTATGGTGCCGATCGTTCAGGGGGCAGGCGCGGCGGCGCTGATTGCCGGCGACAGCCGCGTGGCGGGCCGGGTCAAGGCGGACGGATTGCATATGAACGGCACATTGACGGAGCTTGACGAAGCGATCGAGAAGTTCGTGCCCAAGATGATCGTCGGCACGGGCGGGGCTGCCGACCGGCACCAGGCGCTCGAAATCGGCGAACGCCGCCCGGACTACATCTTTTTCGGCAAGCTCGACGGCGACATCAAACCGGAGGCGCATCCGAAGAACCTCGCGCTTGGCGAATGGTGGGCCTCCATGGTGGAAATTCCCTGCATCGTCATGGGCGGCAGCGATCCCTCATCTGTGCTTGCTGTTGCCGAGACAGGCGCGGAATTCGTCGCCCTGCATAAGGCGGTGTTTTCTTCCGAAAAAGCAGCAAAAGCTGTCGTCGCCGAGGTCAACGCAATCCTGGACGAAAAAGCGCCACGGTTTGAGGCTTGATGCTCCGCCATGGCATCGAACCGATTTTTCCGCGTGATTCTGAACGGGCTGCTTGCGAGCGTCTTCGCATCGGCGACGATGACCGAGTTGGCCATGGCACAGGATATGAGGCCGGTAACCCGGCCAGTCGATCCCGGCACGCAGCCGATGAAGAAAGATCGGGTGGAGACACAGCCGGTACCCGATGCATCGAGAGATACGGCCGAACCGGAGGGGCAGGCGGTTGGCATCGTTCCCTCCGGCGGCGTCGCACTCTACCAACGCATGGGCGCGGCTCTGCCACCCGCCCCACCTGAAAGACCCTATGCAGGTGCCATCGACGAGGCTTACGGCGCTTATCAGCGCGGTCTTTATGCCACCGCGCTCGACCGGGCGCTGACGCGGGCGGGAGCCGGCGATGCAGCGGCGCAGACGCTTGTCGCCGAAATGATGACCAAGGGCCTGGGCCTTAAACGGGACGCCAAGACGGCGGCATTCTGGTACAAAAAGGCGGCAGAAGGCGGCGATCCGGCTGCCATGTTCCAATATGCGCTGCTCCTGATGAGCGGACGCGACGTCCCGCGCGACAAGAAACAGGCCGACGATTTCATGCGCAAGGCCGCAGAGGCTGGAAATTCCTCGGCGCAGTTCAACTGGGGGCAGATCCTCGTCTCCGACAATCCCGGCGAAAAAGGCCTGCACCTGGCACTGCCCTTTTACGAAAAGGCCGCAGCGCAGGGGGTGGCGGACGCTCAATATGCCGTCGCGCAACTTTATGTGGCGCTCAGGGACGTACCGGAGAAGAAGAAGGCCAAGGCCCGAGAATGGATGGAGCGTGCCGCCAAGGCAGGTTTCGACACAGCACAGCTCGATATGGGAATCTGGCTGGTGAACGGCGTTGGCGGCGAACGCGACTACGAGAAGGGTTTCGAATGGATGCGGATTGCCGCCCATCGCGGCAACGTCGCGGCGCAGAACAAGCTGGCGCATCTCTATATCAATGCGCTGGGCACACGGCCCAATCCCATCGAGGCGGCAAAGTGGTATGTTCTCTCGCGCCGCGCAGGAATGAAGGATCCGGAACTCGAAGATTTCTACCTCGGAATCAATGAGGAAACACAGAAACAGGCGATCGAGGCGGCAAACAGGTTCCGTCGAGGGTAAGGGGCGGTCCGGCGAACGGAAAATCGATCGAGGGATCGCTTTCGGCGTCGAACGCCTCTAAGCGTGAACGGAAGGCCGGGAGCACTCTTCGGAGTGCGTGCAGGGGGCAGATTTGGACCATGTCGAGCTTTTCCAGCGGGTCGGTCTGGCGATCGCGATCGGCGCCGCGGTCGGGGTCGAGCGACACTGGCGCGAGCGCGACGAGCCGGCGGGCAGCCGTACGGCGGGCATCCGCACCTTTATCATGGTGGGCATGGTCGGCGGCATCGCGGGCCTGATCGAGCGCAGCCTCAACCCCGGCTCCGGCTATGCGGGTATCGTGACTGTCGGCTTTCTGATTGCTGTCGCTGCCGTCATGGCCGTGTTCGAATTGCGCGAGGCAATTGCAGAAGAATCTTTCAGCGCCACTTCCGTCATCGTTGCGATCCTTACCTTCGGTCTCGGCGTACTTGCCGTCATCGGCGATATGGTGCTGGTCTCCGCGGCGGGAGCGGCGCTAGTGACGATTCTGGCCAGCCGCAATTTCCTGCACGCGTCGATCCGCCGTCTGAAATGGATCGAACTCCGTTCGGCGGTGATCCTGATTGCGATGACCTTCATGCTCCTGCCGATCATACCCGCCGAGCCGGTGGGGCCGTTCGGAGGCATTTCACCGCGAAATCTCATCATACTTGTCATAACGCTCGCATCGATCTCCTTCGCGGCCTATCTGGCGGTGCGGATGCTTGGGGCGTCGCGTGGTGACCTTTTGGCGGGAGCGATCGGAGGCCTTATTTCCTCGACCGGGACCACCGTCGCATTTGCGCGGCGAAGCCTGGTCGCGGCCGGCACCGGTTCACTCGCTGCGGGCGCAATTGCCGCCGGTGCGGTGTCGCTGCTGCGGACTGCCGCCCTGGTTGTCATGCTGGCGCCGAGCCTGGCTGCGGACCTGATTTTACCTCTGGGCGTCGGGGCCGTTGTCATGCTTGGTCATGCGGCATTTCTCTCCTTCGGGCGGCAGGAGCCCGCTGCGGACAATCTTCCCGGCAATCCGTTCGAACTGCCTGCAGTAGCGAAGATGGCGGCGCTCCTTGCGGGCGTGGCATTTCTGGCCCGCGCGGCGACCCAGTATTTCGGCAGCGAGGGCCTGATCGTTGCATCGGCACTTTCCGCCCTTGCGGATGTGGACGCTGTAACGGTGACGGTTGCAGGTATGCTGCCGACGCTCGAACCGAAGCTGGCAGCCCAGGCGATCGGCATTGGCGTGATCGTGAATATGGCAGCGAAGGCCGCCTACGCGGCGGTTTTCGGCAGCCGCGGCTTTGCCGTCCATCTGGTCGTTGCCTCCCTGTTGTCTATTGCGGCGGGGATGGCTGCCGTTTGGGCGCGAGCTGTAGTCTGAGAGGGCGGCAAGTTGTTCAACGCGTTCGTTTCCGGCGGACGACTTGAATTTCCCGCTGTTTTGTGGTCTTGAAGCCGCCCATCAAGAAAAACTGAAAATATCGTCCCGTCAGATGCAATCCGGGACTGCGTCCAAGGATTTCCCGCATGGCCCGCTCCGCCCTTCTCAACGTCATGGTTCAGGCTGCCCTCAAGGCAGGCAAATCGCTCTCCAGGGATTTCGGCGAAGTGCAGAACCTGCAGGTTTCCGTAAAGGGGCCGAGCGACTTCGTCTCCCAGGCCGACCTCAAGGCGGAAAAGATCGTCCGCGACGAGCTGATGAAGGCGCGCCCGACCTACGGCTTCCTCGGCGAGGAAAGCGAAGAGCTGAAGGGCACGGACGGCGCCCATCGCTGGATCGTCGATCCGCTCGACGGCACCACAAACTTCCTGCACGGCATTCCGCAGTTCGCCGTCTCGATCGCTCTCGAGCGCAACGGCGAAATCGTCGCCGGCGTCGTCTTCAATCCGGCGACCGACGAATTGTTCACCGCCGAAAAGGGTGGCGGCGCGTTCATGAACGATCGTCGCATCCGGGTCGCTGCCCGCCGCGTGCTGTCCGACTGCGTGATCGGTTGCGGCGTGCCGCATCTTGGCCGCGGCAACCACGGAAAGTTCCTCATCGAACTCCGCCACGTCATGGGGGAAGTGGCAGGCGTCCGCCGTATGGGTGCTGCCGCGCTCGACCTTGCCTATGTGGCAGCCGGCCGTCTCGACGGTTTCTGGGAAACCGACCTTTCTGCCTGGGATATGGCTGCCGGCATCGTGCTGATCCGCGAGGCAGGCGGTTTCGCCAGCGACATGAAGGGCACCACGGATATCTTCGGCAGCGGCAACATCGTCGCGGGCAACGAGCTCATCCAGAAGGCACTGCTCGAGGTTGCCAACCGGCCCGTGCCGACTCGCTGAGCGGAACTCAAAGCCGATAGGCCGGCGCTGCGGACGGTTGATAGCCGACTGTTTTCCGTAGCGTCCGCACTTCAATTCGTCGCAATTTTAAACTACAGCATATCGCGTGAAAGAGGGATTCACGCGATATGCCGTAGACTCTTGTTTTACGCATGTCCTTGTCCCGAAACCGCTTTGCACTTCCGGAGGACATGCCGTAGCCTCCGACGTGCAAGAGTATCGGAGGCTGAAGGCGTATCATGGCGAATGCGAGAGTGGACGATCTGGACGAGTCTGAAGCGCGCAGCGGCTATACCTACAAACTTTCCAATCCGGCGTCATTCCTGTGGACGATGCTGATCTTCCTGATCATCGTCGGGTTCGTCGCCTCCATTCTCTATCGCCAGGCCGCGCATGCCTTTCAGACCAATCCGGGTCTCAACGGGTTGATTCTCGGCGTCCTGCTGATCGGCATCATTCTCGTCTTCAACCAGGTGATCGGACTCATCCCGGAAGTACGCTGGTTCAACTCCTTCCGCGCCGCCGGCAGCGCCGACAAGGTCGGCCGCGAACCGAAGCTGCTCGCGCCGATGCGAACGCTGATCGGCGGGCGCCGCAAGATGGCGCTGTCGACCAACGCCTTCCGCTCGATCCTCGATTCGATCGCCACCCGCCTCGACGAATCACGCGACATTTCCCGCTACCTCATCGGCCTGCTGGTTTTCCTCGGTCTACTCGGCACCTTCTGGGGCCTGATCCAGACGATCGGCTCGATCAGCAATGTCATCGGCGCGCTCGACCCGAATTCAGGCGATTCGAACGACGTTCTTGCAGCGATCAAGAGCGGTCTCGCTCAGCCGCTCGCCGGCATGGGCACGGCATTCTCCTCGTCGCTGCTCGGTCTCTCCGGTTCGCTGATCCTCGGCTTCCTCGACCTGCAGGCGGGCCGGGCCCAGAACCGTTTTTACACCGAGCTCGAAAACTGGCTTTCGTCGGTGACGGACCTCGGGTCGGACATGCCTGCCGTGGCGGAGACGATCGCGCATGGCTCCTCGGAAGATATCCGCGCGCTTACCGAACAACTAAAAGCCCTTGCCGCCGCCCAGTCCAAGGCGCCCGACGGCCACCATTCCGATCGTTCGCTCTCGGCGATGGCCAATCTTGCCGAAGGCATCCAGGGGCTTGTGAAGAACATGCGCAATGAGCAGCAGATGCTGCGCGACTGGATCGAAGCGCAGCAGGAAGAGGCCAAGGCGCTACGCCGCACCCTCGACCGACTTTCCGACAAGGTCGGGGGGAAATAACCGATGGCCCTCGCCAAGAACCGCCGCCGGGATCGGTCCGTCGACTTCTGGCCGGGTTTCGTGGATGCGCTCTCCACGCTGCTCCTCGCCATCATGTTCCTGCTGACCGTCTTCGTGCTGGCGCAGTTCCTTTTAAGCCGGGAAATCACCGGCCGCGACGAGGTGCTGAACCGGCTGAACAGCCAGATCGCCGAGCTGACCGAGCTCCTGGCGCTCGAAAAGAGCAACAGCCAGGATTTCGAGGACCAGCTCGCCAGCCTGCAGTCCTCCCTTTCGGCTTCGGAAAGCGAACGGTCGCGGCTGCAGCAATTGCTGAGCGAGGGTGCCGGCAGCAGTGCCGCGGCCAATGCGCGCGTCGGCGAATTGACCAGCCAGCTCAACCAGGAACAGCAGCTGAGCGCCCGCGCGGCAAGCCAGGTCGAGCTGCTGAACCAGCAGATTGCCGCCCTCCGCGCGCAGATCGCCGCCATCGAGCAGGCGCTGCAGGCTTCGGAAGCGAAGGATTCGTCATCGCAGGCACAGATTGCCGATCTCGGCCGGCGCCTGAACGTGGCGCTGGCGCAGCGCGTGCAAGAACTCAACCGCTACCGCTCCGACTTTTTCGGACGGCTTCGCGAAATCCTTTCCGATCGCGAGAACATCCGCATCGTCGGCGACCGTTTCGTTTTCCAGTCGGAAGTTCTCTTTCCCGTGGGTGGCAGCGAACTCGATGATGCCGGTCGCGCCGAGATGGACAAACTGGCCGCGGCGCTTCTCGATCTGGCGAAGGAAATTCCTGCCGAGATCAATTGGGTACTGCGTGTGGATGGCCATACCGACAATTCGCCGCTTTCCGGCATCGGCCGTTATCGCGACAACTGGGAGCTCTCTTCCGCCCGCGCCACCTCGGTGGTGAAATATCTCATTTCCAAAGGCGTGCCGGCGAACCGTCTGGTGGCGGCCGGCTTCGGCGAGTTCCAGCCGATCGCGCAGGGAGACACCCCAGACGTCAAATCGCAGAACCGCCGCATCGAGCTGAAGCTCACCGAGCGATAACGATGGCCGGGGACAAGGATATGACCGCCCTCGTAAAGGCGGTCGCCGACAGCCCGAGGCGAGACAACAGCGTCTATCACAAGGCAATGGCGGAAGCCCGTGAAGCTTTCGCCAAGGCGGAAATCGAATTGGGCGGTCCTGTCGAGGTACGCACGAAGGGCAAGTTGAAGCGCAACGGCGACTATGTCGTGAAATGGACTTTCAGACGCGTGACGTGACGGGTGGGGCGTTGTCGGGCACCCAATTCAGCCTCGGATGAAGATACCCGCTTCCTTGGCCGCTTCGACAAAGGCATGCCTTGCCTCTTCCGGTTTGCGCTTTCCGGCATCGACCGCGGCGCAGAGGGCAAGAGCTCGATCGAGCGCCGTGCCATCTTCCATGGGCCAGTCTTCGATCATCGCCCAGGCCGCGGCTTGCGTGGTGTCGATCACGGTTTCGACGGGCGGCTCTCCGATCGACACGACGACCGGATTCTTCCAGAGAGAGTCCATGGCTATCACCATTATCCTTTGACCACGGGTTAGAGCGCCGTCGCGCTCTGCCTTTCGATGTCGTGAAACTGCAGGCGGGCGAGCTTGGCGTAGAGCCCGCCCTGCGCCACCAGGCTCTGGTGCGTGCCTTCCTCGACGACCCGACCATTTTCCATGACAAGGATGCGGTCGGCTTTTAGCACGGTCGCCAGCCGATGGGCGATGACGAGTGTCGTGCGGTTCTGCATCAGTCCGTCGAGGGCTTTCTGCACCAAGGTCTCGCTTTCCGCATCCAGCGCCGAGGTCGCTTCGTCGAGCAGCAGGACCGGTGCGTCCTTCAAAATAGCGCGGGCGATTGCGATACGCTGGCGCTGGCCGCCGGACAACGTGATGCCGCGCTCGCCGGCAAGCGTATCATAGCCCTGATCGAGCCGCGAGATAAACTCGTCCGCCTGCGCAGCGATGGCCGCGGCGCGGACAGCCTCCCGGCTGGCATCCGGCACGCCAAAGGCGATGTTGTCGTGGATCGACGCGGCGAAGATCGTCACGTCCTGCGGTACGATCGCCAGACGGGACCTCAGATCCGCAAGCCTCGCCTGCCTCAGATCGACGCCGTCGAGCTTCACGGTTCCGCTGGATGGATCATAGAACCGCATCAGCAGAGAGAAGATCGTGCTCTTGCCGGCGCCCGATGGGCCGACGATCGCAACCGTTTCGCCGGGCCTGACGTGGAACGATAGGGAATTGAGCGTGATGGCGCTGACGCGGGCGGGATAGGCGAAGGATACCGCGTCAAATTCCACTTCGCCATGCGGCGGAGAGGGGAGCGCGACAGGGCGGTCCGGGTCGCGGATCGCCGGGACTTCGTGCAGCAATTCGGTCAGCCGTTCGGCAGCTCCGCCGGCGGCAGAAAGCTCGCCCCAGACTTCGGAAAGCTGCCCGAGGGAGCTTGCCGCGATGACCGAATAGAGCACGAACTGGCCGAGCGTTCCAGCAGTCATCGTGCCCGCCAGAACACTCTGGGCGCCGTACCACAGGACGCCGACGACGCTGCCGAAGACAAGCAGGATGCCGAAACCGGTCAGCAGCGCACGCGCCTTGATGGCCGTTCGGGCCGCGTGATAGGCGCTTTCGACGGTTTTGCCGTAGCGGTTTGCGGCCGTCGTTTCGCTCCCGAATGCCTGTACCGTCCGCGTTGCGCCGATCGTTTCGGCCGCAAAGGCGGAGGTTTCGGCAAGCGTATCCTGGGCGGCGCGCGAGCGGCGCCTGACCGAGCGGCCGAAGCCGACCAGCGGGAAGACGATGAGGGGGATCGCCCCGAGCACCAGGGCGGAAAGCCTGGGGCTCGTATAGATCATCATCCCCATTGCGCCGAGACAGAGAATGGTGTTGCGCAGCGCCTGCGAGGCGGCCGAACCGAAGGCGGACTTGATTTGGGTCGTATCGGCCGTCAGGCGCGAGACGATCTCGCCCGACTGGTTGACGTCGTAGAAGGCGGGCGACAGGCGGGTGATGTGCGAGAAGACCTCGCGGCGCAGGTCTGCGACCACCCGTTCGCCAATGGTGATGACGTAATAGTAGCGCATGGCGCTCGCGACCGCGAGAAGGGCGGCCAGCGCCATCAGCATGCCGAAGTAGTTGTTGATGAAGCTGCCATCCGAAAAGGCAAAGCCATGATCGACCATGCGTCGTACGGCGAGCGGCAGCGCCAGCGTCGTGGCAGCGGCCAGGACGAGGAAGAATGTTGCCGCCGCAACCATCGGCCGGTAACGTGAAAGGTAGGGGACAAGCCTTGCAAGCGGCCTGAGTGCCTTGCCTCTCCGGGGGCTTTCGCTGGGCTGGTTTTCGCGGGCTTCGGCCAATTTTTCCCTCTGGTGTCGGGGCGCTTTTCGAAAGGCGCGGGTACTTGTGCTTCGGGCGACCTTCCTGTATAGGCTCCGCATCGAATTGGGAAGCCGTGACCGGACCGGTCTGCGGCTTCATTTATTAAAGAGGGTTCTCGCTCGCAATTGCGACATATGGACCTCGCAGAGCAGGATTATCGACATGAAGGCTGACATTCATCCCGCATACCACATGATCAAGGTCGTCATGACCGATGGCACCGAGTACGAAACCCGCTCGACCTGGGGTTCTGAAGGCGCAACCATGAACCTGGAAATCGACCCGAAGTCGCATCCGGCCTGGACGGGCGGCAACCAGCAGCTCATGGACCGCGGCGGCCGCGTCTCCAAGTTCAACAAGCGCTTCGGCGGCCTCGGCCTCTAAGCTGCTTTTCGAACGATCCGATAAAAGCCTGGCGAAAGCCGGGCTTTTTTTGTTGTGCGCCCAGCATGGGCGCATTCTTGTGGGTGGAAGTCCCACCGTAAGCTGGTCATGGCGAGCGAAGTGAAGCGCAACTGCGGAAG
>NZ_SOEM01000026.1:0-54338 GCF_004368875.1 Neorhizobium sp. R1-B
CGCCCTTCCGCAGTTGCGCTTCACTTCGCTCGCCATGACCAGCTTACGGTGGGACTTCCACCCACAAGAATGCGCCCATGCTGGGCGCACAACAGGAAAAGCGCGGTGATCGCTCACCGCGCTTTTTTTTGTCGTTGTCTTCGCGCGAATCAGGCGGCGAGCTTGGCCGCCAGTTTTGCGACATGCGCGCCCTGATACTTGGCGCCTTCGAGTTCGATTGCCGACGGCTGGCGGGAGCCGTCGCCATCGGTGATGGTGCTCGCACCATAAGGCGAGCCGCCCTTGATCTCATCGACACCCATCTGTCCGGCAAATGCATAGGGCAGGCCTGCCACGGCCATGCCGTGGTGAAGCAGCGTCGGGATGAAGCCGAGGATGGTCGATTCCTGTCCACCGTGCTGGGTTGCGGAGGACGTGAAGACGGAGCCGAGCTTGCCGACAAGCTTGCCCTGTGCCCACAGACCGCCGGTCTGGTCCCAGAAATTGCGCATCTGCGACGTGACGGTCCCGAAACGGGTGCCGGAACCGACGATGATCGCGTCGTAATTTGCAAGTTCGTCGACAGTTGCGATCGGCGCTTCCTGGTCCATTTTGTAATAGGACGCCTTGGCGACATCTTCCGGCACGAGTTCGGGCACGCGCTTCACTGTCACCTCCGCGCCTGCGGACCTGGCACCCTCCGCAACGGCATAAGCCATCTTCTCGATATGGCCATATGCGGAATAGTAGAGGACGAGAACCTTCGGCATGATCTTCTCCAATTGCGTTATCTTCTGAACGGGGCCGGATCCGGCCGGAAACCAAGCCGACATGTAGCGGCTCCGGAAACCGGATGCCAACCCCCGTCGAGGCAACGCACTGTTCAGTATTCGGAGACGCTTTTTCCCTTGCGGGTCATAAATTCGTGACGGTCGGCATTTCTTTGTCGATCCCCCAACAATTTGCTTCTGCCTCGAAGATTTTGGGCTTAGGAGTTTTCGCACCTGCAGAGGAATGCCATGCCTGAAATTTCGTCCTCGATCGTTACCGCCGCCATGCTCGCCATCGGCGACGAACTGCTGTCCGGCCGCACCAAGGACAAGAATATCGGTCATCTTGCCGATCTGCTGACGCTCTCCGGCATCGACCTGAAGGAGGTACGAATCGTCGCCGATGAAGAGGGCGCGATTGTCGAAGCGCTGGATGCGCTGCGCAGCCGGTACGATTACGTCTTCACCTCGGGCGGCATCGGGCCGACCCATGACGACATCACCGCGGATGCGGTCTCGGCCGCGTTCGGCGTCCCCTGCATCCATGATCCCGCTGCGATGAAGCTGCTTGCCGAGATGTACGAACGGCGCGGAATGGAATTCACCGAGGCCCGCCAGCGCATGGCGCGCATGCCGCAGGGAGCAACGCACATTCCCAATCCGGTCTCCACAGCACCCGGCTTCGTCATCGGCAACGTCTATGTCATGGCCGGCGTGCCGCAGGTCTTCCAGGCCATGGTCGACAACGTATTGCCGATGTTGCGCACCGGCGCGAAAATGTTGTCCCGGGCCATTCCCTGCCCCTATGGCGAAGGCGATATCGGAACGCCTCTCGCCGCCGTGCAAAAGGCGCATCCGGAGACAAGCATCGGCTCCTACCCGAAATATGACGGGCAGCGCTTTTCGACAGAGATCGTCGTGCGCGCGCGTGAGCCGCAGGCCCTCGATGCCGCCTCTGAGGCCGTCTCGGCAATGATTGCCGCAATCCGGAAGGCGAAAATCCCGACCAACCCGACGGCGGACGCCTGATCCGATTTCTCTTCATCTTGCAGATGCTTGACCAAGGTCAATGAGGACACCACCTTATCAATAGAGACTGGTTCCAACGCACGGACACCAGCCGATGAGGAGGTAACCGCCATGGCCTACAAGACCATTCTCGCCGTTCTCGACACTCCGCAGAATGCTCCTCAGATAACGGGTTTTGCGATGGCTCTCGCCGAGCAGTTCTCGGCTCACATCATCGGCGTGCATGCCGAAACGCTCGCCGCGGTTCCCCTCATTGCTCCGATGGAAATTCCCGATCCCGCCGCCGTGCAGGTGTTGCAGGAAGTGGCGCAGAAGGAAACCGCCGAAGTTGAACGGATCTTCAAGGAGCGGACGGCGCGCGAGGGTCTGTCGACCGAATGCCGCAGTTTCATCTCGACCGCCGGCTACAGCTCCACCTCGGTTCTTGAAACGGCGCGCGCCGTCGATCTGATCGTCGCGAGCCAGAGCGATCCCGCTCATGCCGATCATCGCGCCGATCTGGAGACCTTCCTTTTCGAGAGCGGCCGGCCGATGCTGTTCGTACCCTATACGATAAACGAACCCCCACCGATCCGTCGCGTGCTGGTCGCCTGGAACGGCTCACGCGAGGCTGCGCGAGCGACCTTCGATTCGCTTCCTTTCCTGAAAGCGGCGGAGAGCGTCGAAATTCTGGTGATCGATCCGCCTGACCGCGGCCATCATACGCACGAACTCGCCGGAAGCCAGATCGCGGCCACGCTCGCCCGCCACGGGATCAACGTGACGCTGACGCAGGAAACCGGCGGCGGAACGCCCACGGCAGCCGCAATCGAAAATCGCCTGGCCGATAACAGCATCGACCTCCTCGTCATGGGCGGCTACGGGCATGCCCGCTGGTGGGAATTCCTGTTCGGCGGCGTCACGCGCAGTATGCTCGACTCGATGACGGCCCTGACGCTGCTGTCGCGCTGACAATCTTGCCTTCCGGGGTGGAATACCGCTATTAGCGAGAGCCAACGCAGCTCTCGCTAACGGCAGAAAACATGTCCCTTCCCGAAAAAGCATTCCCCGTCTCCTGGGATCAGTTCCACCGCGACGCCCGTGCGCTTGCCTGGCGGCTCGCCGGCCTCAACGAGGATTTCCGCGCCATCGTCTGCATCACGCGTGGCGGCCTGGTCCCCGCGGCGATCATTTCGCGCGAGCTCAATATCCGGCTCATCGAGACGGTCTGCATTGCCTCCTACCACGACTACGTCAACCAGGGGGAAATGAACCTTCTCAAGGGTATTACTCCCGAGCTCGCCACCGACGGCGGATCGGGCGTGCTGGTGGTCGACGACCTGACCGACACCGGCAAGACGGCGTCGGAAGTGCGCGTCATGTTGCCCAAGGCCCATTTCGCCTGCGTATACGCCAAACCCAAGGGCGTTCCGACCGTGGATACTTTCGTCACGGAAGTCAGCCAGGACACCTGGATCTATTTTCCCTGGGACATGGGCTTCACCTATCAGGAGCCGATCGCCAAGGGATCGCGCGCTTAGCTGTCGATACGGCTCCCGCAAGGCACTCTCTTGTCTTCGCCAGCAGGTCGTCCCGGACAAACTGCACCCCCTATTTTTACTAGGGGGCGCTTACTTTATTATTTCTTCACATAATGAAGGAACACTGTCCCGCGTATGCTTGGCTTTGCAACGGCCACGCGGGTATGACGCCTGCCCACCAACACTCCGCATACGATGCCCAGTGATGTCAGCGGGCCGGACTCGTCCGGCAGCTCCTGATTGCGTCGAGGCCGGGAATGCGTAACTTTTTGAAGAAGATGCCGCTGACTGCGAAGCTCGCGGCGCTGATCGTTGCCGTCAACATCTGTGGCATCTCCGTGTTGGCGACCTACACCTGGATATCCGGAACGCGTCTTTTGACCAAAACGGCCACGACCCAGTGGCTGAACGACACCGAACAGCTCGCCTCATTGGTCTCGGGCGGGGTGAAATGGGGTAAGACCGCGGCGGTTCGAGAGGCCTATGCCCTGCAGCGCGAGAAGCCTGAACTGGGACTTGTTCAGTTCGCGGCCTTCAACGCCGAGCTTGCGGCCGTCGATACCTGGACACAAGACGGTCTTACCGTCGCTCTCGCCCCTGCGGAGATCGCCCAGATCATCGGCCAGAAAGCGCAGAGCGCGATTGCCGATGCGACCCGATCGTCGGATGGCTTGATCACCATTGTCGCCCCCCTCCCGCCGGATAAATCCGGCAAGATCGGCGGCTATCTATTCACGGCATGGTCGATCGCCGACATTACAGCCGACGCGCAGAACGAAGTTCTGAAATCATTGCTGATCCAGCTGCTCGTCATCACCGTAGCGGTTCTCGCTTTTCTTTTTGCGATGCGACGCCTGGTCGGCCGCCCTATCCGAACCTTGAGCGCGCGCATCAGCGATCTGCAGGCAGGAGATCTCGATTCTCCGGTCGATCATCAGCACAATGGCGACGAGATCGGCGTCCTCGCACGCGCCTTGGAAGTTTTCCGGAACGAAGCGATTACCAAGGTGGAGAAAGATCGCCTCGCTTCGGAACAGCGCCAGTCGCTTGACGAGGAGCGCGCCCGCAACGCCCGGATGGCCGAAGAGACCAGCGGTGTGCAGCGAACCGTGATGGCTCAACTCGGCCAGGCGCTCGAAAAACTCGCAGGCGGCGATTTCTCGTGCAAACTCAACGGCCTCGGGCCGGATTTTGAAAAGCTGCAACGAGACTTCAACAATATGGTCGAGGCGGTTGCTGCCGCGCTCACCGAGATCAAGTTAGCATCGCACGCCGTGGAGGATCGCTCCAGCGAACTTGCCAACGCCGCCGATCAGTTGGCGAAACGCACCGAGCAACAGGCTGCCTCGCTGGAACAGACCGCCGCAGCCCTTGACGAAGTGACAACAACAGTCAGGGCCTCCTCGCAGAAAGCCGAGACTGCTGGACAACTGGTCGAGGAAGCCCAGAAAGGCGCCCATTCTTCCGCAACGGTCGTCCGCAACGCGATCGGCGCCATGGATCGGATCCAGACGTCATCCAGCCAGATCGGCCACATCATCGGCGTCATCGACGAAATCGCCTTCCAGACCAATCTCCTGGCGCTCAACGCCGGCGTCGAGGCGGCGCGTGCCGGCGAGGCCGGCAAGGGTTTTGCCGTTGTCGCGCAGGAAGTGCGGGAACTCGCGCAAAGGTCGGCTCAGGCGGCCAAGGAAATCAAGGGGCTGGTCAATGCCTCCAATCAGGAGGTTGCCGCTGGCGTCGGGCTCGTGAACGACACCGGGGATGCGCTTTTGAAGATCGGCGACCAGATCAACCGCATCAGCGACAGCATCGTCTCGATCGTCCACTCCTCCCGCGAACAGGCCACCGGTCTGCAGGAGATCAACGGCGCGATCAACCAGATGGATCAGACCACGCAGCAGAACGCGGCGATGGTGGAAGAAACCAATGCCGCCTGCCAGGAGCTGCTCTCTCAAGGCCGCCTCCTGTTGAATTCGGCGAGCAGGTTCACAGTCGCGGAACCGGCCGCAAGCGATTTCCGGTCCTTCGCGGGTGGAAATACCGGCGCTGCCGGCCAAACCAGACGAGCGTCGTGAAAGGCGCCGCGTCCGCAGCATCCCCAACAACCGTCAACAATCCACGGAAGGGAATACTCATGCAGAAGATCATCATCGCGCTTCTCCTCGGCAGCACGATTGCGGCCATGCCCGGGTTAAGCGCCCAGGCAGAGGAAGCCCATGTCGCGCCGATTACGGACTACGTCACCGGCAAGGTAAAACCCTGGCTCAGCGACCCGGTCGTCATTTCCGCCATCAAGGCTCAGAATGCCGCCAATGCGAAGCTCGGCGAAGCCGATATCCTGGCGCTCGACAAGAAATGGCGGGCGGAGGTGGACGGCTCCGATCATTCCACGATCGATGGCGTGCTCAACAACGCACTGTCTAAATTCCTGCTGGAAAAGAAGGAAAAGTCGGACGGCACGATCACGGAAATCTTCGTGATGGATGCCAACGGCCTCAATGTCGGCCAGAGCGACGTGACCTCCGACTACTGGCAGGGTGACGAAGCCAAGTTCAAGAAATCCTTCGGCGCCGGCAAGGAAGCCCTGTTCGTCGATGAGGTGGAAAAGGACGAATCATCCCAGACGCTTCAGTCTCAGGCGAGCCTGACAATCTCGGACGAAAGCGGAACGCCGATCGGCGCCGTCACGATCGGGATCAACATCGATTCACTTTAATTCACCTCGACACCCCTCCCCGCTGCGGCTTCTACGACACAGCGGGGAGAGCCGGAGGTTCCGCCGGTCGCCTTCATATCGGGGGCTTTCGCTCCACGTCAGCCGAGAGATGTCGGCCCTTACCGGCGTCCTTGCTTCCCGCTAAAACTGCGACCCGGTGCTCCGGACGATCTGCTGCCGGCAGAGAATCAGTTGCCAGTCACGCTTGCCGACGTTTCGCAACGGGCAGCAGCTATATTTTGCCAAACTTCCTGAAATTGGCTCCCCGTTGATGGATTTCGTCGGCCGCTCCTGCCGCGGCGCCAACGCCTCTTCCGCCAAGACACTGAATTTGCGGGCTTATCCATCTTTCCCCATTTTCCACAGCCGGCATACACAAGATGTTGTGGTTAAAAATCTGTCAAAAACCACCCCTTGACGGAATCGCTCAATTCAAACTTAATAGGCTCGATGTTGCGGCGGCGACTGGACCGGACATAACGAGGCCGGCTCCTCACGAAAATCGACTGTAGAATCAGGGTTCTGCGCCTCATGATGAGGCTCTGCCCCGAGGGCTGGTTGTGCGATTTTTCCCTCCAAAAAAGCGACATCCGGGGCTGGCTATAATAAGCTGTTAATACTATATTTAGTGTTTGCAGCCACGATCGCCACAAGATACAGGAAATAACATCTCCGGATGACACTCCTGTCACAATGGGACGAACGGACTGGCTGCGCGAACACCCGCGCCGTCGGATGAGAACTTTTGCGCCTCGTGCACGAGGCCGGGCGCATCAAAAATGAGGTAAGGGACCATGCGCATCGAACGCCGTTTCACCAAGCCCGCCACGGGCGCCTATGGAGAGATCGAATTCCGCAAGGCGGTCAGCGAGATCCGCAATCCCGACGGTTCCGTCGTCTTCCGGCTTGCCGACATTGACGTGCCGGCGCAGTTCTCCCAGGTCGCGACCGACGTTCTCGCGCAGAAATATTTTCGCAAAGCCGGCGTTCCGAAGGTCCTGAAAAAGGTCGAGGAAAACGACGTCCCCTCCTTCCTGTGGCGCTCGGTCGCCGACACAGAAGCGATGAAGGCGCTGCCTAAGGAAGAGCAGTACGGTTCCGAAACCGATGCGCGCCAGGTCTTTTCCCGCCTTGCCGGCACCTGGACCTATTGGGGCTGGAAGGGCGGCTACTTCACCTCGGAAGAAGACGCGGCAGCCTTCATGGACGAGCTTGCCTATATGCTCGCCACCCAGCGCGTCGCACCGAATAGCCCACAGTGGTTCAACACCGGCCTGCATTGGGCCTATGGCATCGACGGCCCCGGCCAGGGCCATTTCTACATGGACCCGTTCACCGGCAAGCTGACCAAGTCCAAGTCTGCCTATGAGCATCCGCAGCCGCATGCCTGCTTCATTCAGTCGGTCGAGGACGACCTCGTCAACGAGGGCGGCATCATGGACCTCTGGGTTCGCGAAGCGCGCCTGTTCAAATACGGTTCCGGCACCGGTTCCAACTTCTCCATGCTGCGCGGAGAAGGCGAAAAACTTTCCGGCGGCGGCAAGTCCTCCGGCCTCATGAGCTTCCTGAAGATCGGCGACCGGGCAGCGGGCGCGATCAAGTCGGGCGGCACGACGCGCCGCGCCGCCAAGATGGTCGTCGTCGACATCGACCATCCGGATATTGAGGAATACATCAACTGGAAGGTCAAGGAAGAGCAGAAGGTGGCAGCCCTCGTCACCGGCTCCAAGATCGTCAATCGTCACCTGAAGGCAATCATGAAGGCCTGCGTCAACTGCGACGGCGGCAGTGGCGACGATTGCTTCGACCCCAACAAGAATCCGGCGCTGAAGCGCGAGATCAAGGCCGCCAAGAAGGACCAGGTTCCGGAAAACTACGTCGGCCGCGTCATCCAGTTTGCCCGCCAGGGCTACAAGGACCTCGAGTTCAAGACCTACGACACCGACTGGGATTCGGAAGCCTATCTCACCGTGTCGGGCCAGAACTCCAACAACTCCGTCTCGCTAAAGGACGACTTCCTGCGGGCGGTCGAGAACGACGGCGACTGGAATCTGACCGCCCGCAAGGACGGCCGGGTCATGAAGACGCTGAAGGCCCGCGACCTCTGGGAGCAGATCTCCTACGCCGCCTGGGCGTCGGCCGATCCCGGCATCCACTTCAACACGACGATGAACGACTGGCACACTTCGCCAGCCGGCGGCCCGATCCGCGGCTCGAACCCGTGCTCGGAATACATGTTCCTCGACGACACGGCCTGCAACCTTGCCTCGCTCAACCTCCTGCAGTTCAAGGACAAGGCGACGAAGAACATCAACATCGCCGACTACGAACATGCCGTCCGCCTGTGGACCGTCGTGCTCGAAGTCTCGGTCATGATGGCACAGTTCCCGTCGAAGCGGATCGCCGAACTCTCCTACGAATACCGCACGCTCGGCCTCGGCTACGCCAATATCGGCGGCCTCCTGATGTCGTCAGGCATCCCCTACGATTCGCCGGAAGGCCGTGCGATCGCCGGCTCGCTGACCGCGATCATGACCGGTATCGCCTATGCGACGTCAGCCGAAATGGCCTCCGAGCTCGGCCCCTTCCCGAACTTTGAGCCGAACCGCGAGAGCATGCTGCGCGTCATGCGCAACCATCGCCGCGCCGCTTACGGCGAAGCCACCGGCTACGAGGCGCTGGCCGTCAACCCGGTTCCGCTCATCCATTCGGAAAATCCGGACCAGGATCTTAGCCGCCATGCCAAGGCTGCTTGGGACAAGGCGCTCGAGCTCGGCGAAAAGCACGGCTACCGCAACGCCCAGACGACCGTGATCGCGCCGACCGGCACGATCGGCCTCGTGATGGATTGCGACACGACCGGCATCGAACCCGATTTCGCACTCGTCAAGTTCAAGAAGCTCGCCGGCGGCGGTTACTTCAAGATCATCAACCGCGCCGTTCCGGACGCGCTGCGCACCCTCGGTTATTCGGAAAGCCAGATCGCCGAGATCGAGGCCTATGCGGTTGGTCACGGCAACCTCAACCAGGCGCCCGGCATCAACCCCGGCTCGCTGCGCGCCAAGGGCTTCACTGACGAGAAGATCGAAGCCGTCAACGGCGCGCTGAAGGCTGCCTTCGACATCAAGTTCGTCTTCAACCAATGGACGCTCGGCGCCGACTTCCTGAAGAACACGCTGAAGGTCACTGACGAACAGCTCGCCGACATGAGCTTCAACCTCTTGGAGCATATCGGCTTTTCGAAAAGGGATATCGAAGCCGCCAATATCCATGTCTGCGGTGCGATGACGCTGGAAGGTGCGCCCTTCCTGAAGGCCGAACATCTGGCCGTCTTCGATTGCGCCAATCCCTGCGGCAAGATCGGCAAGCGTTATCTCTCGGTGGAAAGCCACATCCGCATGATGGCGGCCGCCCAGCCGTTCATCTCGGGTGCGATCTCCAAGACGATCAACATGCCGAACGACGCGACCGTGGAAGATTGCGGTTCCGCCTACATGCTCTCCTGGAAGCTCGGCCTCAAGGCAAACGCGCTTTACCGCGACGGTTCCAAGCTGTCCCAGCCGCTCAACGCCTCGCTGATCGACGAGGACGATGCCGATGACGCGCTCGAAGAACTGATGCAGAGCCCGGTTGCGGCACAGGCCGTGACGATCACCGAAAAGATCGTCGAGCGGGTCATCGAACGCGTCACCCGCGAGCGGGAAAAACTGCCGAACCGTCGCCAGGGTTATACCCAGAAGGCCAATGTCGGCGGCCACAAGGTCTATCTGCGCACCGGCGAATTCGGTGACGGGCGTCTCGGCGAAATCTTCATCGACATGCACAAGGAAGGGGCTGCCTTCCGCGCAATGATGAACAATTTTGCCATCGCCATCTCGCTCGGCCTGCAATACGGCGTGCCGCTGGAAGAATATGTGGAGGCCTTCACCTTCACCAAGTTCGAGCCGGCCGGCATCGTCACCGGAAACGACGCGATCAAGAACGCGACCTCGATCCTCGACTACGTGTTCCGCGAACTCGCCGTCTCCTATCTCGGCCGTCACGATCTCGCTCATGTCGATACGTCGGACTTTTCCAATACCGCGCTCGGCAAGGGCATTCAGGAAGGCAAGACCAACCTGATCTCGACCGGCTGGACCCGCGGCTACAAGCCGACGCTGGTGGCAAACACCGGTTCCGACCGGGCCGCAGGCGAACCCAAGGGAGCTGCGACCGCCGCCCCTGCCCGGGCATCGGCCACCGTCACCTCCTTTGCGGGCTCCGCCGCCCGCAAGCTGGAGCCGACGACGGCGATCTCCACCTCCGAAATCGTCGCCTTCAAGCGCGACTACGAGGAGCGCGCCAAGGAACTGGCCGAAGAGATTGCCGAGGAAGTGCTGGAAGAGGTTGTCAGCGAAAGCCAGCAGGTCGCCACCGCCCTCTTCTCCGACAAGGCCGAAGCCGACGCCGCCGCCGCCAAGACGGAAGCCAAGAAGGTCGAAAACGAACGCCGCATGCGCTCGATCGCCCAGGGCTACACCGGCAACATGTGCTCCGAGTGCCAGAACTTCACGATGGTGAGGAACGGCACCTGCGAGAAGTGCGACACGTGCGGCGCGACGAGCGGGTGCAGCTGAGCAGGATAGAACCTCGTTGCATATCTACTACTCCGCTTTTTTTAGCAGCTAGTTGAGACTGCCGCCGCCGCGAATAACTCGTGGCGGCTCTTTTAACGTGAGATGCAGGTGACCACAGAACAAAAGCAACAACACTATATTCCCTGTTGCTACTCAAAGTTTTTCTGCAACTCAGAAGGTTATCTCTACCTAAAAGATACTTGGGATGGCCGAGTTTTCCCTGGAAAGCCGCAGAATGTTTTAAAGCAAAGCTACCTCTATCGTCAGCCCGTACATGCGGAAAAGCGATTCGACAACGCGATTGAGAACTTCTTTTCCCGGCATTTAGAGTCGAGATGGCCGGATTTAATTAAAAAGATCTCCGCTCGCGAAGATCTGACCAGAGAGGAATGGAGCAGTGTTATCGAGTTCTACCTCTCAATGAGAGTTAGAGTTCCAAACACTATTAAGTCTGTGATATTTCTACTAAGGGAGTCTGTGATTAAGGCATCAAACGCGGTTGATCAGCCTGTTCCCGATGTCTTTAGAGATGTTTTCCTAAAAAAGAGGCCAGGATTTTCCTCAAAAATTAGGTTTGGTGACCTTGTGAGGGCTGGAATAATCGATGTTCAAATTGACCCTCACACCGCCATTCTATCTTTTGAAAAATTAATACGAACGAACGACGGAGTTCATGGAATAAATTCCGGCCCTCAATTCTTGCACAATGAAACCGGAGTCAGCTTTATAAGTTCCGACAATCCCTCAATATCTCATATATTTTCAAACAATATCGACGAGATCCGACCGTATTCGTTTTCTTCACACCAAAATGTCGAGTTCATACTCCCCTTAACGTCCCGAATTGCTCTTTTGTTACACAGCAAGGGCACATCCGAAACCCAACATCGACGTATTTTCAGCGAAAAAACAATTAAAAAGATTAATTCCAAGATATACGCTTATTCGGATCGCTATATATTTTCCGACAATCCAGCCACACTGTATCCCGACATCCCACCCAAAACGCTATTTCCTGTTCCTGATCCTCCACATCATGGGTAGCAGATGGCGTGGTAAACAAAATATACTACAAATTCGGCCCGCCATTAATTGTAAGGAACAAATGGCGCTATGAATTTGAAACCTCCTTAAATGATCCGGAATAAGCCGAGGCTCGTTGTGAGTCACATATGGCGCTTCAGCTCTCTGGGTAATGGGAGCAGGCGTTGAGAGTAATACGCAGAACTTCATCATGCCGGGCAATCGGCTTCAACGCTCCACAGCCACACGCGACCGTAAGAGACGGCACTACTCCAGGATGTACAAGGTTCGTGGAAGAAGCCGGCGAATCTTCCTAGCTTGGTCCGGTCGAACCAACGGAGGACGGAGATGGCGTATCGAAAACGTAACGGCAAGGACACTTGGCATTGGTGCCGCAATTGCGGCAACTGGCCGACGTCGGACTATGAGGAGAAACCCTCGAAACCCGCGCAGGGTGAGTTGTGCAACGAGTGTCTGTCCAAGGACAAAGCTGGTACCTGCACGAAATAAACCTTGATCCCCTCACTTGCGATTTCTCGCTTAAGTCTTGAGCGAGATGTCGAAATTGCCTTCTCCCGCAGGGAAGAGAAGCCGGTGCGGACTCTTGGCGCCGTCCTCTCCCTCACGGGAGAGGACGCAAAATCACGATCCTGGTATCGGTAACTCGTGTAAGAGACCGCGACGGCCACCCCGGCCCCGCCTCACTGCGGCGGCAGGATCACGTTGCTGTCCGTCCTGCTCTTGACCGGCTTCTGTCCCGGCACATGCGACATGGTCCGCGTCGTGCTTTCCAGTTCGCCATCCCTCACGCGCGTCTTGGTCTGCGATTTGCTGAATGTGCCCTGGTCCATGGCCTGCGCCTTGGACTGTGCCTTGAGCTGGTTGTCGTTCTCGTTGATCTTTGTGCGGCTCTGGGCCTTGCCATCGGCGGTGGCAGCACTGCCGCCCGAACCGATGGACGAGGTCGTGCCGTCGTCGGTTGCGCAGGTGCCGGCCGTTCCGAGCGTGCTCGCCGAAGTGCCGCCGGCAGATGCGCTGCCTGCCGAACCGACCGTCCCGGCCGCCTTGCAGTCCTGCGCAAGCGATTGTGTGCCGGCCATCGCCGTGGCGATTGCAAGGGCCGCTGCCAAGGAAACCAGTTTCGTCATGGTCTTGCTCCTCATTTGTTCGGTTTGGTGATGTCGCAGGTGCCGTCGGACCGGCGCGTTACCACCGAACCGTCGGGACGGGTGACGCTTGCGGTCGAAAATGCTTGGGCGCCTGCCGTGCCCGAGACGGACGATCCGGCGCTCGACGAAGCCGAGCCGCCGCCCGAATGCATCGTGGTCGTCTTGCCGTCGACCGTCGTCGATGAGGTCACGCTGCCGCCGCCGGCCGTCACCGAGGAGGAGGTTCCGCCTCCAGCCGAACTGGTGCTTTCGATCACGGTGCAGGTGGTGCCGTCCTCAAGCTTGATCGTCTCCGCCGACAAGGCCTCGCATGCGATGCAGAGAGCCATGATCAGCGGCAGAGCGAACGCGCTTTTGGTAATCAAAGATGCCGAGGTCATATCCTGTCCTCCTGAAGGAAGGCCGGCCGCCTGTCGGCAACCGGCCCATGTGTCTGCCTTAGCACTTGCCGTCGCTCTTCTTGGTCTGGCCCGGAGGGCATTCCTTGTTGCTGACGTCGTCCTGTGCCGCGCCTGCTGCACTGTTGGCCGTGCCGACCGAGCTGCCGGACGTGCCGCCGCCTGCGGCGCTGCCGCCGGTGCCGACCGAGCTGCTGGAGGTGCCGCCACCTGCCGAGGAGCCACCGGTGCCAAGCGTCGAGGCAGATCCCGATCCGCTACCGGAACCGGCTGCCGATCCACCCGTGCCGACCGAGCTGCTGGAGGTGCCGCCGCCTGCCGAGGAACCACCGGTCCCAAGCGTCGAGGCCGAGCCGCCGTCGCAGTTGGTGGTGCCCGGAGTACAGTTGGTGCCGGCCGACGAGCCGCCGGTTCCGACGGTGCTGCTGGAAGTGCCGCCTCCGGCACTCGTTCCACCGGTTCCGACAGTGCTGCTGGACTGCGCATAGGCAGTCAGCGTAGTGCCGGCAAGAAGGGCCGCTGCAAGGGCCGCACGTTTGACGATCTTCATCTCTATCTCCTTGATTTTCCTCTATGCTTCTGACCCGTTGCGATTGTCGAAGCTGAAGATTGAACAGGTGAGCGGTCACGATGTTCCGCCCCAGAGACTTCAGTCGGATGCGGCATCCGACTTTGGATCCAGCCGATATCGGCCAGAGGTCCCGAACCGCGGGTATTTGGTCCGACAGCGGGAACTATCGCGGATTTTCAAACCCTCAATCTCACCGCCCGGCCTCGCGGGAATATCGGGGTTTGGCCGCAATTTCATAAAAGCTACATGGAATCGACATCGGGCCTTCATGCGCCGCCGCTAATGAGGCCCCCATAAAACAGGGGGCTTGGCATGCGTCTGGAAAAGCTGACGAAGACTTTCGGCAATCGCGCCGCCGTGGACTCGATAAGCCTGGAGATTCCGCAGGGGCAGATGGTCGGCGTCATCGGGCGGTCGGGCGCGGGCAAATCGACGCTTCTTCGAATGATCAACCGGCTGACGACACCGTCCTCGGGCGCCATTCATTTTGGCGATCTGGAAGTTTCGGCTCTGCGGGGCGCGGCGCTGCGCCGATGGCAGCGCGACTGCGCCATGATCTTTCAGCAGTTCAATCTCGTGCCGCGCCTCGACGTACTCACCAACGTCCTGCTTGGACGGCTCAATCACCGCTCGACGGCGATGAGCCTGCTCAACGTCTTCACCCGCGAGGAGCGGATCGCCGCGATTGCAGCTCTTGAGCGGCTCGGCATCGAGCAGACGGCGCTGCAGAGGGCTGGCACACTGTCCGGCGGCCAGCAGCAGCGCGTGGCGATCGCCCGCGCGCTCATGCAGCAGCCAAGGATCGTGCTCGCCGACGAGCCCATTGCCTCGCTCGATCCCCTCAATGCCAAGATCGTCATGGATGCGCTCCGCGACATCAACGAGCGCGACGGCATCACCGTCGTCACCAACCTGCACACGCTTGATACCGCCCGCTCCTATTGCGAGCGCATCGTCGGCATGGCGGGCGGGCGCGTGGTTTTCGACGGACCTCCTTCGGAACTGACGGCGACGGCCGTCCGGGAAATCTACGGGTCCGACAAGGAAGGCGCAGGCATCGACGAATCCCTGACATCCACCAGCATCAACGTCCGCAGCCCGGACCTGGAGCACGAATCCTCCCGGTCTGCGCCTTCCAGGGTTCTCACACCCGCAACGGCGTGAGCCGGACCAAGATCGTATGTACGCCCGCGTAAAGGGCCAGCCTCAACACATGTTCCGAATCCGGACAGACAGGAGATGATCTCATGTTGAAGAAAGCTTTGCTTGCTGCCGTCGCATTTGCGGCACTTGCCACCTCGGCGGCTGCGGAAGACCTGAAGGTATTCCGCATCGGCATCCTGGGCGGGGAAAACGAGGCCGACCGCCTGCGCAACTACCAGTGCATGACCGAGAAGCTTCCCGCCGTACTCGGCGTCGAAAAGGTGTCGCTCTTCCCGGCCTCCGACTATGACGGCGTCATCCAGGGTCTGCTCGGCGGCACGCTCGACTACGCCGAACTCGGCGCATCGGGTTATGCGAAGGTCTACCTGGCAAAATCCGACGCTGTCGAACCGATCCTCACGACGGTCCAGACCGACGGCTCGATGGGCTATCATTCGATCATGGTCGCCCGCAAGGATAGCGGCATCACGAAGATCTCCGACCTGAAGGGCAAGAAGCTCGGCTTTGCCGATCCGGATTCGACCTCCGGCTACCTGGTGCCGCTCGTCACGCTTCCGGAAGCGATCGGCGGCCCGGTCAAGGGTTATTTCGGCTCCACCGGCTTTGGCGGCGGTCACGAAAACCTTGTGCTCGAAGTGCTGAAGGGCAATTTCGATGCCGGCACCACCTTCGGTTCGGGCGTTGGCAATTTCAAGGACGGCTACACCTCCGGCAACCTGCGCAAGATGGTCGACAAGGGCATCCTCAACATGGATGACCTGGTCGAGCTGTGGAAGTCGCCGCTCATCCCGAATGGCCCAGTCGTCGTCCGCACGTCGATGAACGCGGACATGAAGACGAAGTTCAAGCAGTTCATGCTGGACCTGCCGAAGACCGACGCGGCCTGCTTCTCCGCCATCCAGGGCGGCGACTTCAAGGGCTTCGCCGAGGTCAATGTCGATTTCTACAAGCCGATCATCGACGCCCGCAAGGCAACCATCGGCGGCTGATCGCAGCCTCGAACAGGACGGCCGCCTGGAGACGTCTCCGGCGGCCTTTTTCTCGACCGTCGCAACCGGGGGCAAGCGATGTCCATTTCCAACGCCAGGCCAATCCTCGGCGAGAGCGGCCGGATGATAGAGCTCCACTCGCGGCAGCTGGCCGCCCAGCGGGGGTTCTACACGCTTTTGGGCGTCATCCTGCTGCTGTGCGTGGTGTCCGGATCGCTCTGGTTCGCCAACGAGACGAATTCCGGCAAGTTCTTCGAGCGGCTTCCCCATCTCTTCGACTTCGTCGAGGATCTCGTTCCGCGGGACGGGATGGAGATCTGGCGAGCGCTGTTCGACCTCCCGTCCCCCTATAACGACGGCAGCTTCAAGTACAACTATCCAGAAGGGCGGGCCTATCTCGGCGAGACCTTCTATATCCCCGAATACTTCCACAAGATGGTCGAGACGCTGAATATCGCGCTCGTCTCCACCGGCATCGGCCTGCTGTTCGGCTTCGTGCTGGCATTCCTCGCGGCGCGGAACACCATGCCCAATTCCTGGGTGCGGGGGCCGGTGCGCCGCGTCATGGAGATCCTGCGCGCCTTTCCGGAAGTGGTGATTGCCGGCTTCTTCCTGGCGATCCTTTCGCTCGGCCCGATCCCGGCCGTCATCGCCGTATCGATCCATACCGTCGGCGCGCTCGGCAAGATGTTCTACGAGGTCATCGAAAATGCCGACATGAAGGCTGAGGAAGGGTTGCGTGCGGTCGGCGCCACCTGGCTCGAACGGATCTGGTTCGGTATCGTTCCGCAGGTCATGCCGAACTTCATGAGCTATTTCCTGCTGCGTCTCGAAATCAACGTGCGCGCCTCGACGATTATCGGCGCCGTCGGCGGCGGCGGCATAGGCGAACTCCTGCGCCTGTCGATCGGCCAGGGTCACGAAGCCAAGACGCTCGCCATCGTCCTCCTTCTGCTGCTGACCATCGTGGCCGTCGACCAGTTTTCCGCATGGCTTCGCCAGAAGCTTTCGGGCGACCAGGCATTCAACGCGATCTGACCGGAGGCACCATGACGATCCTCAACACCTCCGAAATGGAAGCCATCGCGGCGCGCCATCCTGATCTCCTGAGGCCAGGCTTCTGGCAGCGCTTCAGGGTGCCGGCCATCGCCCTCGCGTGCACCCTCTATCTCCTCTTTGCCTGGTGGTATTTCGCCGTCGGCAAGGTTTTGGGCGAAGCGAACTGGAGCATCGCCGGAAACTACCTCGCAGACTGGGTCTCCTACGAAATCCGGCCGCAGATCGAGATCGACGCCGACGGCGCAATGAGGATCGAATATCCGCGTTTCGACCCGATCGGCCCGAACCCCAACCCGGACTGGCTTCAAACGCGGCGCGAGACGGTGACGAGGACGATCGAAATCCCCGCGCCCAACTCAGCGAACGGAGCGGCCGCCAAGCCCTCGTCCAGCTTCATGGCGCCTGCGCCCCAGGCCGAGCAGCAGGCCGCCCAGGCAAGTCCTATCCGGGAAACCCGCACCGAGGAGATCCTCACCGAGGCGGTCGTAGAGATCGGCAGCGCTAGAACGATCGAGGTTCATCCCGACCGGGTGGTGCTTACCCGAGGCTCGGAGAGCGTCGCCCTCCGCCTCGACAGGAGATCCGGCGAGGTCCGGGCGGATGGAGCACTACCCTCGTGGATCGAACAAAGACTGCCGGGCGGCCGCGCCCTCGCCTATTTCGGCGTGTCCGGCTGGGCGGAAATCAGTGCGGAGCGGGTTCGCATCCGCAAGCGCTTCCTCGGCTGGGCGAACTTCCTCTTCGATACGAATTCTCCGTTCTTCGGCAAACCGGCTGGCGAGGTCGCAACGCTGATTGTCTCGGGCGAGCGTATCCAGCCCGACAGGTCGAACCTCTCGCTCGCCTGGAACAACATCCTCTACAATTCCGAATGGCAGCATCTCGACGTGTGGGAAAAACTCCTGCAGACCATCGTGATGGCGTTCATCGGAACCCTGTTCGCGATGCTGGTCGCCTTCCCGCTGTCGTTCATCGCAGCGCGCAACATCTTCCGAAACCGTCCCGCAAACCAGATCGCCAAGCGGCTCTTCGACTTTCTCCGCTCCGTCGATATGCTGATCTGGGCGCTCTTTTTTACCCGTGCCTTCGGCCCCGGTCCGCTGGCGGGGATTTCCGCGATCTTCCTCACGGACACCGGCACGCTCGGCAAGCTCTATTCGGAAGCGCTGGAAAATATCGACGAGAAGCAGCGCGAGGGAGTGCGCTCCGTCGGTGCCTCACCGGTAGCGGTGCAGCGCTATGGCACGGTGCCGCAGGTTATGCCGGTGTTCCTGTCGCAGGCACTCTACTTCTGGGAATCGAATACCCGTTCGGCCACGATCATCGGCGCCGTCGGCGCGGGCGGCATCGGGCTTAAACTCTGGGAGGCCATGCGCACCAATTACGACTGGGAGAACGTCGCCTATATGGTGCTGCTGATCCTTCTGGTGGTGTTCATTTTCGACGGGATTTCGAACGCGCTGCGCTCGCGGCTGATCGGCAAGGAACGCGGCTGATACATCCCCTGAACCTCGATCACTCGGCCGGCGCGCGCTCCCTCTCGGCGCCGTAGTAGCGGCGTCCCATCCAGAGCGCGAACTGCACCAGGATGATCAGCACGGGCACCTCGACAAGCGGACCGATGACGGCGGCGAAGGCAACAGGCGAAGCAAGACCAAAGGCGGCGATCGCCACCGCGATGGCGAGCTCGAAATTGTTTCCCGCTGCCGTGAATGCCACCGCCGTCGTGCGCGGATAGTCGGTGTCGATCATCTTCGCCATCACGAAACTCATGGTGAACATGACGAGGAAGTAGATGGTGAGCGGGATCGCGATCAGCACCACGTCGAACGGCAGCCTGACGACATCGCCACCCTTCAGGCTGAACATTGCGACGATGGTAAAAAGCAGCGCGGCCAGCGTGATCGGGCTGATCTTCGGCAGGAATGTCTTCTCGTACCAGTCCCTGCCCCTGGTTCTTGTCAGGATCGTTCGCGACAGATAGCCGGCGAGGAACGGGATGCCGAGGTAGATGAAAACCGCTTCTGCAATCGTCCAGAAGGACACGTCGACGACGCTGCCTTCGAGGCCGAACAGCGGCGGCAGAAACGTCAGGAAGATCCAGGCATAGACGCTGAAGAAGAGGATCTGGAAGATCGAATTGAACGCCACCAGCCCGGCCACGTACTGGTTGTCGCCGCGTGCGAGCTGATTCCATACGAGGACCATCGCGATACAGCGCGCAAGACCGATCAGGATCAGGCCCGTCATATATTCCGGATAGCCGCGGAGGAAGATCACGGCGAGCGCAAACATCAGCGTCGGGCCGATGATCCAGTTCTGGACGAGCGAAAGCAGCAGCACTCGCTTGTCGGCAAAGACCTGATGCAGTTCCTCGTAACGGACCTTCGCAAGCGGCGGATACATCATCAGGATGAGGCCGATCGCGATCGGGATGTTGGTGGTGCCGATCGACATGCTGTTGAGCAACTCCGGCAAGCCGCCAAAGACCGTGCCGAGGATGAGGCCCAGCGCCATGGCAGCGAAGATCCATACCGTCAGGTAGCGATCCAGAAATGACAAACGGACTGCAGGTTTGGCAGGCTGCATTGAAGTGTTCCTTTAACGAAGATATGCCGGAGGGGCAGCGTGGCGGATCGGCAGCGGTCTCAGGCGATCCGCCGGCCGTCGGCATCGACGACGATCTCGCCGTCCTCCTTTGCGAAGGCACCCCTTTGGGGCACGGGAAGAATGTCGAGAACGGCTTCGGAAGGACGACAAAGCTTGACGCCCATCGGAGATACGACGATCGGTCGGTTGATCAGGATCGGATGCTCCATCATCGCATCCAGGAGCTGATCATCGGTCAGGCTCTCGTCCTGAAGACCAAGTTCGGCGTAAGGGGTGCCCTTCTCGCGGAGCAGTTCCCGCAGGCTGACACCCATGCGGTCCACCAACTGCACGAGCAATTCCCTCGACGGCGGGGTCTTCAGGTATTCGACGACATGCGGCTCAATGCCGGCGTTGCGGATCATCGCAAGAGTGTTCCGCGACGTGCCGCAGTCGGGATTGTGATAGATGACGATATCGATCGGCTCGCTCATGCGACATCTTCCCTCTTTACGGAGGAACCTTCCATTTGCCCGATCTCGCGAAGTTTCGCGGTGAGGCTCAAACGCTCGAGGCTTTCCACCGGAAGCGCTGCAAACGCTGCGATCCGAAGCTTCATGTAACGCAGCGCCTGGCCGAAGGCGACGCGCTTTTCCGCATCCGTACCTTCCACGGCGGCCGGATCCTCCAGGCCCCAATGGGCCGTCATCGGCTGCCCCGGCCAAACCGGGCAGGCCTCCCCGGCGGCGTTGTCGCAGACGGTAAATACGAAGTCGAGTTCGGGTGCACCCTCCGTGGCGAACTCCTCCCAGCTCTTTGACCGGAGGCCGTCCACAGGGTAGCCATGGCCCCGCAGCGCCTCGACGGCCAGCGGATGGACTTCGCCCTTCGGATGGCTCCCGGCGGAATAGGCGTTGAACTTGCCGGCGCCGTCCTTTCTGAGAACGCTTTCGGCTATGATCGAGCGGGCGGAATTTCCCGTGCAGAGGAACAGCACGTTGAAGGTCGTCTTTGTCATTGCGACACCTTTTGCGGGGAACAACAGGGTGAGAGTTCGGCAATCAGCGGCTCGCAGAGCTCCGCCCTTCCCCCGCAACAGTCCTTGACGAGATAGAGTGTGAGTTCGCGGAGCGCGGCGATTTCGGCACGGTAGACCATCAGGCGGCTCCTGCGCTCAGCCTGGATGAGGCCAGCGCGGGCGAGAACCGCCAGATGCGAGGACATGGTGTTTTGCGGCACCGCCAGCATCCTTGCGACGTCGCCGGCAGGCAGACCATCCGGTTCATGCCGCACGAGCAGATTGAAGGCCTGCAGCCTGGTGGGCTGGGCCAATGCGGCCAGAGCGAGAATTACTTTTTCCTGATCCATATATCGAGATTACTCGATATATGGATATTGTCAACAGATCCGGATAAGGAAGAACCTGTTTCCCTTCACTGAAGATGGCGGCGTCCTGCCTTGACGGGCCCGAACCGAGGACATCCCGTCGCCATGAACAGCAACAGCCCCGTATGCTTCAGAGCATACGGGGCTGTCGATTGGTGGTCCAAAAAACGTCGCCTCTTCAGATCCGGCGGATCCAGGGGCCGTTTATCAGAAGCGGTAGTTCACGCCGGCCTTGAGCACCTGGTCGCGCACATCTGTGCGCGAGGTGACGCCGGCGGTGGTGCTGCGCACATCGTTGGTCATGGTGTAGTTGTATTCGACGCGAGCCGAAAGATTGTCGGAGAGCTTCTGCTCGACGCCCGCGCCCACGACCCAACCGGGTTTCCAGCCATCCGGACCGGAGGTGCCGCCATTGTCCTTGAAGCTGGTGAGGGCAACCCCTGCGGTGCCATAGACGAGCGTATCGTTGAAACCGACACCGGCCTTCGCCTTGGCGGCCACGCGACCCTGTTCCTTGATATTGCCGCCGGGAACGCGGCTCTTCACGTTGCCGAGATGCGAAGCTTCGATTTCCGCACCGACGACGCCGGAATCCAAGTCCATGTTGTAGCCCGCGTGAGCGCCGACGACGAGGCCCTTGTCGCCGTCGAAGGGGTTCAGCTTGCGGGATGCCATGCCGAGATCGGCGCCGACATAGGCGCCGCCCCAGCCGGCCTTCGGGCCGGCGGCCGGCTCATTGTAGGTCGGCGGCTCGGAATAGCTGGTCAGGTCGGCGGCGAGGACAGCCGTTGAAGAGACAGAGGTGGTGGAAACTGCGGCGACGATCGCCAGGGCGAAAGGCTTTGCTTTCATGGTCATGTTACTCCGTACAGCACCTGCATCGGGAGATAGGCAGGCAATTACTCAGGTTACAACTGCACGGCGGTCCGAGCCATCCCACCAGGCCCTCGTGGCCGCACCACCGGCAAGTTTCCATTAACTTTCACGAATTTATAAACACTCCCTTAACCGCGAGACTCCAGGGACGCGGATTGCGAAAAACAAACGGAATCGTGAAGTGGATGCCATCCGCCGATATTGATGCGGCACGGGCAGGTTTGGGCCGCAGGAGACTCGGCCGCTTCGCGCCAGAAGCGGTCATGCAAACGTCATAGACTCATCTTATGATTGTATCTAGTATCGCTACCGCGCGACCTGATTGATATCATTTTCAGATGACCACATTTTCTCGCACCGCTTCAGTAGTTGCTATCCTTTCGCTTACTCAACTTTTAGGATGGGGTGCGACTTTCTGGATGATCGCCGTGACCGGTCCTTCAACGGCCGACGATCTCCAGCTTCCGCTGTCCATCGTTATGAGTGGACCTACAGCTATGCTCATGGTGATGGCTATCGTCTCATGGCCGCTCGGCACTGCATTCGAGCGCTTCGGAGCGAGCCCGATCATGACGATTGGAGCGCCTCTGGCGTCGGTCGGCTTAATCATTATGGGCATGGCAGGCGGCCCTATAGCCTACTTCCTGTCCTGGACCATGCTCGGCGTCGCTGGTTCTTGCATGCTGTCCACACCCGCACAGATCGCCGTTACCGAGATCGCGGGCGAAAAATCACGAAATGCTCTCAGCGTTCTCATTCTTGTAGGCGGACTCACTTCAACGATCATGTGGCCCGTGACCGATATCCTGCAGGCGCACTGGGGTTGGCGGACAACGACGCTCATCTACGCTGCTCTGCTACTCCTCGTCTGCATGCCCCTTCATTGGTACGGATTGGCCAGAAATGTGGGCAACAAGACTAAGGGAGGGAAGTCAGTCGGCTCCACATCCGCAGACCTCAGAAGATTCATCCTTCTCGCGGCCAGCTTCGCCGCCAACGGTTTTTTCACATGGGGTTTTGCCCTCACCATCATCATCTTGTTCGAAGCCAAGGGCCTGGACCACACGTCAGCGCTTGCGGCTGCGGCATTCATCGGCATCGCGCAATGGGCTGGCCGCATGACTGACCTAGCTGGCGGACACCGCTGGTCGGGACTAGCCATGGGTCTTGCGGGCGCGGCTCTTTTTCCGGCAAGCTTTATCGTCTTGCTTGTCACCAACAGCTTTGGCGGCGCAGTTGTGTTTGCTATCCTATATGGGATCGCAAGCGGCATTACCGCAGTCGCCCGCGCCACCCTTCCGCTAGAACTCTTTCCTCCCGGTGCCTATGCGCGGTCTTCCGCCAGGATGTCAGTGCCGCTGAATTTCGCGTTTGCGACCGCGCCACCTGCATTCACGGCGATCATGACCTTAACCAGTCCGCAAGGAACCCTCTGGTTGGCCCTGATCGTATCAATCTTTGCCTTTGCCACCCTGGTATATCTTGCGGTGGTTCATAGAAGGGTGACGAGCGCAATTGCTGCTTAGGGCCGGAAGCGGACATGGGTGGCATTTGCTATATTGTCCGATAGTAAAGCGGTGACATTCGTCGCCACGTGTTTCCCGCACAGCGAAAAAATCGAGAGGCGACGAAAGGTCCGCCTCGTTCGGGGATAACCAGCGCCATACGAGATCGAACGCCGCCCCTTTCGCAGGAGACGGCGTTCGACCTCGGTCCAACATTTCATCAAAAACAGCGGAGCTCGTTACGCAACACTGCGCGAGGGTTCCATGTCGTGAATTGCTTTGCGGATTTCCGTGCGGAATTCCGGCGTGTCAGTGTGACCATGGACGGCAACCGCGTGCTGGACGGCGGCATTGACGAGTTCGTCCGTATTGTCTGCCGATATGGCTACGGTGCATTTCATCTCGCTCGGAAACTCCCGGCAGTCGATAAATTTGCGTCCCATTTTCGCCTCCTCAGAAAACCCTCCGGCGGAGCCGAAGGATCGGAAATTCTACTCCCATCCCAGCCGGGCAACAAACGGAAGGCGACGGGATCGGAACGCCAAAGGCTCATCAATTCGGGGTAGCCGCGACGATCTAGACACGGTCGCAAACGGGCCGGTCAGCGCCGATCTCCGGTCGGCCGCGCCCGCTCATCGGCACTCCACGCCTTGACCGCGACGGGGACGCGCCAACTTACCAGATCTTCAAAAATCAATCGGTTACAAAAAACTTCGCCCCCCTTCATCCCCGCCCCTCGCCCCATGCCTACAATTTCCCGGTCCTGCATCGGATACACCAGGAGGCGTTCTGGCGAGGCGGGGCCGGCGCCGGGTACAAGGAAACGACGTAAGTCCTTGTATCTGGGGTTCGCGGAAAATGGTCTCCCTCCGGCGACACGGGGAGAGATGAAGGGTTACGGACCGGCCCTCGTCTCTTGATGCCCGAAACAGCGCGCCGGGCGTGCCTGTGCGGCACACATGGTGGTCCGAAGGATGGTTTCGCCGGACTATTTGAAGTCCGTCCGCTTCCTCGGATTTAATCCGAGGATCCGGAAGTCCGGCGGCGGTTCCTGGTTGCCCTTGCCGGTAAGTTGGTCCGGACGAGCGCCAGAGGTCAGACGAACACCATCCGGAAAGGCCACGGCAGAGAGATCGAAGTCGCGGATAAAAACCGCTGAACGGGGCGCTGAGAGGTGTCACCTATAAACTAACTTACGAGGCAGCTCCCAGCGCCCCGTCCGACCACCCTTCGTCCCCGGGATGGCTAAGCCAGGTCCGGTCCGTCGGCATGGCGAAAATTGGTGCACAGACTGGCCGGGGAAGAAACGGGCGCGGCAGGCGCGGGAAAAACCCCGACCCCAGGAACCAAAAGGAGCACCGGCGTGTTGAAAGGGCACTTCGATAGACAAACCATGATATTACAGGAGATTCACCATGGGACGCGGTATTCTGCTCTGGCTCCTCGGCATTCCGCTGCCGATCGTCATCCTTCTCGTCCTCTTCATGCGCTGAGGAGACGGAAATGCCAATTTCATCGACAGGCTCCACGGCGCTAACTCCGGTCGAGTCGTCAAAATCCGCAATTGCCTGGGGTCCGATCATCGGCGGTGCGGTTGCGGCAACCGGCATCAGCCTCATCCTCATCCTTTTCGGCTCCGGCCTTGGCCTGACCATGGTCTCGCCCTGGTCGGGGGAAAGCAGTTCGGCTGCAACGGTCGGCGTCACCGCCGCAATTTGGCTAGTGGTCGTACAATGGCTGTCGGCCGCGCTCGGCGGCTATCTGACCGGGAGGCTCAGGACCAAATGGGCGGCGGTCCATACGGATGAAGTCTTCTTCCGGGATACCGCGCATGGCTTCGTTTCCTGGGCATTGGCGACGATCTTCGTAGCCGGCTTCCTCGCCTCGTCGGTGACCTCGCTGGCGGGCGCCGGGGCTCAGGCCGTCGGAACTGCGGCAGCGACCGCCGGTGTTGCCGGTTCCGCAGCGGCGGCATCGTCTGCGGATGACGCGGATACCAATGCCGCGACCTCCTATTTCACCGATGCGTTGCTGCGTCCGCAGCAGGCGCAGCAGCGTGCGGAAACCGATAATACGGCAGCAACTGCCGAGGTCTCGCGCATTCTCGTGAATGGAGCCGTTCAAGGCGGCGTTCCGGAAGATGACAAGGCTTATCTTGCCACCATCGTCTCCGCCCGCACCGGCCTCTCGCCGGAGGAAGCCCGTGCCCGTGTCGATTCCGTCCTGAAAAGGATCGAAGATGCCAAGGTGGCCGCCCAGCAGGCAACCGACGAAGCCCGCAAGGCGGCAGCAACGACGGCCCTTGTCGGATCTCTTTCATTGCTCGTCGGCGCGTTTATCTCCTCTGCAGCCGCGGCACTCGGCGGCCGGCAACGCGATGAGGAGGAAGACCTGCTGGTCGCCTCCCGCTTCTGAGCGCTCAAGATCAAAGACGACAACGCCCTCCGAAAGGTTCCCGGAGGGCGTTACTGCGTCGGTTCGAGCAGCTTACTGCAGCGTGCGGGGCATGGCCTGCAGGTCGGCCGGAGCCCCGGCGGCTGCGCCCGCCTGATCGCCGTCGAGGCCGGTCGCCACGACCGAGACGCGGAACTTGCCGTCCAGATTGCGGTCGAAGATTGCGCCGACGACGATATCGGCGTCGTCCATGACTTCGTCGCGGATGCGGCTCGCCGCCTCGTCCACTTCGAAAAGCGTCATATCGGAACCGCCGGAGATCGATATGAGCACGCCCTTGGCACCCTTCATCGAGATGTCGTCGAGCAGCGGGTTGGCGATCGCGCCTTCCGCGGCAAGCAGAGCGCGTCCGTCACCGGAAGCTTCGCCCGTGCCCATCATTGCCCGGCCCATGCCCTTCATCACCGACTTCACGTCGGCGAAGTCGAGATTGATCAGGCCTTCCTTGACGATCAGGTCGGTGATGCAGCCGACGCCTGCGAACAGGACTCGGTCGGCGGTCATAAAGGCGTCGGCGAAGGTCGTCTTGGCGTCGGCGATGCGGAAGAGGTTCTGGTTCGGGATGACGATCACCGTATCGGCTGCCCGGCGCAGTTCCTCGATGCCGGCTTCTGCCGTCTTCATGCGGCGATTGCCTTCGAAGGTGAAGGGTTTCGTCACGACGCCGACCGTCAGGATGCCGGCACTGCGTGCCGCCTGGGCGATCACCGGTGCAGCACCCGTGCCCGTGCCGCCGCCCATGCCGGCCGTTACGAAGCACATATGCGAACCGGAAAGGTGATCCATGATCTCGTCGATCGACTCTTCGGCGGCCGCCCGGCCAATCTCCGGCAGCGACCCCGCCCCGAGCCCTTCCGTCACATGTGCGCCAAGCTGGATGCGGCGGGAGGCCTTGGAGGTGGCAAGCACCTGAGCATCCGTATTGGCGGCAACGAAATCGACCCCTTCGAGCTCTTCCGCAATCATGTTGTTGATCGCATTGCCGCCACCGCCACCGACGCCGATCACGGTGATCTTCGGCCGCATCTCGGTAATCTGGTATTTCTTGCCGTCCGTCATCGCAATCTCCTTGGCATCGGCTCCGCCGCCCGAGCGGCCCCGTCGGCCGTCCGAATCACATGTATTTTAGCTGTGCAACAAGGCAGAGGCTTGGCGAAAGAACAAGCTCTGAAACGGAGCGGCGGAAAACCGAGAATTTTCCACATGCACACGGAACATTTTGCGCATCCGATTATTGTGAAGAGTCTGATCACAAAAATGAGAAAACGAGAGAGGAGCATCGCGTATCATGCCTACGTCTGCCGCACGCGCGTCCGTCCCATCCCCGGATGAACATATTCTTACCGTGCAGGAGGCGCTCGAGCCGCTCTTCCTGGCGCTCGAAGAAGAAGCCGAGATCAAAATGGTCGCCGCCGCAGTCAAGGCCGGATGGTCGGTCGAAGATGCCGTCGCGGCCATCGATGAACTGCGCCGGACAGAACTGCTGCCTGGCGATTTGACGCATTGACCCATCACAAAAACTCGTTCGCCTGCTCCGTCAGGATGCCCTAGATCTACCGCATTGCACGCAAGCGGAGACAGAAAGCTCATGGCGATCAGGAATATCTGCATCTATGGCGCCGGCGCCCTCGGCGGAGCCTTTGCCGCAAAGCTCGCAAACACGCTTGGCGACGAGGTCAATGTTTCGGTCATCGCCCGCGGTGCACATCTGGCGGCGATCCAGGAAAACGGCCTCACCGTGGTGAAGACCGGTGAAGGAGGTTCGCTCAACGTCAGGCTTGCCGCCACCAGCGATCCCAAGGAACTGCCGAAACAAGATCTCGTCATCACCGGCATGAAGGGCCATCAGCTCGCGGATGCGGCCGAAGGCCTTGCCAGTCTGCTCAAGGACGGAACACGCATCGTGCCGGTCGTCAACGGCATTCCCTGGTGGTACTTCCACCGGGATGAGGAAAGCGGCCACGCGGAACGCCAATTGCCGGAGCTTGACCCCGATGGCAAGCTCTGGCGGCTCGTCGGACCCGAACGGGTGATCGGTTGCGTCGCCTATCAGGGCGGAGAAGTGGTTGAGCCCGGCATGGTCCGCCTCTACGGGGACGGTCGTTTCTTCCTCGGCGAGCCTTCGGGCGAGCTTTCACAAGACCTTGTGTCCGTCTCCGAACTTCTCGGCCGCGCCGGCATCACGATCGTGCCGACACAACGCATCCGTGATGCGATCTGGACGAAGCTGATGGGGAATGCCGCCTACAATCCGATCAGCGCGCTTACCCGTGCCCGGATGGACAGGATGATGGAGAATAGGCTCCTCGTCGAGCAGATCAGCAAGGTCATGACCGAAACGAGAGCGGTTGGCGAAGCGCTTGGCGCGGTCTTCAACGGCAGCGTCGATGAACAGTTGAACCGTTCCGGCGGCTTCGGCCCGGTGAAAACCTCGATGCTTCAGGATTTGATCGCCGGCAAACCTCTCGAAATCGGCCCGCTGACCGGCATGGTCGTTGCACTCGGAAAACTTACCGGCGTCGCCACGCCGACCTGCGAGACGGTGCTGGCGCTCACCACTCAGCTCGACCACGAGAACCTAAGAGATTGATTCATCGTATTGAGGATGTGAATCCGAAAACGCCGGCAAGCGTCTGAAAGCCATTGAAGATGCCAGCGCTTACCGGCATCTTCTTGGGCGAAACGATCACTTCTTGACCTGCTCTGCCCAGTTGGGAGCATTGCTCTTGCCGTCGAGAAATGGCAGCACGGTCGCGGTCATGGCGGGAGACGCAAAGGCCTCGTAGTGCGTCAGGTCGGGCAGGATCGCCAGCCGGTACTTCGACATGTTTTCCCGCATCCATCCGGCATCCCTCAGACCGCCGCCAAGCTTTTGATAAAACTCCACGATATGTTCCGGGCGAACCATATCGCTGTCGCCGAAAACCAGCATGACCGGCATCGTCAGCTTCGGGATCGCATCGGAATAGTCATAATCACGGCGCATCAGATCGCCCATCGCGTCAAGCAGCCTTGGGAATTCCGAAACGTCCGGCGCAACGGCCTTGTAGGAGATGAACATCGGCGTGTCCTTCATCATCTCCGCCATGCCAGCCCCAACCGATTCCTGCTGCGGAATCATCTCGGGGAAGAAGCCTTTCCTCGCGAAGGGAGCGGACGCTATCACGAGCCTCCGCACCTTATCCGGCGATTGAGCCGCCATCTGGAGCGCGACGCCGCCGCCCATGGAATAACCCAGCACGTCGACCTGCTTGTAACCGAGTTCGGAAACCAGTTTGCCCATGTCGGCGCCCATGGCTTCCAGAGAAATAGGCCGCTTGCCGAGCGGCGTGCGGCCGTGCCCCTGAAGATCGACGCCGATCACCTGACGGTGTCCAGTGAGCATGGGCATGACCGGGGCAAACATATCGATCGAGCCGAGACCGCCGTGCAGAAGGAGGAGCGGTTCGCCCTCACCCCGGATCTCATAATAATAGCGAATGCCACCCGTCTCGATATGGCCCTTCCTGGAGGGTTCGGTCGCTACCGGTTGGTTCACCGAGGGCGCGGATTGTTCCGCCTTGACAACGGTCGGCGTGACCGATGCAGCGATGGCAGCAATTACAACCGCAAATATCCTGCTCGACATGGCTTCCTCCTCTAAGGATCATTTGATGATGCCCCAAGGACGGGGAAGCGGAAAGAAAGCCGACAGGCGCCGACAAAAAATCGCGCAAAAAGAAATCCCGCCGCGAGGAGACGACGGGATATTCAGTCGGAGGTCAAATATTATTGTTGTTTTACGGCGGCTGCAGGGGACGAAAGCCGCCTTGTTGAACTCCCGGCGACATATTACTGGATCGCCTGCGAGTTCGAAGTTCACGGGACTAACCCATAAGTAACCGCGAGGTTCCATAATTCGTTAAGGGCGGTACATTAGAATAGTCAAACTTTCCATATTGGCATCAGCGAGGCAGTGATGACCGCTCCCGGCTTCCGTTTTACCCACTACGATCTGAAACTGCAGCGGGCAGGTACCGTGATCGAAGTGACGTTGAACGCGGTCAACAACGTGCGGCTGCTGACCGCCGTCAACTTCCAGCGCTTCACAGAGAAGCTGGATTTTAAATATGTGGGCGGCATCGCCAAGAAATCGCCGATCCGGCTTGTCATCCCGGAAAACGGCCATTGGCATCTGGTGGTCGATATGGAAGGCCATCACGGCCTGGCTGACTCTTCCGTCAAACTTGTCGCCGCGCCGGGAGCGGCTGCCACTCACAAGCAGGCATCCTGATCGCCTCTGCGAAAATCACCCGGCATTCCGCTCCTTGCGAAGCTTGGCCCACCAGTCGAGCCTTTTTCTGATCTCGCGCTCGAAACCTCGTTCCGGAGGGTCGTAGAACGTTTGCCGCCCCATCTTTTCCGGAAAATAGTCCTGACCGGAAAAGGCGTCCGGCTCGTCGTGGTCGTAGCGATAGCCTTCTCCATATCCCTCGCCTTTCATGAGCTTTGTCGGCGCATTGAGGATATGTTTCGGCGGCAGAAGCGAGCCATTTTCCTTTGCAGCGCGGGTTGCCGCCTTGAACGCCGTGTAGACCGCGTTCGATTTCGGTGCGGTCGCCAGATAGACGCAGGCCTCGGCGAGGGCCAACTCTCCCTCCGGCGAACCAAGATAGTCGTAAGCATCCTTGGCGGCATTGCAGATGACCAGCGCCTGGGGATCGGCTAGGCCGATATCTTCCACCGCCATCCTGACTAAGCGGCGCCCAAGATAAAGCGGGTCCTCGCCGGCATCGAACATGCGAGCCAGATAATAAAGTGCGGCATCGGGATCCGAACCACGCACCGATTTATGCAGTGCCGAAATGAGGTTGTAGTGACCGTCCTGAGCCTTGTCATAAACGGGAGCACGACGTTGAACGATCCGGATGAGGCCTTCGGTATCGAATACCTCTCCTTCCCGCGCTGCCCGCCAGACCTCTTCGGCCAGTGTCAGCACCGCTCGGCCATCTCCGTCGGCCATGCGGATCAGGCTGGCCCGCGCATCTGGATCGAGCGGCAGCGGTCTTCCCTCCACCTGCTCGGCGCGCTGCAGCAGTTCCATCAGGCTCTCTTCGTCATGCGGCCGGAAGGTCAGAACCCTGGCGCGCGACAGGAGAGCCGCATTCAGCTCGAAGCTTGGATTTTCCGTCGTCGCGCCAACGAGAATGACCGTGCCATCTTCCATGACCGGCAGAAAACTGTCCTGCTGGGCACGATTGAAGCGATGGATCTCATCAACAAAGAGCAGAGTCTGCCGGCCGTCCATGCGGCGCATCCGCGCCGCCTCGAAGACCTTTTTCAGGTCCGCCACGCCGGAAAAGATCGCGGAAATCTGTTCGAAGGCGAGCCCCGCCTCTCCCGAGAGCAGCCGCGCCACCGTCGTCTTGCCCGTTCCCGGAGGTCCCCAGAAAATCATCGAACCGAGCGAGCCCGAAGCGATCATCCGGCGCAGGACGCCGTCATCACCCGTCAGATGCGGCTGGCCCGTCACCTCATCCAGCGTCTTCGGCCGCAGACGATCCGCGAGAGGCCGCCGGCTGGCGACCTCGTCTGGAACCCGCGACGCGAAAAGATCGCCGCTCATCTGAAGAACTGCCGGATACGCTGGCCCTTGCGCTCGATCTCGACCCGCCAGAACCCAGGATCCTCATCCAGCATGCCTTCCAGAGCCTTGGTCGAGGTGACGGTCGTGCCGTTCAGAGAGATCACGATATCACCTGGCTCGAAGCCGTAACGGGCAGCAGGCGAGCCGCGCGCCACATCCGTGACGACGACACCCGCCTTTTCTGCCGGGATGCGAAGTTCCGTCGCAAGTTTCGGCGAAAGATTGGCGACATGCAGGCCCGCGAAGGGATGACGGCCTTCGAGCAGGCGATCATCCGGCGGCGTGGTCTCCGGAGCGGTGTTGAGGGCGATCGTCACCTGCCGGTGGCCGTCCGCAGTCTGGACATCAAGCATCGCCTGCTTGCCGAGTCCTGCCGTCGTCAGACGGTAGCCCAGCGCATCCGGATGTTCGACGGCGATGCCGTTGACGGCGGTCACCACCTCGCCCGGTTTCAAGCCGGCCCGATCGGCGGGTCCGCCTTCGACCAGGCGCACCACCAGAGCGCCACGGGCCGTCTTCAGTCCAAGGGCTTCGGCGACATCGGAGGTGACGGCATCGAATGTCGCGCCGACATAAGGCCGCTCGAAGCTGGTCTTTCCTTCGGCGGCCGAAGCAAGGAACACTTTGACGAGATTGGCGGGGATTGCAAAACCGACGCCGTTCGAGCCGCCGCCGCGGGAGAAGATGGCCGTATTGATCCCGATCAGTTCGCCGTTCATGTTTATCAGCGCGCCGCCGGAGTTGCCGGGGTTGATGGACGCGTCGGTCTGAATAAAGAACCCGAAATCGCCCGTGGTGACCTGGTTGCGTGCCAGTGCCGAAACGATGCCGCTCGTGACGGTTTGACCGACGCCGAACGGGTTGCCAATGGCCAGCACCAGATCGCCGACCTCCACGTGGTCGGAATCGGCGACCGGCAGAACCGGGAACTGCTCCTTCGCCTTGATGCGCAGCACGGCCAGATCGACCCTTTCGTCCTTCAGCATCACGTCGCAGGCGAACTCGCGGCCGTCGGCGAGCGCGATCTTGATGTCGTCGGCGCCTTCGATGACGTGGTTATTGGTCACCACCAGACCATCTGCCGAAAGAATGACGCCCGAACCGAGGGACGACTGCTTCTCTGTGCGGTTCGGCATGCGCTGTCCGAAGAACTGCTCGAAGAAGGGATCGCCCGCAAACGGATTGACGCGCTGCACGACCCGCTCGGCGTAGACATTCACGACGGCACCCGCCCTCTGCTTGACCAGAGGCGCGAAGGAAAGCTGCATCTCCTGGCGGCTTTGCGGAACCGTCTTCTGTTCCTGCGCCATTGCCGGGACAGGACATAGAAGCGCCAGGACGAAAAGGCCGGTCGAAACGCGTTTGAAAACGCTCAGCATGTGATTCCTCACTTTATGAAACCCGTTCGATTTGTAGCGCGGAAGGCTGGAAAAGAAAGGTGGCCGAATCACGGAGAGATCGGCGGAAACGGTAAGGTTACCCGGTACTATATAAAGCCTGCCGCAGCGGAAGCCATGGCGTCCGGCGAGAGACCTCCGTCCTTGTTGTCCGGCTTTAGCGCATCCTTTGGTGTTGTGGAACGTTCCTGGATTTCTCCAGTCAGCATCAGGAGTGCAAGCATGAGATATATTTCGATCGCAACCGCGCCGGCCGGGCTTTTTATCGGCTTTGCCTTGTGGGCGGCGCCGACAGCCTCCGCGGCAAGCTTCGACTGCGACCGCGCCAATCTCGCGGTAGATGAAAAGGTGATCTGCGATACGAGGTCGCTCAACGACGCGGACGTGAAGATGGTGACCACCTTCGACATTCTCGTAAACCTGCTGCCCATGGGCAACCGCGACAAGCTTCAAGAGGAACAGAGCGCCTGGCTCAAGAAGCGTCAGTCCTGCGGCGAAGACATCGAATGCATCCGAACCGCCTATGCCGAGCGGATGAAGCAGCTCGACGAAGCCTACAGGAACTTGAGCAGGCCGCTGTGACGACGACCCAGCTTCAATCTCCTATTCAGGCAATATCCGCACGGCGCCCTTATCGGCGCTGGCGGCGAAGGCGGCATAGGCTTTCAGCGCGGTCGTGACGTTGCGCTTGCGGGGAACCGCCGGCTTCCAGCCAAGCGCTTCCTGCTCATGGCGGCGGGCGGCAAGTTCGGCATCGGAAACCGCAAGATGGATGGTGCGGTTCGGAATGTCGATCTCGATGATGTCCCCCTGACGGACCAGACCGATCGCGCCACCCTGGGCGGCTTCCGGCGAAGCATGGCCGATCGAAAGGCCGGACGTACCGCCCGAAAAGCGGCCGTCGGTGATCAGCGCGCAAGCCTTGCCGAGCCCCTTCGACTTCAGGTAGCTCGTCGGATAGAGCATTTCCTGCATGCCCGGTCCGCCCTTTGGCCCTTCGTAACGGATGACGACGACGTCGCCTGCCTTCACCTCATTGCCGAGAATACCTTTTACCGCGGCGTCCTGGCTTTCGAAAACGACGGCCGGGCCGCTGAACTTCAAGATGCTCTCGTCGACACCGGCGGTCTTCACGATGCAGCCGTCCAAGGCAATATTGCCGTAAAGGACTGCAAGCCCCCCATCCTTCGAGAACGGATGTTCGACCGAGCGGATGACGCCCTTCTCGCCGTCGGCATCCAGATCGTCCCAGCGCGAGGACTGGCTGAAGGCGACCTGGGTGGGGACGCCGCCAGGTGCCGCGCGGAAGAACTCGCGCACCGTTTCGCTGTTAGTGCGGGTGATATCCCAGCGGTCGATCGCATCTCCCAGCGTGGTCGCATGGACCGTGCCGCAGTCGCGATTGAGCAGGCCTCCGCGATCCAGTTCGCCCAGAATGCGCATGATGCCGCCGGCGCGGTGGACGTCCTCCATATGCACGTCGCTCTTGGCCGGTGCGACCTTGGAGAGGCACGGAACCTTGCGCGACAGCCGGTCAATATCCTCCATGCCGAAGTCGATGCCGCCTTCATAGGCAGCGGCGAGAATATGCAGCACGGTATTGGTCGAACCGCCCATGGCGATGTCGAGCGACATGGCGTTTTCGAAAGCCTCCTTGGTGGCGATCGAACGCGGCAGAACGCTTTCGTCCTCCTGTTCGTAGTAGCGGCGGGCGAGATCGACGATCAAATGGCCGGCTTCGACGAAAAGGCGCTTGCGGTCGGAATGGGTGGCGAGCGTGGAGCCGTTGCCCGGCAGCGACAGGCCGAGCGCTTCGGTCAGGCAGTTCATGGAATTGGCGGTGAACATGCCGGAGCACGAGCCGCAGGTCGGACAGGCCGAACGTTCGATCGCCTGGACATCAGCGTCGGAAACAGCCTCGTCGGCGGCGGCAACCATCGCGTCGACCAGGTCCAGCGCTACAGTCTTGCCATGCAGGACAACCTTGCCGGCTTCCATCGGGCCGCCGGACACGAAGACCGCCGGAATGTTGAGGCGCATGGCGGCATTCAGCATGCCGGGGGTGATCTTGTCGCAGTTGGAAATGCAGACCATGGCGTCGGCGCAGTGGGCATTGACCATGTATTCCACCGAGTCGGCGATGATTTCGCGCGACGGCAGCGAATAGAGCATACCGTCGTGGCCCATGGCGATGCCGTCATCGACGGCGATCGTGTTGAATTCCTTGGCGACGCCTCCGGCAGCCTCTATCTCGCGGGCGACGAGCTGGCCGAGATCCTTGAGATGCACATGGCCTGGGACGAACTGGGTGAAGGAGTTGACGACGGCGATGATCGGTTTGCCGAAATCGCTGTCTTTCATCCCGGTGGCACGCCAGAGCCCGCGCGCGCCAGCCATGTTGCGGCCATGGGTCGTGGTTCTGGAGCGATAAGCAGGCATGGTGTTGTCCTCGATGTCTTTCGGGTGTGCAACAGTCTACCGCTTTCCCGGCGGCCGCGCAAAAACCCTTAGTTTTGCGGCTTTCCTACCGCAAAGGGCAATGAGTGTCACTATCATGACAGGCCAAAGCGGTACGGTTGCCCGCTAGCCTATCTCTGCCGAAGCTCGTCCGGATGTATGCCGAAGTGATCGAGGATCACATGCAGGTTCCGGCGATGCGACTTGAAGAAGAGGTCGAAGACATCGCCCGCCAGAGGCACGCTGCCGAGGATGGAATCGGCTGCGACATTGCCGAGCATCCGCGCGAGCTTCGCCGGCGGCAGGCCGAGCCTGCGGGCTTCATTGACGATATAAAGACCGACCAGGGCGCCGCCGGCATCGCCGACGAGTGGAACGAGGCCGAGGACCGAATCCGCGCCGAAGCGGATTCCGGTCCCGGGAATGCGGATTGCCGTATCCATCAGCCGCGCGATCGCCGCCAATCGGCGCAGGCGCCGCAGATGTTCTGCGCGATCGGTGAATTCGCCGTCCGTCCTCGCGTCCCAGCTGCGTGTCGTCATCCGCCATCTCCTATCGCAGGCTTTGTCACCCTACGGTGAGAACCCTTAAACCGGAGATGGGGTTCCCGGCATGCCTTTTCCATACCGAAAGCGATCGTTTCCTCACGCAAACGTGGTCCGCCGCAATCTTTGCGATGCTGTGAAACCTTTCCGTTCCGCGTTACGTATAGGAAGAAAAGGCACCTGTGCCTTGAGAGGAGATTTCGTCATGTCCGCCCATCGTCCGCCGCATATTCCGGCCTCGGAAATCACACCGCGCGAGATCTACATGTCCCGCCGAAGCTTCATGGGGACGGCGGCTGCCGGCCTCCTCATCGGCGGCACCGGCGGTGCGCTGGCGGCACCACTTACCGCCTCGCCCAGCGCTTTCAAAGTGGACGAACCACTGACGCCCAAGGAAGCCGTGACCGCCTACAACAATTTCTACGAATTCGGCGTCAACAAGGAGGATCCGTCGCAGAATGCAGGGGAATTCAAGCCGACCCCGTGGACCGTCAAGGTCGACGGCTTGGTCGGCAAGCCGAAGGAGTTCGGTCTCGAAGAACTCATGAAGATACCGCTCGAAGACCGCACCTATCGGATGCGCTGCGTCGAAGGCTGGTCGATGGTCATTCCCTGGATCGGCTTCCCTCTTTCGGCCCTGCTCGATCAGGTGGAACCGCTCGGCAGCGCCAAATATGTCGCTTTCGAAACGGTCGTGCGGCCGGAGGAGATGCCCGGCCAGAAAGGCTTCTTCCAACCTCTGCCCTGGCCCTATATCGAAGGCCTGCGGCTTGACGAAGCCCGGCATCCCCTGACTATTCTTGCGGTCGGCCTCTATGGCGAAACGCTGCCGAACCAAAACGGTGCCCCGATCCGTCTCGTCGTGCCATGGAAATATGGCTTCAAGAGCATCAAATCGATCGTCAAGATCTCGCTGGTCGAACAGCAGCCGCAGACGACCTGGAAGAACGCCAATGCGCGTGAATACGGCTTCTATTCCAACGTCAATCCGGCGGTCGACCACCCCCGGTGGAGTCAGGCGACCGAACAGCGGATCGGCGAAGGCGGCTTCTTCGGCGCAGGGCGCCGGCCGACCCTGCCGTTCAACGGCTATGCAGAGCAGGTGGCAAGCCTCTATGCAGGCCTCGACCTCAAGGCGAACTATTGAGAATGGCGGTCCTCCCCACCCTGCCCCGCCGATATCACTCCGCCAGCATCTGGATGCTCTATGTGATCGGACTCTGTCCCGCCGCCTGGTATTTCTACCTGGCGGCCACCGGCGGGCTGGGCTTCAACCCCGTCAAGGAATTCGAGCATCTCCTTGGCATCTGGGCGCTGCGCTTCATCATCGCGACGCTCGCGATCACCCCGCTGCGCGATCTCGCCGGCATCAACTGGATCCGCTACCGGCGCGCACTTGGGCTTCTCGCCTTCTATTACGTCCTGATGCATTTTTCGGTCTATGCACTGCTCGACCTCAGGCTCGACCTCGGGGCGGTCGGCGGCGACATTGCGAAGAGGCCTTACATCACCATCGGATTTGCTTGCCTCCTGCTCCTCCTCCCGCTCGCACTCACCTCCAACAACTGGTCTATCCGTAAGCTCCAGCAGGGCTGGAACAAGCTTCACAAGCTCGTCTACCTGATCGCGGCCGGCGGTGCGTTCCACTATGTGCTCGCGGTCAAATCGGTTACACTGGTGCCGTTCATCCACGTTGCGCTCGTCGTCCTGTTGCTCGCTTACCGCCCGCTGCGGCGACCGGTTCTCAACTGGAGGCGCGGCAAGCCTGCCTTACGGCCAGCACGTTAAACGGAGGAATACGACAGAGTTGACGTTTCACGGGGCCGTGACGACTATCCCGCGATGGGAAGAAATGCCGGTAACCAAGTGGAGCCGACAGCGGTCCTCGACCCCGACGGTCTGGGCCAGGGCTGGTGGATAGACTTGCTTTGGTGGTGGCGTTTCCGGCAAAGTCGGCGGAGTGCCATTTCCTGGTTCAAGCCGACGCCGGCCGATGAGGACCGGATAGGACGCCATCCGCAAATCCAACGTTTCGGCGACGTCACAATCGCCACCGCACAATTTGACGGCAAACAGTGGATCGCCCGGGAGCGCGACTGGTTCGGTTGGCCGGATCCCCCGCGTTACGCGTTGTTCGCCCTTCAGGGAGAGGCGATCTGGATGGCGAGGGACTTCGATCGCTGGCCACCCTCCTGGTCCGGACCGCCGACGGCAGACCAGCAACCGCCGGCGACATGATGCGAGCGCCCATCCGATGCAAAGACTGGGCCTCACCGGCGAAATGGTTGTCCCGATAATGGCAAAGGCCGGGCTCGCGCCCGGCCTTTCTTCGGACCGCGGGAAATCGGCCCTGCTGCGCCCTTGGGGGAGGAAGCGCAGATACTAGTATTGAACACCGATGGGAAACGCCGTTCATTGATGCAGCTCAAACATCGGCACAACAACGTCAGTGCTGACGCAGAAAAGCCGGGCGTTGCCACCCGGCTTTTTCTAAATTCCGACTATGCGGACAGGATTATGCGGCTTCGGCAGCTTCTGCTTCAGCAGCAACACGAGCCTTGTCGGCTGCGCCCTTGGCGTCGACATCGCGCTCGACGAACTCGATGACGGCCATGGCAGCGTTGTCGCCCTGGCGGAAGCCAGCCTTCATGATACGCAGGTAACCGCCGTTGCGGGTTGCGTAACGCGAGGCAATGGCGTCGAACAGCTTCTTGACGGCGTCCTGATCCTGGATCTGCGAGATCGCCTGGCGGCGAGCGTGCAGGTCGCCGCGCTTGCCGAGGGTGACGAGCTTTTCGACGATCGGACGGATTTCCTTCGCCTTCGGCAGGGTCGTCACGATCTGCTCGTGAGTGATGAGCGAAGCCGCCATGTTGGCGAACATCGCCTTGCGGTGGCTTGCGGTACGATTGAGCTTGCGGCCGGCTACTCCGTGGCGCATGGCTATTCTCCTTTAATGCAGGGACCCACTCTTCTTAGGGCCTGCCGTTTCCTGGCACATACAGACATCCGGATCTTTGGACAAGGTGCCTGCTGTTTGACGGGGAAAGGCAGTCAAAACCTGCCTTTGCTAATTTCAGTACTGGTCTTCGTAGCGCTTGGCGAGATCTTCGATATTTTCCGGCGGCCAGGCGGGAACTTCCATACCAAGATGGAGGCCCATGGATGCCAGAACTTCCTTGATCTCGTTCAGCGACTTGCGACCGAAATTCGGAGTGCGCAGCATTTCCGCCTCGGTCTTCTGGATGAGGTCGCCGATATAAACGATGTTGTCGTTCTTCAGGCAGTTGGCCGAACGGACAGAGAGTTCCAGTTCGTCCACCTTCTTGAGGAGCGCCGGGTTGAACGCCAACTCGGTGACGGATTCTTCTTCGGCTTCCTTCTGCGGTTCGTCGAAATTGACGAACACGCCGAGCTGGTCCTGAAGGATCCGGGCGGCGAAGGCAACAGCGTCTTCGCCTGTGACCGAGCCGTCAGTTTCGATCGTCATGGTCAGCTTGTCATAGTCGAGAACCTGTCCTTCACGGGTGTTTTCCACCTTGTAGGACACCTTCTTGACCGGGGAATAGAGGCTGTCGACCGGGATAAGCCCGATCGGAGCGTCTTCCGCGCGGTTGCGATCGGCCGGGACATAGCCCTTGCCGTTGTTGACCGTGAACTCCATGCGGATTTCTGCGCCCTCGTCGAGTGTGCAGATCACGTGGTCGGGGTTCAGGATCTCAATATCGCCGACCGTCTGAATGTCGCCGGCGGTGACAGCGCCTGGGCCCTGCTTGCGCACAACCATGCGCTTGGCATCGTCGCCATCCATCTTGATGGCGATTTCCTTGATGTTGAGCACGATGTCCGTCACATCTTCCCGGACGCCCGGGATGGAGGAGAACTCATGCAATACGCCGTCGATCTGCACTGCGGTAACAGCAGCACCGCGCAGAGACGACAGAAGCACGCGGCGAAGCGCGTTGCCGAGCGTCAGACCGAAGCCGCGCTCCAGGGGTTCGGCAACCAGCGTTGCCTTGGTACGGCCGGAGGAGGAGAATTCCACCTTGTTCGGCTTGATCAGTTCCTGCCAGTTCTTCTGGATCATGACTAAATACCTTCCGTTCGTTGCCACCATTCAATCGTGGCAACCGAGCATGAGGAACACCGAGAGGAACAGAGATGTTCATCGGCTATATGGGTAAAGCCGCCGAACCTCCGAGAGAGGATCAGGCGGCTATGCCCGAGTTCACGAGAGAGGCCGCCCTTCGGCAGCCCCTTCCATTCCGACGATCAGACGCGGCGCTTCTTACGCGGGCGGCAGCCGTTGTGCGGGATCGGGGTCACATCGCGGATCGAGGTGATCATGAAGCCGGCAGCCTGCAGAGCGCGCAGAGCCGATTCACGGCCGGAGCCCGGACCGCAAACTTCGACTTCCAGCGACTTCATGCCATGCTCCTGAGCCTTCTTGGCGCAGTCTTCGGCAGCGATCTGAGCCGCGAACGGGGTCGACTTGCGCGAACCCTTGAAGCCCTTGGCACCAGCAGACGACCAGGCAATGGCATTGCCCTGCGCGTCAGTGATGGTGATCATCGTATTGTTGAAGGTTGAATTGACGTGAGCTACGCCCGACGTGATATTCTTGCGTTCGCGGCGGCGAACGCGGGTGGCTTCCTTGGCCATATTATCCCTTTCGTTGATCTCTGCACCGCCGTAATTCCAGCGGCTCCACCTTGGAGTGATCCATAAACGTCACGGCGAGCAGCGGCAACGCCCCTACCCACCAAGACCGATCACCCAAAATTACTTCTTCTTGCCAGCAATCGCCTTAGCCGGACCCTTGCGGGTACGGGCGTTGGTGTGCGTGCGCTGACCGCGAACCGGAAGGCCGCGGCGATGACGCAGGCCGCGGTAGCAGCCGAGGTCCATCAAGCGCTTGATGTTCATCGAGGTTTCGCGACGAAGGTCACCTTCGACCTGATAGTCGCGGTCGATGGTTTCGCGGATCTGGAGGACTTCCGAGTCCGTCAGCTGATGGACGCGCTTCTCAGCCGGAATACCGACCTTTTCCACGATTTCCTGCGCAAATTTCGTGCCGATCCCGTGAATGTAGGTCAGCGCGATAACGACGCGCTTCGCAGTCGGGATGTTGACGCCAGCGATACGTGCCACGCCTATTCTCCTTGGTTCCAGTTGCCATCCGGCAAGTGGTACTTCTTCTATGAGAGCAGCCACTCAGCGGCCGCCAGTTCAAACGCCATACGGAACAGGTCAAAACGACCGGTCCCGGATGTCCTTGCGGGAAATCCGCGCCGATCGCTCAATAGCTGTCGCGAGTTGGCGCGGTGTTTAGCGGAATCAGCGCCGAAATGCAACCGCTCCGCCCAAGATTCTTTAACAGATCGATGACGGCCTCCTAGAGAGCCGCCAGGATTGCCTCGATATCAGCCGTGACCTCGTCGATCTCGGCCATGCCATCCACAACCTTGAGCTTGCCCTTGGCGTGGTAATAACCGATCAGCGGCGAGGTCTCCTTGTAATAGACCTCGAGACGCTTGGTCATGGTCTCGGCATTGTCGTCCGGCCGGCGCTTGAAATGCGTCGAGCCGCACTTGTCGCAGACGCCCTCGCTTGCCGGCTTCTTGTCCGTATCGTGATAGACCGTACCGCACTGGGCGCAGGAATACCGGCCCGAGACGCGGCGAACGAGCTCTTTGTCGTCCACACGCAGCTCGATGACCACGGAAAGATCGAGGCCCTTCGACCGCAACATTTCCTCGGTCGCATCGGCCTGGACGAGCGTGCGGGGGAAACCGTCGAGGATAAAGCCGTTGGCGGCATCCGCCTGGTCGATTCGCTCGGAGACGATCGCGTTGACGATGTCGTCGGAGACGAGGTTGCCTGCGTCCATAACCGCCTTGGCGCGCTTGCCGACTTCCGTCTCGGCGGCCACCGCGGCCCGAAGCATGTCCCCCGTGGAGAGCTGCGGTATGCCGTGCTTCTCCACGATCCGCTGGGCCTGGGTTCCCTTACCCGCGCCCGGCGGCCCCAAAAGAATCAATCTCATCGTCCCCTCTTTCCTCCGCGCAGTTTCGACTTCTTGATCAGACCCTCATACTGCTGCGCAATGAGATGTCCCTGAATCTGTGCAACCGTATCGAGGGTTACACTGACAACGATCAAAAGCGAAGTACCACCAAGGGCTAATGGCACGCCCGTGCGGGCAACCAGGAACTCCGGCAGGATGCAGACGAAGACGAGGTAAATCGCGCCGACCACCGTGATGCGGGTCAGCACGTAATCGATGTATTCGGCTGTGCGCTCGCCCGGACGGATGCCGGGAATGAAGCCGCCATGCTTCTTCAGATTGTCCGCCGTATCCTTCGGATTGAAGACGATCGCGGTATAGAAGAAGGCGAAGAAGGCGATCAGCATGCCGTAGAAGAGCATGAACAGCGGCTGGCCGTGACCGAGCGCAGAAATGATCATGGTCGCCCAGTTCGGGAGCTGGCTGTTGCCTGCAAAGCCTGCCGCCGTCGCCGGCAGAAGCAGCAGCGACGAGGCAAAGATCGCCGGGATGACGCCCGAGGTATTGAGCTTCAACGGCAGGTGCGACGTATCGCCCTGGAACATGCGGTTGCCGACCTGGCGCTTCGGATACTGGATCAGAAGGCGGCGCTGGGCGCGCTCGACAAACACGATCAGGGCGATGACCCCGATGGCCACCACGATGACAGTGAGAATCAGCGCCGTCGGAAGGGCGCCGGTGCGGCCGAGTTCCAGTGTGCCGGCCAGTGCGGTCGGAAGACCTGCGGCAATGCCAGCGAAGATGATCAGCGAAATGCCGTTGCCGATGCCGCGCGAGGTGATCTGCTCGCCGAGCCACATCAGGAACATGGTTCCGCCAAGGAGCGTCACAACGGTGGAAATGCGGAAGAACCAGCCTGGATCCGCGACGATCCCCTGCCCGCTCTCGAGGCCGACGGCGATACCATAGGCCTGCAAGGTGCCGAGCAGGACGGTGCCGTAACGGGTGTACTGGTTGATGATCTTGCGGCCTGCCTCGCCTTCCTTCTTGAGGTTCTCAAGCGAAGGCACGACCGAGGTCATCAGCTGCACGATGATCGACGCGGAAATATACGGCATGATGCCGAGGGCGAAGATCGCCATGCGCTCGACGGCGCCGCCGGCAAACATGTTGAAGAGGCCGAGAATGCCGCCAGCCTGGCCGCGGAAAGCCTGAGCGTAGGCTTCGGGGTTCAGGCCCGGAAGCGGGATATGCGTGCCGAGGCGATAAACCAGCAATGCTGCAAGGGTAAACCACAGCCGCTTTTTGAGGTCCTCCGCCTTGGCGAAGGTGGAAAAATTCAGATTGGAGGCAAGTTGTTCCGCTGCAGAAGCCATGCAATTCTCCGCCCGACCAAATCTCCGGCGGCGGGGGAAATGCCGTACCCGGAAAGCAGTCTAAAAATTCTGGTTCAAAAAAACCGGGCGCGGAGATTGCGGACGCAATCGGATGCCTCACCCTGTTTTCCGTATGATCCCGGTCAGGCGACCAACAGGATCGCTTCGGGATCGTGAGGCTCACATATGGAGATAAAATCGCCCGGTGTGAAGCTCAAACCGGGCGACTTTCAAACGATTTATTCCGCCGCAGCTTCAGCTACAGCGAGAAGCTTCACCGAACCGCCGGCCTTTTCGATCTTTTCGACGGCAGCTTTGGAAGCGCCGGCAACTTCGATCGATACCTTAGCCTTAAGTTCGCCGTCGGACAGGATGCGCACGCCGTCCTTCGGGCGACGGATGACACCGGCAGCCTTGAGGGCAGCCGCGTCGATCGTGGCCTTCGGGTCGAGCTTCTTAGCATCGATCGCGGTCTGGATACGGCCGAGCGAAACGACGACGTAGTCAGAGGCGAAGATGTTGTTGAAGCCGCGCTTCGGCAGGCGGCGATAGATCGGCATCTGGCCGCCTTCGAAGCCGTTGATCGCAACGCCGGAACGGGCCTTCTGACCCTTCACGCCCCGACCACCGGTCTTGCCCTTGCCGGAACCGATACCGCGACCGACGCGGATACGATCCTTGGTGGCGCCTTCGTTGTCCTTGATCTCATTCAGTTTCATGGTCAATTCCTCCGTCTCACTTCTCGTCGACAACGCGAACGAGATGCTGGACAGCCCGGATCATGCCACGAACGGAAGGAGTGTCTTCCAGGGTGCGGACCCGGTGCATCTTGTTGAGGCCCAAACCAACCAGCGTTGCGCGCTGGACAGCCGGACGGCGAATAGGCGAGCCGATCTGTTCGACCGTGATCGTCTTTGCTTCAGTCTTCTTCGTAGCCTTGGCCATGGATCAGACTCCTCTTATTCTTCAGACGCGTTGCCGGAAGCGGCGCGGCGAGCCTGCAGCGTGGCGTATTTGAGACCACGCTGAGCTGCAACGTCCTTCGGATGCACCTGATGCTTCAGGGCGTCGAACGTGGCGCGAACCATGTTATAAGGGTTCGACGAACCGGTCGACTTGGCGACAACATCGTGCATGCCAAGGGTTTCGAAAACGGCGCGCATCGGGCCGCCGGCGATGATGCCGGTACCGGCCTTAGCGGAGCGCAGCAGAACCTTGCCGGCGCCGTGACGGCCGTTGACGTCGTGATGCAGCGTACGGCCATCGCGCAGCGGTACGAAGATCAGTTCGCGCTTGGCAGCTTCAGTTGCCTTGCGGATGGCTTCCGGCACTTCGCGTGCCTTGCCATGGCCAAAGCCAACGCGGCCCTTCTGGTCGCCAACGACGACGAGGGCTGCGAAACCAAAACGACGGCCGCCCTTGACGACCTTGGCGACGCGGTTGATCGCGACCAGCTTGTCGACGAATTCGCTATCGCGCTCTTCGCGGCTCTGGCGATCTTCGCGCTGGCCTCTTCTTTCTTGTGCCATTGTCCTTTTCCTTTTTCTTTTCCGGGTGCAACGGGCAATTTCCGGGAGCCAACCATCCCCTGTCCGTGAAGGACTAGGATGGAACGACTGATGATTGCGGCAGAACCGCGTTTCGCCCGGCCTCCCCTCTTTGAAGGAAACCGGGCGAAAATTCTTAGAAGCTCAGACCGCCTTCGCGGGCAGCTTCGGCGAGCGCCTTGATGCGGCCGTGATAGATGAAGGCGCCGCGATCGAACACGACTTCCTTGACACCGGCCTTGGCGGCACGTTCGGCTACCAGCTTGCCGACGGCGGCAGCAGCCGCGACGTCAGCGCCGGTCTTCAGCGCCGAGCGCAGATCAGCGTCGAGCGTGGAAGCGGCAGCAAGAGTGCGGCCGGCCACGTCATCGATGACCTGGACATATATGTTCTTCGACGAGCGATGAACCGACAGGCGCGGACGGCCGTTGGCAACCGCCTTGATCTGGCGGCGCACGCGGCTCGCGCGCTTTGCAAGTGCTTGTTTCCTGCTAGCCATTTCGCGTGATCCTTACTTCTTCTTGCCTTCCTTGCGGACGATCCGTTCCTCGGCGTACTTGACGCCTTTGCCCTTGTAGGGCTCCGGACCGCGGTATTCGCGGATTTCCGCGGCAACCTGACCGACCTGCTGCTTATCGATGCCGGTCACGACGATTTCCGTCGGCTTCGGAACGGCAATGGTGATGCCCTGCGGCGGTTCATAGACCACGTCGTGGGAGAAACCGAGCGCCAGCTGCAGGTTCTTGCCCTGCATGGACGCGCGGTAACCAACGCCGTTGATCTCGAGCTTGCGCTCAAAACCGTCCTTCACGCCTTTGAAGATGTTTTCGATCATCGTGCGGGACATGCCCCACTTGGAACGAGCATCCTTCGAATCGTTGACCGGGGTCACCGAAACGGCATTGTCTTCGAGTGCCAGCTTGATCTCGTCGTTTGCGACGAAGAACAGCTCGCCCTTCGGGCCCTTGGCAGTCACTTTCTGGCCATCAACAGTGGCCGTGATCCCTGCAGGAACCTGAACGGGCTTTTTACCGATACGAGACATGTTTCAATCCTGTCTGTTCGTTATGGAGTTCCCCTGCTCAAGTCTTAGAAGACCGAGCAGAGAACCTCGCCACCAACGTTCTGTTCGCGAGCCTGGTGATCGGCCATCACGCCCTTCGGGGTCGAAAGGATGGTGATGCCGAGGCCGTTCGCGACCTGCGGAATGGACTTTACCGAGACATAGACCCGGCGGCCCGGCTTGGAGACGCGCCCGATCTCACGGATCACCGACGCACCTTCGTAGTACTTGAGTTCGATTTCGATTTCGGACTTGCCGTTACCGTAATCGATTTCCGAATAACCGCGGATGTAGCCTTCCGCCTGCAGAACGTCGAGGACGCGAGCGCGCAGCTTGGAAGCCGGCGTGCTTACGGTCGACTTGCGGCGAGCGGCACCATTGCGGATACGGGTGAGCATATCGCCCAAGGGATCAGTCATGGTCATCTAACGATCTCCTTACCAGCTCGACTTGACGATGCCCGGCACTTTGCCGAGGTTGCCAAGCTCACGAAGCGCGATACGCGACATCTTGAGCTTGCGATAGAAAGCGCGCGGGCGACCGGTGACTTCGCAACGGTTGCGGATACGCGTCTTCGAGCCATCGCGCGGCAGCGAAGCGAGCTTGATAGTTGCTTTGAACCGCTCTTCGATCGGAAGGTCCTGGTTCATGATGGTCGCCTTCAGAACAGCGCGCTTGGCAGCGTGCTGAGCGACGGTCTTGCGGCGGCGCTTGTTCTTTTCAACTGCGCTGGTTTTCGCCATATCGGGAGTTCCTTTTTAACGCTCGTCGTTACGGTTACTGACGGAACGGGAAGTTGAACTCTTTCAGAAGAGCCCGCGCTTCGTCGTCGTTGGTCGCCGTCGTGCAAACGATGATGTCCATGCCCCACATCTGATCAACCTTGTCGTAGTTGATCTCAGGGAACACAATGTGTTCCTTGATGCCCATGGCGAAGTTGCCACGGCCGTCAAAGCTTTTTGGATTCAGGCCGCGGAAGTCGCGAACGCGCGGAAGCGCGATGTTGACCAGGCGATCCAGGAATTCATACATGCGGGCGCCGCGCAAAGTGACCTTCGCGCCGATCGGCATCTGTTCGCGGACCTTGAAGCCTGCGATCGAGTTGCGAGCGCGCGTGATGACCGGCTTCTGACCGGCGATCGCTGCGAGGTCTGCAGCAGCAACGGTTGGCTTCTTCGAGTCAGCCGTCGCTTCGCCAACGCCCATGTTGATCACGATCTTGTCCAGCTTCGGGATCATCATCTCGTTTGCGTAGGAGAACTGCTCCTTCAGCGCGCCGCGGATGCGGGAAACATATTCCTTCTTGAGCCGCGGCTCATATTTTGCCTCAGCCATCGATCACATCTCCCGTACGCTTGGCCACACGCACCTTCTTGCCGTCGACAACGGAGAAGCCAACACGGGTCGGCTTGCCGTCTTTCGCGGCGATCGCGATGTTCGACAGGTGAATGGAAGCTTCCTTGTTGATGATGCCAGCTTCCTGCGTCTGAGACTGACGCTGGTGGCGCTTCACCATGTTGATGCCACGCACGACGGCGCGGTCTTCCTTCGGCAGAACCTGAAGCACTTCGCCAGTGCGGCCCTTGTCCTTGCCGGTCAATACGACGACGTTGTCGCCCTTCTTAATCTTCTGCATGTCTCGCGCTCCCTTACAGTACTTCCGGAGCCAGCGAGATGATCTTCATGTGGTTCTTGGCGCGAAGTTCGCGCGGAACCGGTCCGAAGATACGGGTGCCGATCGGCTCTTTCTTGTTGTCGATGAGGACCGCTGCGTTGTTGTCGAAGCGGATGACGCTGCCGTCCGGACGACGGATGTCCTTGGCGGTACGCACAACAACCGCCTTCATCACATCACCCTTCTTGACGCGGCCGCGCGGGATGGCTTCCTTGATCGAAACGACGATGACGTCGCCGATGGAAGCATACTTACGCTTCGAGCCGCCCAGCACCTTGATGCACATGACACGACGTGCGCCGGAATTGTCCGCCACGTCGAGGTTTGTTTGCATCTGAATCATGTCAGGTCGCCTTTTTCTAATGACCGGCGCTACCGAACGCTGAAAACGTACGGAGCCGGCTTTGGACAGAATTTCGATGTGCGCGGGATGGGTCTTGCCAAGGTGGTTTCCCTGAAAGGGACCTTCCCTGCGCTCAAAGCAAAAGAACGCCCGTTACCGAGCGTCCTGCGCCAATGCGCTGCTTCATACAGATATTTCAGCCAGACGCAAGGGCCTGGCCGAAATCTCTGTAAAATTAAGCCTGGGCGGCAACCACCGTCCAGCGCTTATCCTTGGAGATCGGCGCGCATTCCTCGATGGAAACAACGTCACCAACCTTGTACTGATTGTTCTCGTCATGCGCCTTGTACTTCTTGGAACGGCGGACCGTCTTTTGAAGCAGCGGATGCGCGAATCGGCGCTCTACCCGGACAACAACGGTCTTCTCGTTCTTGTCGGAAACGACTACGCCCTGCAGAATGCGTTTCGGCATATTATTCTTCCTTAAGCCTTGGCTTCTGCCGCCTTCTGGCGGGCAATGGTTTTCACGCGGGCGATATCCTTGCGGACTTCGTTGATGCGCGAGGACTTTTCCAACTGACCGGTGGCCTTCTGGAAGCGCAGGTTGAACTGCTCCTTCTTGAGGTCGGCGAGCTTGTCCTTGAGCTGATCGGCCGTGAGGCCGCGTACGTCTTCGGCTTTCATCGTGCCTTCTCCTTACTCTGCGATGCGCTGTACGAAGCGCGTCTTGACCGAGAGCTTGGCGGCGCCGAGACGAAGCGCCTCGCGGGCGAGCTCCTCCGAAACACCATCGATCTCGAACATCATGCGGCCGGGCTTGACCTTGCAGGCCCAGTATTCGACAGAGCCCTTGCCCTTACCCATACGCACTTCGGTCGGCTTCGCGGTCACCGGAACGTCCGGGAATACGCGGATCCACACACGGCCGGCGCGCTTCATGGCACGCGTGATCGCGCGGCGGGCCGCCTCGATCTCGCGGGCATTGACGCGGTTGGGTTCCTGGGACTTCAGGCCGAATTCGCCGAAGGCCAGATCGAAGCCGCCCTTGGCCACACCCTTGATGCGACCCTTGAACTGCTTGCGGTACTTGGTACGCTTTGGCTGCAACATTTTCTTACTTCTCCGAGCTTATCTTTCGCCAGCGTTGATCAAGCGTTTTCGCGTTCGCGGCGACGATCACCACGATCGCCACGGTCACGTTCACGGCTTGCCGGACCCTGCGCGTCGCCTTCCAGCGCGCGACGTTCGGAAGCCATCGGATCGTGCTCAAGGATCTCGCCCTTGAAGATCCAGACCTTGATGCCGCAGATGCCGAATGCGGTTTCGGCTTCAGCCGTACCGTAATCGATGTCAGCGCGCAGCGTGTGAAGCGGAACGCGACCTTCGCGGTACCATTCCGTACGGGCGATTTCGGCACCGCCGAGACGGCCGGCGCAGGTGATCTTGATGCCTTCGGCGCCAAGACGCATGGCGGACTGAACAGCACGCTTCATCGCACGGCGGAAAGCCACGCGGCGCTCGAGCTGCTGAGCGATCGACTGGGCGACGAGCGTCGAGTCGATTTCCGGCTTGCGCACTTCGACGATGTTGAGGTGCGTTTCCGAATTGGTCATCGTGGCGATCTTCTTGCGAAGCTTCTCGATGTCCGCACCCTTCTTGCCGATGATCAGACCCGGGCGAGCCGAGTGGATCGTAACGCGGCACTTCTTGTGCGGACGCTCGATGACCACCTTGGCGATACCGGCCTGCTTCAGCTCCTGCATCAGGTAGGCGCGGATCTTCAGATCCTCATGGAGGAGCTGGCCGTATTCGGCATTGTCCGCGAACCAGCGGCTGTCCCAGGTACGGTTGATGCCGAGGCGAAAACCGATCGGATTAATTTTCTGGCCCATTATGCGGCCTCCCCTTTTTCCTCGACTTCGCGAACGACGATCGTCAGGTGCGCAAACGGCTTCTCGATGCGAGATGCACGGCCGCGGCCACGAGCGTGGAAACGCTTCATCACGATCGACTTGCCGACATAAGCTTCCGAAACGATCAGCGAGTCGACGTCGAGGTCATGGTTGTTTTCGGCATTGGCGATTGCGGACTCGAGAGTCTTCTTCACTGTGCCGGCGATGCGCTTGCGCGAGAATTCAAGTTCTGCAAGCGCGCGTTCGACCTTCTTGCCGCGGATCATGGCGGCAACGAGGTTCAGCTTCTGTGGGCTGACGCGGAGGGTGCGGGCAACTGCCTGCGCCTCATTGTCCTTCAGCCGGCGTTCGGTCTTAGCCTTCGCCATGATTACTTCCTCTTCGCCTTCTTGTCCGCGCCGTGACCGTAATAGGTACGGGTGGGAGCGAATTCACCGAACTTGTGTCCGACCATGTCTTCGTTGACGCTGACCGGAATGTGCTTCGAGCCGTTGTAGACGCCAAACGTCAAACCAACGAACTGCGGCAAGATCGTGGAGCGACGGCTCCACATCTTGATCACTTCACTGCGTCCGCCTTCACGTACCTTCTCAGCCTTCTTGAGAAGATAGCCGTCAACAAACGGACCTTTCCATACTGAACGAGCCATTGAACGACTTCCCTTCTCTTACTTCTTACGGTCGTGGCGGGAGCGCATAATGAACTTGTCGGTGGACTTGTTCGAACGAGTGCGCTTGCCCTTGGTCGGCTTGCCCCACGGGGTGACCGGATGACGGCCACCGGAGGTGCGGCCTTCACCACCGCCGTGCGGGTGGTCGACCGGGTTCATGACGACGCCGCGGTTATGCGGACGCTTGCCGCGCCAGACGGTGCGACCAGCCTTGCCGTCGTTGATGTTGCCGTGGTCCGGGTTGGAAACGGCGCCGACGGTTGCAAGGCACGAGCCCGGCACCAGGCGCTGTTCACCCGAGTTCAGGCGGAGGATCGCCATGCCGGCATCGCGGCCGACGAGCTGCACGTAGGTGCCTGCCGAACGGGCGATCTGACCGCCCTTGCCCGGCTTCATTTCGACGTTGTGAACGATCGAGCCGACCGGGATGTACTGCAGCGGCATGGTGTTGCCCGGCTTTACGTCGACAGCCTTGTCGGATGCGATGACCTTGTCGCCCGCAGCAAGGCGCTGCGGTGCGAGGATGTAGGCCAATTCGCCGTCCTCGTACTTGACGAGCGCGATGAACGCGGTGCGGTTCGGGTCGTATTCCAGACGCTCGACCGTGCCTTCGACGTCGAACTTGCGACGCTTGAAGTCGACCAGGCGGTAAGTACGCTTGTGACCGCCGCCGATGAAGCGGGCGGTGATGCGACCGAGGTTGTTACGGCCGCCACTCTTGGAGAGACCTTCCGTCAGCGTCTTGACAGGCTTGCCCTTCCAAAGGCCGGACCGGTCGACGATGACCAGCTGACGCTGGCTCGGGGTCGTCGGGTTGAAGCTTTTCAATGCCATTATCTTATACCTCAGAGACCGGTGGAGACGTCGATCGTCTGACCTTCGGCCAGGGTCACGACAGCCTTCTTTACGTCCTTCTGCTTGCCGATGAAGCCGCGGAACCGCTTCACCTTGCCCTTGCGGACAAGCGTGTTGACGGCCGTGACCTTCACGCCGAACAGCGCCTCTACGGCAGCCTTGATCTCCGGCTTGGAAGCAGTCTTGGCAACGTTGAAGACGACCTGGTTCTGCTCGGATGCCAGCGTCGACTTTTCGGTGATCGCCGGCGAGACGATCACATCATAGTGGCGAAGATCCGTCATTTGAACCGCTCCTCCAGAGCTTCTACCGCAGCCTTGGAAAGCACGAGCTTGCCGCGGCGCAGGATATCGTAAACATTGATGCCCTGAACCGGCAGAACATCGACGTTCGGGATGTTCTGAGCGGCGAGCTTGAAGTTGTTGTCGAGCTCGGCGCCGCCGATGAACAGCGCGTTGGTGAAACCGAGTTCGGCGAAGGAGCCGGCCAGAGCCTTGGTCTTCGCTTCAGCGGCCACCAGGTTGTCGACAATGATGAGGTCTTCCGACTTCATCTTTGCGGACAGGGCGTGACGCAGGGCGAGAGCGCGGACCTTCTTCGGAAGATCATGCTCATGGCTGCGGACGACCGGACCATGAGCACGGCCACCGCCACGGAACTGCGGAGCACGGGCCGAATGGTGACGAGCGCGGCCCGTACCCTTCTGCTTGTACATCTTCGCACCGGTGCGGGAAACTTCCGAACGGCTCTTGGTCTTGTGGCTGCCCTGCTGCTTCTTGGCGAGCTGCCAACGAACCATGCGGGCCAGAATGTCTTCGCGCGGATCGAGGCCGAAAATCTCGTCCGACAGGGAGACCTTGCCGGCGTCTTTTCCCTCGAGGGTCTTGACGTTGTATTCCATTGTAGCTGGCTCCCTTACTTCGCGGCCGACTTGACGGCGTCGCGAACGACGATCCAAGCGCCCTTGGAGCCGGGTACGGCGCCCTTGACGAGGATCAGGCCACGGTTCTCGTCGGTGGAGACGATCTCGAGGTTCTGGGTGGTGACACGCGTCTGGCCCATATGACCAGCCATGCGCTTGCCCTTCCAGACCTTGCCCGGATCCTGGTTGTTACCAGTCGAACCATGCGAACGGTGCGAAACGGACACACCGTGCGTGGCACGCAGACCACCGAAGTTGTGACGCTTCATGGCGCCGGCAAAACCCTTACCGATCGAGGTACCGGTGACGTCCACCAGCTGACCGGCCGTGAAATGATCGGCCTTCAGCTCAGTGCCGACATCGATCATGTTGTCTTCGGAAACGCGAAACTCGACGAGCTTCGCCTTCGGCTCGACATTTGCGACGGCAAAGTTGCCGCGCATCGCCTTGGAGGTGTTCTTTACCTTGGCCGTGCCGGCACCGAGCTGAACGGCGGTGTAGCCATTCTTCTCAACGGTGCGGTGTGCGACGACCTGGCAGTTCTCCAGCCGCAATACGGTTACCGGGATATGCTCGCCGGCGTCGTTGTAGACGCGGGTCATTCCCACCTTCTGTGCAATTACACCCGAACGCATCGGTTCAATCCTTCTCACTCAGTCTGAAACCGAAGTCTCAGAGCTTGATCTCAACATCGACACCAGCGGCGAGATCGAGCTTCATCAGCGCGTCTACCGTCTGCGGTGTCGGGTCAACGATATCGAGAAGGCGCTTGTGGGTGCGCATCTCGAACTGCTCGCGGCTCTTCTTGTCGATGTGGGGGGACCGGTTAACCGTAAACTTCTCGATGCGGGTCGGAAGCGGAACGGGGCCCCGGACGCTAGCACCGGTGCGCTTCGCCGTCGACACGATCTCGCGCGTGGAAGCATCGAGAATCCGGTGATCGAACGCCTTCAGGCGAATGCGGATATTTTGGCCGTTCATTCGACGTTATCCTTGTTGTCTGTTATCCACGTGCCGAACGAAAGGCACGGGTTTGTTCTTTTTCCTAAGGCGGACCACCGGTTTCAAAGATCGAAGGGGACACCGAGCCGGTATCCCTTTCCACTCTCCGGGCCTTTCGACCCACCTTATATTTTGATTGCTGCCCCGATAGCGAAGCAGGGGCAAATCGCGCTCGCGCGCCATTTGCTACATTTTTATGTCATAAGCAAGCGGCTAAACGGCCGCTTGCTTAAAAGAATTCATGCATCCGGCGCAGATCTGGTCTGCACCGGCCCCATCATCGCTTACTCGATGATGGAAGCGACGATGCCGGCGCCGACGGTGCGGCCGCCTTCGCGGATGGCGAAGCGCAGCTTTTCTTCCATCGCGATCGGTACGATCAGCTCGACGTCAACGGTGACGTTGTCGCCAGGCATGACCATTTCCGTGCCTTCCGGAAGCGTCACGATGCCCGTCACGTCCGTCGTGCGGAAGTAGAACTGCGGACGGTAGTTGGTGAAGAACGGCGTATGACGGCCGCCTTCTTCCTTCGTCAGGATGTAGGCTTCGGCCTTGAACTTCTTGTGCGGCTTGACCGAACCCGGCTTGCAGAGGATCTGGCCACGCTCGACGCCGTCACGGTTTACACCGCGGATCAGCGCGCCGATGTTGTCGCCGGCCTGGCCCTGGTCGAGCAGCTTGCGGAACATTTCAACGCCGGTCACCGTCGTCTTCGAGGTCGGGCGGATGCCGACGATCTCGACTTCTTCGCCAACCTTGACGATGCCACGCTCGACGCGGCCGGTCACGACCGTACCACGACCCGAGATCGAGAACACGTCTTCGATCGGCATCAGGAACGGCTGGTCGATCGGACGCTCAGGCGTCGGGATGTAGGCGTCAACCGCTGCCATCAGCTCGCGGATCGCGTCTTCGCCGATCTTCTTGTCCGAATCTTCAAGAGCAGCAAGCGCCGAACCCTTGATGATCGGAATGTCGTCGCCCGGGAAGTCGTAGGACGACAGGAGTTCGCGCACTTCCAGTTCGACGAGCTCGAGAAGCTCGGCATCGTCAACCTGGTCGACCTTGTTGAGGAAGACAACGATCGCGGGAACGCCAACCTGACGGGCGAGCAGGATGTGCTC